>NVQL02000065.1 GCA_002400495.2 Alphaproteobacteria bacterium | reverse complement strand
CTTAAAGGATAATCCTTCCTTCTTATATTGCGCCCATTCAAAACAAAAGGCCAAGAAACCGAATGCCTCTTTGACCTTGTCCTTATCCGTCCACCAGAGRTTATCCAGAGGGTTYTCAGCTACTCTTATGATTTCATCYGAGATGCTCTCTATATATGYCTCTCGTTCYTCAAAGGAGACTTTATCRAAGCCCATACARTTTGCACCCTGCACTGCCAGCCACCGAGCCGCTTCAGGTGTYTCTAAAGMMACKCCYTCTTGGAACTTRAGRAGGCCTTTAGATARATCTGTAGATTGTGGTGAGAGGTATGCKGGGATGGAATACATKCGCCCTCTAAAATCAAACTGGTGAGGRAAATAGATAGCTGGAGCATCTTTAAAGAAGTCAGCGATCCAGAAAGTCTGCTGAACATTCATAATCTTGCCAGCTAAKCGGTTGTTCTTCTCATGGGCTTTTGAGGCCTCACGCTTCCACTTCTTGCGGATCTCCTCATCATGCTCAGCTTCTTCAGGMCGCTTCGGGATTTCYAAAGGGCTTCTAGAGGGTAATTTAGCTAACGGATTGCCAACTCTCCAGAGYTCCTGAGCRACTTCTAAKACTTTTYTATTRACGATCCAMGGKGTTGCCTGAAGAGCATTGAGRGCTTTTAAGACTTCCTGTCTGTGCTCAATATCYTCATCRAATTCTTCAGCCCATRCRYKGCTCGTSCCTTTGGCAACTTGRTARTCRCCMGAGAATGCTGGGAAATGATAACCGCCACCTGAAGAGGATRTCCAAGGTATCGGRGGGGCAACTGTGGGGAGCAATAGAGGCATCATKGTGCTCTTCTGCTGCTTCTGTATTTCRATCCAGTCTAAGAGTGCKGGTGTTGGGGAGATTTCATAGACTAAGCGTTTCTTAGCTGTATTCACTTTATGAATATGAAAGAAGCCTGTCTGTTCAATGATAATTTCTATCAGCTTTTTACCAACATGGAAGCGCGTAGGCTCAGTCATACGATCCTCTACTTTTATCTCATTCTTATTCATGCAATAAGTCATGGCGTTCTTAAGATGGCGATATGAAGTAGAGCCTTTCTGATGCTTTAGAGCCATCTTAAAAAGCTCTGGGGAAGCCTCTTGGAACTGTGAAAAGGTGAGCTGATCTTGGATCTTGGTTCCTAAATTAATGCAAACTCTGGTGAATTTCTGAGTTACCGTGGTATGATCCACGAGAGCCCTAAGAGCAATCAAGGCAGTCACATGGGGATCCAACTTCTTCAGAACCCCTTTAGAAACATGTGGGCGCACCCTTGTCTTCTCCGTGCAGAACTCCTCAATGGCATCCCCAACTTTCACCACAGCTGCTCTAATAATTGTCTGGCCGTAGCTTGTCTTAGCCTCAGATGCACCTTCAACATTCTTATTGATATTCTTAAAATATCTGTGAGAGCCATAGCCACTTTGGAAATTTTCAAGATCAAACTGAACTGAATATATAGCTTCATCTACAGGCTCACCTTGAGGTGTAGGTTCAGGTAAATTCTTCATGCGCTCTTTGAGTTCCATCTCAGCATCCTGAAGGCTCTGTGCGTCATTCTCTGGACGAGCTGCTATAGGTGCATCTTGATAAGCTAATTGTTTTTTTGATGGTTCTTTGAGAGCTGATAATTGCATGGCTGGCCTTAGGATGATTTATGTGTAGAAACAGAAAAAGCCCCTCCAGATGGTTCTGAAGAGGCTTCTTGGGGTTTGTGGTTGGGGCTGTTTAGTGATTTAGAGCTGCTTCTATAGCGCCCATTGCATTGATGTTTTCAGTGAGCTTCAGATCAACTTTAGCTCTCTCTTTGCCAGCTACTTCATGAATGCTTGCAATTTTATTATAGTGGCTATTATTGGCTATTCTGATGAGGCGCTCTCGATCCTCTCTAGCAGTGTTTTGAGCATTTAAGGCATCTTCATCAATAGCCTCATGCTGATCTTTAGCGGCCAAAACTTTCTTGTGATAGAAGTCTTGGAGGCGCTTGAGAGACGCTAGGGTGGTCTGGTGGATTTTTAGGAGTGCTTTAATGATTAGCATTTGAAATGCCCTTTCTCATGATTAATTTCTCGGATATGCCCAGAGCTGCTAATTTCTCTGCGCCTTTTCGCGTAGCCATAATTTTATTGGTGGTTATTATTTTACCATTCTGAAGCATATATGTGCCGAACTTCTCGACAAAAAGAACTTCTCGATATTTGGAATAAACCCGATAAGCGCCGCCCTGTTTGTAAAGAAAACCTAACTGCGCCAGAGATTTCTTCAGCATGTGTGTATTGATGCCTGAGATTTTTCGAGCAATCTCAATGATGTCTACCAAGCCCTCCTTCTTCGTCACAAAGAGCGCCTCAAAGCAATCTGAAGAAGTCTGAAGGCGCATTGCTTGATTTTCAGCATCAACTCTTGCAGCTTCTGCTTTTCGCTGTAAGCTCTCCGCCTCTTCTTTAGCTTTCTCAGAAGTTGCTAAAGCAGCTTTCTTAGCATGAACCTCTTCTTCCAACTCAGCTTGACGCATGAGAGCCTCCGCATGACCTCTAAGAGCCTCTGCAAAGTTCTGTGGCATTGGTAGGGTATCTCTCCCGCTGTCCATCTTCAGATCATATTGACCTGTCTTGCGAATAGTCGGGATGACCTCTTTAGTGATCCAATCTTGGAAAGGTTTGGCTTCAGGTTTGGTGGATCTTAAGAGAAGCTTGTAAAGGCCGCTCTCGGAGATTATTTTTGTACCAACACCACCCCCTGAAGCACCCACGAAAATTTCGGGGGTCGATTTGCGAGTTGCAAGCTCCTGTTCAGTTTCATCTAGGTATTGAAGGTATTTGTAAGTCCCTTTTTCAAAAGGCATATCTAAACACCTCAGTACATCCACAGCAACAAACCAAGGCTCACCCTCAATTGTCACTGTGCGTATTCTGTGGGTGTCTTTGAAGCTGAATATCTCGACTTCGCTATTATCTTTTTCTATTAGTGTTTCACTCATCTTATAAAATTCCCTGCTGTTTCCACTCTTCACGCTTTGCTGTGGTTTCTAAAAGGTCACCTAACGTATTGTCCCAAGTGCTATATACGAGCTCTCCCGTGGCGAGGTCATCAAAACCTGAGCTGCACCCCACATACGCCCGAATCTCCTTCGACTTGAACTTTCGTGAAAAGAAGCGCCACCGAGTGATCTTTACGGTAATTTTTATGTGGTCTAAATACCCCGTTTTTTCGATATCCAATATTTCATAAGCAACCATATTCAATCTTCCCATTCTAGAGCATCATAAGCTCCAATAAAAACACCCCAAGAAATCTTGAGGCGATCTAATAAGTTAAATTTTGGAGGAAGCCTCCGCTTAGCTGTTGAGGTGTACTGTAGAAGCTCCGAAAGATTCTCTACATCCCACAACTTAGGTTGCTGTTTAGTTTTCTTCATGAGATCATTCCTCTGATGTGAGAGCTGCCCAAGCAACTGCGGATAAGAATGAGGTAGAACCTAAATATACAATTATAAGTTGCATCATTGAACCATCTCCTTTTTTGTCATAGCTTGCATGAAATCACCTAAAGGTTCACTACAGATGCCCCCTTGGAGCTGCCAGCCGTGATCTAAGTTGGCGTTAACGACCTCTTCAAGCTCATCTGGAGTGTCCGCTGAGATGACTTGATAGGTGAGCTTCGGTGAGATATCATCCACGACTATAAGATCTGCACGAGCACCTGATACTGGTTCAGATTTCTTGCCTAAACAGACATCCGAAAAGGCCTGAAACTCTGCAAGAGGAACAAGTGCGTGTGTTGGGAATTGGTTATTCATATCTAAAATATCCTTACTTGAATTAGAAGTCTAAGTTGAGCTATAGAGCCCTCACAGAATGTCTTAATCTGCCTGTAGATCTCTGAAGAGAGGTCTGGGGCTTTCATGATGAGGTTCTTGAGCATTCTGAGGTACATATGAAGATCCCTCCGAGCTTGGCGTAAGTTCTTCGGAGGGATGAAAGTGAAGTTTTTCTTAGTGAAAACGTTCTGAGATACTGCTAGATAGTTGGGAATGATGTAATTCCTTTACCTACGCGGGGTGGTAGAATCATCTCACCCATTTTGAGACCGCCCGAAAGTGAAAGTTTACAGGCTTCTTCCTTGGCCTTTCCAGATCGCTCACAATGCTCTTTCAACGCACCAGCCATCTTAAGCACACTGTTCATTTGCTCCACAGTGTCTACGCATGTCTTAAGCTCATCTACAGTTTTCCCGAAGAGTTTGAAGCCCTCTGGGATGCCTCCGTAGCCGAGTACAAGAGAACGGGTTTTCCATGCTTGATGCTTTTCCTCAACCTCAATGCGCTTCTGAACAGCATCTTCAGCTATCTGGGTTTGGATCTTTAGCTGCTCTTCAGCTGTGATAACCTGATCATTCTGTGTGATGATGATGTCATTTAGAGCTTCAATAACTTTTTTATACTCTCCTGCCTCTTCACAGGAGCTAACAGCTAGTCGCTGTAGGCGCTTCTCTAACTCTGAATAATCTGCTGGAGAAGTTGCCATGTTATCGAAGAGGTCTTTATAGTTTTTGACCTGTTCCGCAAGAGCTCCATTGGCAACCTTCAGCCGATCAATCTCGAGACCAGCTTTAGCTAATCTCTCGTCTTTTTCTTCAAGAGCTAAGTGCTGCTCCTGTACTTTGACCCGAAAATCCAAAATCTCTCCATACATTTGTGCGAAAGGCATATCAGTTCACCTCCCCAACAAGATCAGCAGTTAGAGCCACCTCAACACTATGAAGCTTCTCCTCAAGACCCTCTGCATCATCAGCAGCATTGAGCCAGCCTTGGCAGTACATTTCAGCTAAGTCTTCAGCAATCTTGAGCCTCAATCGGAGGGATTTATTCTCAGATCTTAAGGCTTCATAAGAAGGTCTTGCACATCCCCCTACTTGCCCCTCAATGTCCACAAAAAGGATTGCTGGGAGGGAGCTAGAGAGGGCTTCTAGAGGTAATCTCTGGCCGCAATCAAAGATGTCTTCTGAGCGCAATAGATTAGTTTGTGTCATGATATTCAGTACTTTCAATTAATATTAGGAAATCGTTTCCGAGGTGTTGGATTTAAACTGAGCGGGTAGGATGAAACCCAAAAGCGGCCGCTTTAGAAAGCATCCCAGCCTTAGCTGAAGCGATCAGATCAGGATGCAGCTTGCGAGACACTGCCCGAGCTAGAACACTTCGGAATGTCTTGCGGCTCTGTGGTGTGCCTTTAGGTGCGTGTGGTGCTTTGTAACGTTGATGTGTTGTCATTCTCTTTTAATCCTCCTTGGATTAATCTGAAGCCAGCTCTGCGACCCTCTGCAATTGCATTGGCGGCATCTCTGACTTTCTTGAGTTTTTGTTGTTTGGATTGGTTTCTTAAGGCTTCTGCGTAGGAACTCATTTAAGTCCTCGATTCCGATGTTTTGGGGTCAAATTAAGCGGTGATTTAGGTGGTCGAATGTGCCTCCATAAAAGGTAGCATATCCCGATCTCTATGAGGATCACCGACACCCCGATAATCCAAAGGGGCTCTAGGTGCTCTTGAAAAGTCATTTATTTCTCGCTTCTGATTAACTTTAGGTTTGCTCTGGTTTTCTCCCAATGATTTCTCAATGATTGCATAACCTCTGAGATGTGGCACAACATGAACTTGAATGCCTTCAATAGTTCCACGAAAGCCTCTAAAGCCATAATGAAGATCACCTATAGGTAGTGTGAAGCTGCGACTTCGGTGCACCTCCTGATCTGCTATCAGTTTGTTGAAATCCTCTACGCCACAGATAAGGCATAGTTCATCTGCGCGAAGCCCACGGCCTAACAAGTGCCAATACTGCTCTCGAAATTCCTCCATGAGATTGTCTTGGTGGACAGGCTCATATCTGATGTATTCTTGAGTTATGGACAGGGGTTGGAGCGCCTTGAGTTTCCCCAGAGCCCACCACAGAGCGCGGGAGATGCGTCCTAAGAGCCCCTTGAGAGATCTGAGGGTATATCCTTGGTCTACAACATGCGGATAGCCCTCGACTTTCATCATTTGTATGGTTTGGTACATAAGCTGGCTCCTTAGATTTCTTGGCCGATGTAGGATGATTTGAATTGATCAAGAAAAGTATCGCTATGTATGCCCTCGTTGTATTGCACCCAGAGATGGATTGGGTTTGTGTAGCCAGCTCTGCGAATGACATCTACAAGAAGCTTAACCGTTGCTCCAGCGCCTAAAATATCATCCACGATAATGAAATCGCGGTTTGTCTTATTCTCCCCAAGATCTTTGAGATATAGATCTAAAGAAACCACTTTGCCCTGTGTGCGATTTTTAATTGCAGCAGCATGCTCATGGTAGAAAAACTTGTTAACTGAGCCATCTGCACCGATAAATAAAGGCGCAGCATAATGGACATCTGATAGCTGCTCTGTTATTTCTAGAGGAGAAATCGTGTTAGAAGAAATTATCCCTGTGCTCTCATGCTGGATTTGCAGACACTTGAAATAGAAACCTTGAAGATATCTCTCATATAATTCACTCACAGGAAACTCATCCTTATCCCCCCGCAAGTGAGCCACGTAACCTCTTATGGTGACAGTAAACTCATGCCGAGTTGAGCCATCAAGACCTGACCAAGTTTTAAAAGCCAGTAGCGACATAAACGTTTTCTCGTCCAGCACATCAATAGTTATGATGCGCTCCTCAAGCAGATCAGGAAAGTTAGACGTATCTAGCTCTCCCTTGCCACGCTTATAATATTTAAACATGCCCATTTAATTATCCTTTTCTATTTCATCTAAAACTGCGTTGAGTTGCTGGAGAGCACTTGGGAGCCCTGCCCGATCATCCAAAAGGATTGAATAGTAGGGTTTGCGGGAATTGAAAGTGGCATCTAAAGAAGACTCGTTGATAGTTGGAAGCGCACCAAAGATACGAGACCATGTACGATTTATCGTGGTGACATCATTACTCGCAGTGAACATATAAACTTCAAACTGGTTACTGAGACATCTGATTATGCAATCAATGACTCCAGAGAAATTTAAGGTTTGATTATGAAAATCATGAATTGTGTTATCAAAATCCACAGCCACTATCAATTTACCGTGAGTCCAGTAGTCAGCCAGCAGCCTTTCAACCGCTAGCTTATTATCATTTTCATAGCTAGGATTTCCCATTAAAGATAACCTCCATATCTGCGCCATCAAAGCGGCCAGTTAATGATTTTTTGCTAACGTCAGTCTTAGGATTCTTCTGGATAGAAACCCATTCACCATCGATTTCAACTGCGGTTGCTTTAAAGGCAAATCCGAGCTCATCACGGGTGGTCAATTGATATGTGTAAGCACCAACACCAAAGACAATATTGAGAGGGCTGTAGCCTTTCGCAATCATGGCCGCTAGCATTTTCTTGATACGCTCTTGGTTCATCCCATCACCATAAATGAGGCCAATGTGGGAATCTAAGACCTTCAGTCCCGCGCTGTCTAAAGTGTGGCCGAAGATGCTGTCGAGGATTTCTAGAGAGCCCTGCTGTTCTGGGGTAGGAGATATTTCTTCAATTTCATCAACACACACATTCTCCAGATAATAGTATTGCTTATCATGGCGATCAAATTCAACCGATGCGCTAGCTACATAATATTTACCATTATGCTTGAATTTAAGATCCCAGCTATCAACCCCGACCTCACCATGTGGAGTATCTTCAGCCACCAAGTCCCAGATGATATCTGCAAGATAATCCTTCAGATGTCCAAATTCATAGTTACTGTAATCTTCAAAAACATCACCACAAATAATATGGACAGGATCACCACTATCTGGACGAATCACAAGTTTACCATCACGAGCCATAATGCGATCTTTAAATGATGCTAAGTTCTTCAGCATCCCATAATAATCCCATGTATCTGCAACCACGGAAACGATGCCCTGAGGATAAATGTCGAGAATACGTTTGAACGTCTCAACTTCATCCTCTTCACCTCCAGCGCACATCACAGAATGCTCTGTAGCTGGCACTGAGAAGCCTGTAATTTCACCGTAAACTCGCTCCATAGCTAAAATAGCAGGGATGCTATCCGAGCCTTTGAAGTTGGCTAGATGACCACAGCCTGAAAGCATTGCTGCTTCATCACCTTGGAGGCCTCTATAAGAGAAATCATGAGCCATGAAATCAATGGCCGATAGCTCCTCTTCAGAATAACCCTGCATGACATCTTCAATGGACTTCCGAATATGCCAGCTTCGGTTTGCAGCTGTACAGGGAGCCCACACGTTAGAGAGCATTGATGTCTCAATATAGCTTGTGAGCCACGCAAAGTTATCATCAGTATTTTCTACAGTGATTAAGGGGGTTTGGAAGGCTTGTATGGCTTTCTCTGGCTGAGCTTTGATGATGAGCGGGAGATGGCCGAGGAGTCGTAGATCAAACCAATGAGCAACATTGTTGTTGCCACCCAATCGTGCGTCCAAAAAGTCTTTATATTTTTCTATTTCAATACTTGCTGCGGCATATGGTAGACTAAAGAACCACTCAGAGAAACTCTCAAGCTTCTCAATAAACAGCTTAGCGCCGAACCATTGAAATTCTGTTTTGCTGATATGCTCATTATAGTTTGCACCACGAGCGACCAGCACGGAATGAACCTTTGTGACGTTGGCGGGGTATTGGGCTTTATGGGATACTTTATAAAAGTCTGCCATATACATTAGATTATAGTTATTTCTCATTCTCAGTCTCTCCGTAGTTGTCGCCCAAGATGGACGCGTTAAAACAACACATCGAAATCGGTGTGCTGCAATTAAATAAAAAGTTGTTGATTAGGTTAAATTGTGCCCTGTCACAAATATTCAGGGTAATTCTCTAGACACTTTTGAGGGCATCTAGAGGGTTATTTTAGGCCAATGTCACAAGGCCATTTGTGTCATCCAAATAAATGTGCCAATTTGAATATTGGGAATTCGGAAGCGGTTCGTTAATTGGATTGTATTAGAAAATCTCTGGAGATGCCTGTATATGCTTAAGCAGAGACATTGGGTTGCGAAAATATTTTAACTATCCGATAGTGCGGCGTAATCGCATAACATATCCAATGACTTGCGCAACCGCCTTATAATGTTCCGTTGGTACAACTTCTTCAAGCTCAACACTGGCATATAAGGCCCGCGCCAAAGGAGGGTTTTCAACAATCGTTATATCATTATCTTTCGCCACTTCGCGAATCCGTAATGCAACTTCATCAATACCTTTAGCAATACAAACAGGTACATTCATGTCATCATTATATTTCAACGCCACAGCATAATGGGTCGGGTTGGTAATCACCACGGCGGCATTCGGCACTTCGGCCATCATCCGCCCACGCGCCCGTTCCATCCGCAACTGCCTAATTTTGCCTTTAATCAGTGGGTCGCCTTCCATCTGCTTATGCTCGTCTTTAATTTCTTTCAAGCTCATCCGCTGTTTTTTCATCCAGGTGGCTTTTTGGTATAGATAATCAGCCAAAGCAATTGGCGCCATGGCAATCAAAGCCACAATAAAAACCTTAATCACCATATCCAAAATAATGTAAAGCAATTGGTTTAAATCCGTAGTCATCAACTGACGCAGCATTTCTTTATCGGGCCATACCGCCCAAACAATTAAAGAGGTTACCACCACCAACTTAAATAGGCCTTTTAAAAAATTAGCAATTGATTGGCTTGAAAATAGGCGTTTACCTCCCGCCAACAAAGAGATTTTATTCAATTTTGGTTTGATTTTTTCAGTGGTCATTAACGGTTTATGCTGCACTAAATTGCCAATGACACCCGCCACCATAAACAACAATAAAGGCAAAAACATAAGCGCCCCCGCGCCCATAAACACTTGCTTTGTCAGCAATAAAATACTGGCTTCATCCACCAATATATCATGTGGAATCGCAATAAAGCGGCGCAACATCATCACCACATCAGTGCTCATGCCTGTCGACATGGCCGAAACCCCCAAAGTAGCCGCCAACAAACCAAAAAACAGATTCACTTCTTGGCTCTTAGCAACGTCGCCTTTTTTAAACGCATCGTCTAATTTCTTCTGGGTCGGTTCTTCAGTTTTTTCGCCATCATCACCTTCAGCCATTTAAAATTCCTTTTTGAATTTCAGCCAAAAACGCAAAACCAAAAATTTGTTTCATGTACCATATCATATCACAAACTCCAGCATCATCGTGCCAAATCTATCTAAGAACCAGCTCACCATACTGCCCACCAGCAACATCATTAATATAATGCCAATGCCGATATTGGCAGGCATTGCCACAAAATAAATCTGAATTTGCGGCATAAGCTTGGCTAAAATGCCCAAGCAAACATTAAACACAATGCCATATAATATAAACGGTGCGGACATTTGCATGGCCAAATAAAAACTACTCGAAATACTTTCCATTGCCATTTGGGCAAAGTCACCAATCGGTAAAAATTCACTCGAATTGGTCGGAAACAAAGCATAAGAATCAATCATCGCCCGAAAGAATAAATGATGCAAATCGGTGATAAATATCAGCGTCACGGCCATCAAATTCAATATTGTGGCAAAAAATGGCGCTTGGCTACCTTGATTGGGGTCAAAACTCATGGCTGAGCCCAAGCCAGTTTGCATCGCCACCACCATGCCCGCTATGCCCAAAGCACTCATAAATAATTTTACCGACGCACCAATAAACAGCCCAATCAAAACTTCCTGCATTAACAGCATAAACACGCCACTTAAACTTTCGGGTATCAATGCAAAGCTTACATTTAACATCGGGTATAAAACCAAGGTCAACAACAGGGCAAAAATAAGCCTTATACGCGGGGATACATAGCTTTCACCAAAACCTGGCAATAACATGATAATAGCGCCGATGCGGCCAAATAACAGCAAATAAACAAATGCCAATTGCGGTAAAAAATCGAGGGTCATTTAAACCGTCCCACCTACAATGATGATGTTTTCCATGGTTCTGTTCATAAAGCCAGCCAAAGTCGAGGCCATAAATGGCAAAAGCAAAAGCAATGTAACAAATATCGCCACAATTTTGGGCACAAATACCAAAGTCATCTCTTGAATTTGCGTGAGCGCTTGAAACAGCGCAATAACCAAACCAACCATTAAGGCAACCACCATAATGGGGCCTGACATCAACAACATCACATAAACTGCGTCACGCGCATAATCTAATGTTTCCGCACCATTCATAGCTCAGCCATCCATATATCTACATCATGCCTAAATTCGAATCAACAGAATCAAATCGGCATCCGCAGTATATCCTGATACGCAGAAATTACACGATCTCTTACTGAAACCAGCGTTTGAACCGCCAGTTCAGTTTCTGCAACCGCGGTTACAACGTCAACAACATCAACTTTTCCAACCGCTTGTTGAACCACTTTATCATCAGCGTTTTGTCCTGCACTTACAATTTGGTTGACAGTGTCGCTCACCATGTCACCAAAGCCACCTTTGTCAGCACCCGTTTCCACCATGCTTTGGGGTTTTGCAGCCCCCCCGCCCACACTATTCAGTGCGTTCATATAGGCTTGGCTCGCTTGCAAACTATTGGCAACCATGATTTTGCTCTCTTTTATTCGTTATTTCATCCGCTTAACAAGGCGGCGCTTAACCTTTTAAAATATCGATAGTTTTAGATATCATGGTACGTGATGAAGTGATTACATTCAAATTCGCTTCATAACTTCTTTGCGCTTCGCGCATATCTGCCATTTCTATCAATTCATTGACATTCGATAATTTTATATAACCTTCAGCATTCGCAGCCGGATGACTCGGGTCATATTTTAGCTCAAATGCGCTTTGGTCTTTAAGAATGCGACCAGCCACCACAACATTGGCATTTAGGTCATCATCAAATTCTTTTTTAAAGGTTGATATTTTACGCTGAAACGGATCTCCGCCAGGCGTCAAACCTGTTGAATGAGCATTAGCGATATTTTCAGATATCACGCGCATACGACTACTTTGTGCCCTAAGACCTGTAGCCGCCACCATAATTGCTTTCATTACATCCATAGTATTTACCTCTAATTACCAACCGCAATTTTCATTAATTTAAGTGACTTCGAATAAAGCGATGTCACCGTTTGATAATTCAATTGGTTTTCAGCCAATTTCATCATCTGCTCTTCAAGCACCACACTATTGCCCGAGGGAGTAACCTCCCAATCGGCGACTTCTTCAGCTTGGCCTACATCAACTTGCTCAAGCGAAACTTGCAAATGCGCGGCATTGGTGCGTTTTAACGTCGATGGACCGTAGCCATTTTGCCGCTCACGCAGCAAAATGGCCTCAAAATCAGGCTCAGACAATTGTCGTGCTTTATAATCGGGCGTGTTAGCATGCGCAATGTTTTCAGCAATCACCGCTTGGTTGGATTGGTGCCACTGCATGCGCGTCTTTAACAACGAAAAAATTTTTAAATTACCGATCAAGCGGATGTCCTGCCTCTATTTTAATTTCACGTCTATCGTGCTTTAAATAAATACCGCCACAGTCTTTATTTAAATATAGACATAAGGCGAATCTAGATAGGTAGATTTTGCCCCCTTTATGGTTAACATCTTATTAATGATTTGCAAATCATTTATTTAAAGCCATAAAACCACCCAATTTAGGCGTTTTTTTCCTACCATATTAACTTTTGATTAACTTATTAGAATCAGCTAGTACTGATATAAATTTAAATTTGAGGATATTATGGACCTTATCAGCTATATAAAATATTTTGGTGCCTTAGCCGCCATTATCATACTTATTCTGGCCATTGCATTTGTTTTAAAACGCATTAATAAAAATAAAATCCCTGCAAGCGCCCAGCATAATGATATTTTCAACAGCAAATCTTCAAGCCTATTCATTCAAGAAGTATTGCCGATAGATCAAAAAACCAAAGTGATTATCATTGGCCGCGACAATTTACGCCATGTGATTCTATTGGGTGAAAACCATTCACAACTTATTGAAACCGTAACGCCCGAACCGAGTAACGGCTTACATCAATCAGAATTAACCGCTTCCAAACAAGTCGGCAGCATCAGAACGCCTGTTCAATCCACTTTCAAAGTTGATAAAACCCTAGAAGCTAATCTAACACCAACACCCGATGCAGAAACCCCCGATAATCAAGAACAAGATCCCAAAATTCAAAAAAACAAAGACCCAGAAAGCGACCTAGAATTTAAAGACAAACAACCCAAAATCACCGACTCAAAAGACATTAAAGGCAAATTGCAAGACGCCAAAGCCCTTGCTGAACCTGAAAAATAAATCAAAGCCGTTATAACACCAGAAGCCCAAGCCCATGCCCCTCAAAAAGCCCATCACTAAATATATTCGGCGCTTTATCATCATCACATTGCCGATCTTTTTAGGCTTGTTTATCACCGCTTTAGGCGCTAGTGAAACCTTCGCTGATGATTTAACCATCTCATTCACCGATGGCTTAGGCCTCACCGATCAGGCGTTGCAAATCATCGCCCTCATCACCATTCTTTCGCTCGCACCGTCGATATTAGTAATGGTCACCTCTTTCACCCGTGTGGTGATTGTTTTGTCATTATTACGCACCGCCATGGGAGTGAACACTTCACCACCCAACAGCGTCATCATTTCCTTGTCTTTATTCCTCACCGCTTTCATCATGGCTCCTGTGTTCGAAGTGGCTTATGACACGGGCATAAGGCCACTCACCGAAGGCACGATGGAGCTACAAGAAGCTTTCGAAGTGTCGATTGTGCCGTTTAAACAATTCATGTTGGCCAATGTGCGTGATAAAGATCTGCGCCTATTTTTAGACATCGCCCAACAAGAACTACCCGAAACCCCTGAAGACGTTTCAACCATCACCCTTATCCCCGCTTTTATGATTAGCGAACTGCGCCGCGCCTTCGAAATCGGCTTCCTTATCTTTATCCCCTTCATTGTCATCGATATGGTGGTGGCCTCCATCCTCATGTCCATGGGCATGATGATGCTCCCACCCGTGATCATCTCACTACCGTTCAAACTCGTCTTTTTTGTTTTAGTCGATGGTTGGAATTTAGTTACAGGCAGCTTAGTACAAAGCTTCGGCGCAAACCTGACAGGCTAGCCAACCATTTAAATTAGACAATCCTTCAATTACCAGATAAATATATTGCATGAACAAACTCTTTTGCGTGCAAGCCCAAAACAACGCTTGGGCTAATCTTCGGCTCGGCAAGGCTTGCCTGTCTTTAGATGCCGATGAACTATCCAAAAAACGAGTTGGATTTTTCCCAACGTTCATTGAAACACTCAACCATATATTGATCGTAGATTGGTTCTACGTATCGGCTCTTGAAGGTGACTGTATGGGATATTCAGCCTTCGAAAAGAGTTTACCTTTTCAAGATATGACGCAACTCTATGATGAACAAAGAAAAATCGACACCCGACTAATAGATGCGTGTGATAATCTCGGGAATTTGGATGGCAGCCACTCCATTCAAATTGTACGGGATGATGCAATACAGTCGGAGCGATTCGACAGAGTGTTTCTTCATCTGATCCAGCACCAAATTCATCATAGAGGACAAGCGCATTGCATGTTGTCAGGTACGAAAGTCACGCCCCCTCAATTAGACGAATTCTACCTCACTGGGGACGACAAACATCTGCGCTCCGCCGATTTATTGGAACTTGGCACATCAGAAGAAAAAGTGTGGAGCGAGTTCTGAAACTAGCATAGCTCGAAGTCAAAATAAGCTTTCGACACTGGTTTCGATATTATACTTGCAACTCAGGATGAATACAGAATATTATCCAATAAAATTCAAAAAGGCGAACACCATGACCAGTAAACCACCATTCACTCTTGTCGGCTTAGATCATATTGTATTTATAGTTGATGACATGCCAAAAGCTTTAGATTTCTATCGCAATATACTGGGCTGCGTTGACGGCTATTCATACCCCACATTAGGCATGGAGCAAGTCTGGTGCGGCTCATCACTCATTGTATTGTGGGACATCACCCATGAAGGCGCAAAGGGTGCCATTCCTCCCGTTGCTGGTGGTCGCAATGTCGATCATGTCTGCATTGCCCTCAGCCCGTTCGATCATGACGAAATGCGCAATCACCTCAAAGCTCACAATGTTGAAATTGATCGTGAAGCCATGCATGGCGGCGCGCGTGGCATGGGTCATTCATTTTATGTATTTGATCCGTTTGGCAATAAATTAGAGCTTAAAGGCCCTGCCGAATATCCCGATGGTACAGATTGGTAAATAAAAACCATGCTTGAAATTGTGACAAAAATCACCATATATAATCAATATACAATTTAAAGAGGTGAGCCATGTTCCGTATTTTCATATTCGCATTCATCATGCTGATCGTATTTATCGGCGCCTATAAACTCATCACCCATATGCTCAATTCCCGCATAGAAAGACGTTTATTTAAACAGCACAACCCAAAAAAATCATGGCACTCAATCTATAAACCGATCGGTGTTATTTCCGCCTGCATATTCGCCATAATCACCAATTACTTTATAGTTGAGACGCAATATTTAATGGCATTTGTCTCCGTGCTATTTATTGGTGGTTCAATTTGGGTTTATAGGCGCTGCTAATCTAAACACAGTTAGCCACTCGCCGAAGCGTTCACTCCGCTCAATTGATTATTTCTATCACGAATGTCTTTGGCTTCATTGACCCTAAAGTCAGAGATAAATTCTTTCAACAAATCAACTTCGGCAATTTCACGCGCCAATTTCCTAAATCCAACCGCGTCCGTCGCAGCCTCATCAACCACCAAATTAAATGAACCTGCATGCGAGGTATTTTCCATTTTGCGCATATATTGCTTGCGCAAACGCCCTAAAGCCAAATCATCTTCAGCCATTTTGTAAGCAATGGCACTGCGCAACAATATGTGGCGCTCATTGTCTAGCAAAGGCACATCATCCTGCCAGCGGTTAGCCACCATGGTTTCAAATTCTTCCCCAGCTTTCTGCCAATAACTACCACGCCAATAAGCTTCAGATTTAATCGCCGAAACATCCTTACCTCGATAGCCTTCAAGCCGCGTGATTGCACTTTGAGTGCGGCCAATTTCAACCAATGCCCGTGCTTCAAGCAAATCTCTCTTGCGGGTTATATGTGTCGGCATATTGGCAATACGGGTTTTTGCAATGGTTACAATGGTTTTTTCAGGTTGGTAATTAAGCAATTGCACCATAGCCAATTTAGCCGCGACGTCAGCCTTGGCAATGCCTGTCAATCGTTTATTCACCTGATGGTCAAGCAATTCAATAGCCTGATCAAGCAAATCAACATCAATCAGCCTATCCGCTAGATTACGGATCATTTCATCGCCTTTGCGGCCAATTGGGGTTAATTCTCTAAAGTCATAAAATAATCCCAAAGCCTTAAACGGCAGCATTTCACTAGCCTTCCCGCCCAGATAAAGTGCTTCAAACACCTCACTCATATATTTGGCGGTGTCACGGCCTATTTCGGCGGAATCAAATTTAGATACAGCAGTTTTTAGCAGAGCAAAACCTTCGCGATATTTCCCCTTATCCATATATAATTTACCCAGGTTAAGCGTATTGGTTTGCTCAATTTTATCCCCGCGCCACATCATCACATTGCCACTTAATTGATCAATCGCTTCATCAATCTTTATGACACCTGTTTGATATTCAAGCATGCTAAGCTTGCCATTGGCTTCAGCCGATACTGGCCGAATGTCATAATCTGCTGCGGCTCTATACCTTAAAATAGCTTCAGGCACTTCGTCATTCATTTCGCTAAAGCGTGCCATTAGCATCCAATATTTTGCCTTTTGAAAATCAGTTTCCATCACATTACCCAGCATAATTAAATGCTTCTGGGCTGCATTCAAATTTGGTATTTCCAAAGCCGACTCAACAGCGGCAATTAAAAAATTAGCTTCCATTTTGGGTGGCAATTGCGCCAACATTTCCTGAGAAGCATCAAATTCTTTAATAGACTCCTGATGAGCGCCCGTTTTTGACAATGCATAGGCACGGAATAATTTTGCCGTTTTATTGTTACGAATACTCACTGCACTTAAGGCATTCATGGCTGTATTATATTTACCAGCTAAAGTGTAAGCTGCACCTTCTAGGCTTTTATACCGCGCCGAATTTGCCGATGTAGGGGCTTTAAATTTTTCAAAAGCCAACATGCCCAAAGCTTCATTGGCCATTTGGTAAGACAATAAAAATTCAATCATTTCCAATCGATAGATAGACTGATCTTTCTCAGTTTCAGCATCATCAATAAGCTTATTCAACTCACGCCGGCGATCGGTAAACTGCCAAGCGTCACGTCTCAAATCTTTAAACTCAATGGCACTTGGGCGTTTAATGTCACCATTATTAAGCACACTCAATTGACGTGAATAATTTTGCCCGACAGTCAGTGACAAGCCTTCGCGGCTTGAAATCACAGCTTGATCAAAATTAGCCGCCACATTTATATCATCAGCAATCGCCTGAAACATCAAACCATGCACGGTCGGCAAAGCCGCAAACTCCACAAAATTATGAGTTTTAAGAATGCCTCTAGCAGGTCCCTTGGCGGTTATCACTGCAATGCGATCCCCCAATTTTTCATCAGTAAACCAATGCACTTTGCCCAGATCACTCATATTTACTTGCACAATCGCATGGCCATTTTGCTTATATTTGCGCGCCAATTTCACCACTTTAGTGTCTATCAGCACCAATTCACCAATCGATAATATCCAGTCAGAATTCATCGCACCAAGGCCTGGCAGTAATCTTTTGTCAAATTTCAACCGCACGGTTGTGCTATTGTCAATAACCTGCACATCCACAACTTTAATCAGCTCAGGTGCAACAGCCTCTAATTCACTAATGTCAAAATCAATTTTCTTTTCAAAAACCAGCCAAAATAAATCATTCAGCTCAAACGCCGCCACCGCAATGTCATCTTTAAACGGGAATGTAATTTTATATTCTCTATTGCTGCGCAGCGCTTCAACTTTAACTTTTTCAGCTTCCACCAAAACTGGCTTATAGTTTTTGGGTTTGGCTTTACTTATATTTTCATCATTACCAAAATTGTCAGTGTTTGATGTACCAGCTAAAAATTTTGGCAAGCGAGTGTCAACATTTTCTTCAATTTCGTCATCTTGCGTCACTTTGTCCAAGGCAATTTTAACGGTCTGGCTGCCTCTAATTTCACCTTTTTCTAGCGCGTTTTCTTTGAATTCAATCTCATCAACAGGTGTTTCACGTTTTTCAGGAAGTTCCGTCGCCACCGCTACATCTTCAGCCGCTGGTTCATTATTTTCGATGATAATTTCAGAGTTAAGCACCGGCACGGCTTCTGGTGTAGTTACAGCTTGAGGTTCTTCATCATTTACCGAATCGTCACCTAATGATGGCGCTAAAAATTCAATTTCATTTCGGTCTTTCTTTCCTTCATCATCCTGAACCAAAAGACCACCCAAAGCGGCAATGTCACTATCACTAACGGTCTCATTAAGCCGTTGAAGCTGACCACCATCACCTTTCGATAAATCAATGACAAAACCTGTTCCTTCCTTGAAGCCCCGCACATCAGTGCCTTTTTCCAAGGTTAAGTTCACCACCAATTCTCTACGCGTCACGCTATAATCAATTTTCTTCAGATATTTAGGCGGCGAGGCTTTTAAATCCCGTATCACTGGCTTGGCATAATGGTCAAAGCGCAACGTAACAATTTTTCCATTACGCTCCAATTTTGTTTCTACATCAAGACGCCAATCAAAAAACAGACGCGTAAAAGTCGGCAATTCACCATAACGCACCACAAGTTCGTTTTTGGGTTTTCTTAGCTCGCGGCGCAATATTTGCTCACGTGCACTCAGCTCAGCTTCTTCAGCTCGCAACGCCAACTCTACAACCACTTCTGGGGGCAAAGCTGGCAACAGGCCTCTCCAGCTACGCGGCAACAAATCAATAAATAATTTGTCCGCTGCTTCTAATTTATTCACTTTAACTTCTTGTGCCAAAGCAATACGCACTGCAGTGTTGTCTGGGTCTACCCGTGCCACCACAATATAGTCACTCAATATGTCAGCTAATGCATCAACTTCAATGTTAACTTCTTCATTAAATCTTAAAACCAAAACCCCTTCGAGTATTTCTAATTTATAATCTGGAAATTCATCAAAATCAAAAACAATACGGCCATAGCCCTCGCCAACTTCAGCCCTTACCCCTACATTATTTTCAGCGAACCCACTGGAAACAGAGGCCAAAAGCATAAACAAAACCAAAATTGCAAACACAATTAGCTTTTTTATGCCAAAAACGGGTTTGGCATTGTTCAAAAAATCAATTTGGTAATATTGTCGCATACTAACTTAAGCTTCTGAAATATTAAACATTCAATAATTTTAAAACTTCAAAAATCTGCCAAAAATACAAATCTTTGTTGATTAAAAATCATCACCCTTATTTTTAACATCTCGTGGTTAATTGTTACCTAATTATTGCCAAATAAAACCAATGCCATAGCCTAAAAACTTCAACCCAATACCTAAGCTTAGCTTACTTATTCCAAAGACAATTGCGGCAATTCAACATTGGTTTTAGTTTCTGGCGGCAAAGTCATTTTATCCATAGTAAGTTCAACAGGTGGTTGCGCCAGTCTAATGGTCAATGCCCGTGCCGCCTTAAGGTCCATTCTAGCCAACACAGGCGCCAGTTTTTTAGTGCTCATTGATCTGGCTATTTTTTCCATAATTGATAAATCTAAAATCGATAATATAAGCGCGGCTTCTTTGGGCTTCATCGATTCATAGGTTTTAACCAAGCTGGTAAAACGATTATTTTCTTGTTCATTCACTTCGCCTAATTTATCTTTAATCGTTTTTTCTAACGACTTCAACCGCGCAATTTTGCTGTCCAATTGCTGTTCAGTCGCTTCTAATAATTTGGCTTGTAATTCAATTTTTCTTTGCCGTTCGTCTAACATATCACGGCGTTTTTTCAAGCTTTGCAATAGCTGAATTTCAGTGTCCGAGAAAAACTCCGTAGTGCCTCTTTTCTCTCTATCACGCAACAGAACATCAACATCATCATCAACTGGGTTAGCCTCTCTAACCCTTTGTTTTTCCTCTTCAAGCTTAACGTTTTTATCCATTTCCTTTTTAATTTCAGCCTTTTCCTCATCTGTCAAATCACTCTCTTCTGTCGGGTCACCTTCAGCAGCTTCGGCAATTTGAACTCCAGAGACAATGGTGTTTTGATCAAACATTATGGAGAATGTTTTAATGGTAATAACCGAAATGGTTATTAAAATAATGATGGGGAGTAAACGCATTTCAATCTCTTTTTCATTTCAAATTTTGAATCAAAAAAACAAAATACGCATTGTTTTTTATAGATATTTGACATTCAAACATCATCTAGTTCTACTTAATTTTTCAAACAGGCTTTCGCGCTTACTCGCATTATTTCTTAACGAATCAGCGTTATTTCTTAACGAATCGGCATTGTCTCTTAGTGGCTTGGTGTTTGCTGCATTCACATCAGCTATATCATCACCAGCTAAAGGGTTCACTGGGGCAGATTGCGTAAAGCTTTGCCGCTCAAGTTCCGTATGCCGTCCCACCATATCGCTAAGGCTCATCTGATCAAGCTGCCCAGTCTGTGCCTGTGCTGGCCGAGATGGCTGAACCCGACCAGGCAATTTACGCGAATTCGTTGGTTGGCGACTCATATGTGATGGGCTACGATTTGGCACATTCCTAGCTTGCCCAACAGCCCCCGTATTTTGCAAACCCGAACGGTTTGCATCCTGTCTTATGGGCGCATTTGGCTGCAATGTAGAACGTTGTCTATTTTGTACACCATTCTTAGCAGCGATAGATTTCAGCGCTTGTTCACGTGCTTGCAACGCCATTTCTCGGTGTTCAGACGGAATATTTCGCCCCAATTCTGGTTCAACTCTCTGCTCTTGACTGTGCATAATTGGATTGGGCAAACTTTGTTTTTGCTGCGCCACCTTTTCCAATGTTTGGTCGGCAAAGTTTTTGGCTTTATTCTGCGGCACAACAGGTGGGCGAACATTTCTTAAATTTTCACTCCGCGCGGGCGTATTTCGCCCATTATTGGGTTGCATACCGTCAGAATATGCCTCACCCTGATTCAATAAATATTTCAACTCTTCAGTGACCGATCGGGCTTGCTTCAAATTACCGTCAAGCCCATGCTCAGCATCTCTCACAGTTAATTTCAAGCCCTGTATGGCGGTTTTGGCATTCTCCGTCGCATGGTTCAGCTCAATCACCACCGCTTTAAAACCATCACTACCACTTTTAAGCATTTTTAGTTTTTTATTGATGCTAATCATGTAAACCAAACCAATGGATAACAAAATAAACAAGCCAATTTCCAAAAAAGCCATAAGCGAAAAAGAGTCCATATTCACGTCAATTTACCCCTTCAGCTTGCAACTCGTTTTCATCTTCATGAGCCTCACCCAATGAAAACTCAGTTGTCCGTCCCGATAAGTTATTATTTAAAGATATGGCTATATGTTCAGCTTTTCGACCCATTTTGCCGGTCAGTAAATTCACTTCGCCACACCGCAAAACAATGTCGCTTTTCTCGCCGACATTCAACATCAATGTTTGGCCCACTTCAAAATTCATAACGTCACCAAGCCGCATTTCAAATTCATCTAAAACCGCCTCAACTTCAACTTCCGAGCGCCAAATTTCGCTGGCCAAATGGTCTTCCCAAATGCTATCACGGCCAAATTTTTCACCCATAAAGCCTTGCATCAGCAAATGGCGGATCGGCTCCAAAGTCGCGTAAGGCAACATCAATTCAATATGCCCACCACGGTCTTCCATATCGATGCGCAATTTAACCAAAATAGCGGCATTTTGTGGCCGCGAAATGGCCGCAAATCGTGGGTTAGTTTCCAATCTATCAATTTTAAAATTCACACTGCCAATCGGCTCAAACGCCACCCGTGCATCGCTTAAAATAACCTGAATCATCCGCTCGACCAGCATGGTTTCAATGGTGGTATAAGGCCGGCCTTCAACCCGCATGCTGTTCACACCACGCCGGCCACCCAATAAAATATCCACAATCGAATAAATCAAATTACTATCAACCGTCAGCAGGCCAAAATTGTCCCACTCCACAGCTTTAAATACCGATAAGATCGCAGGTAAAGGAATTGAATTCAGGTAATCTTCAAACCGAATGGATGATATATTGTCAAGGCTCACCTCAACATTATCAGAGGTAAACGTACGTAAGCTAGTGGTCATCAACCGCACCAAGCGGTCAAATACAATTTCAAGCATCGGCAAACGTTCATAAGATACCAATGCCGAGTTAACGATGGATTCAATGCCGCGCTGTTCACTTTCGCCCAATTCATTAGGGTCAAAGCCTAATAGGCCATCAATTTCTTCTTGGTTCAATACCCGTTCAGTTGCACCGCGCGACCCGTCTTCATCGTCGGGTTCGTCCATCATAGAGGCCCACTGCGCCGCCACGTCTTCGTCAAACGTGCCACCTTCGCCTTCAACTTGTTCTTGAAGCGCCGCACCCCAGTCCGCGGTTAGGTCTTCACCGTCATCTTCTTCAACACCATCATTAATATCTATTTCAGACATATCTACCTCAAAAGCACCGAAATGCTTATTTCGTTCTCAATTTAAGCCTATTGCACAACAATCTTCTTAAACAATATCCCGTTAATATGCTCAGGCGCCAAAATTAAATTAATACGTTTTAGCAGCTCTTCTCTTAATCTAAACACCCCCATAGACCCTTGTAATTCAGTCGGGGTTAATTCTCTTAAATAAGTTTGAAACAAATCTTCAATTTGCGGCTTTGCTGCAATCACCGCCGAAGTGCTAATACCTCGTTCATATTCAACACTTATTAATAGTTTCAAATAACGCACCTGCCCGCCATCAGCTTGCAGATTAATCAACATTTCGGGCATGTCATAATATTGATAAACAACTTTTTCTTTAACTGGTTCAACCATCTCCATATCATCCATCGGCATTTCTGGGTCAAACATACCCATAAAATATGCACCCGCTCCACCACCAACGACCAATAAAAGAACCGCCGCCACTATAATGATAATTAGTTTTTTGTTGCCGCCACCTGTAGGAGCTGCTTCTGCTTCTTCGGTCTCTTCGACCTCGCCATCGGTTTCCGCCATAATATTTCATTCGCTACGTAAAAACTGCCTCTGCCCTTTATGACAGATTCGCAAAAAACATATAAATCTTTTCACTATATTCATACATAAATTATAGTTAACGAATCATTAACTTTTTACAAAAGCGGCAATTTTTGCCCTGCACTTTTTGCCTCTTTCCATTGCGCTAATTACGCAATGTCTCTAAATCTTTGTTTTATATAACATTATAAATTGGCACGCTTCATGCTCCTGTATAGCCAACATGTAAAAAACATGACTTAAATATAATTGAGCTGAACCATGAATAACGCAATTAGAATCGGATTGTCACAACAAGTTGCCCTAAAAAGGCAAATGGATGTTGTGGCCAACAATCTAGCCAATATGAATACGGCAGGCTTTAAACTCGAAGACCTGATACTGCAAGAATATGTCATGCCAGGTGCGAGCATGCCAAACCATTCAGCAGGTTCTAACTATTTATCTTATGTTTCTGATACCGGCCTAAAACGTGATTTCTCCACTGGCGAAATGCAAAACACCGGCAACCCCTTAGATGTTGCCATTAATGGTGAAGGCTGGTTTACCCTACAAACCCCAGATGGCAATCGCTATAGCCGTGACGGTCATTTCTCGCTCGATCAAAATGGCCAAATGGTCAATTTATCAGGCTTCCCCGTTTTGGTCGATGGCGAACCCATTCAGTTTGAAGAAAATGAAACCAACATTCACATTGCAAAAGACGGCACCATATCTACCAGCGAAGGCGTAAGAGGTGCCATAGGCATTGCAATCTTTCAAAATGAACAACTCTTACAAAAAGAAGGTGGGAACTTATTTTCATCTCCCGTGCCACCGCAGCAAGCCGCGCCCGAAAACATCACCATAGCACAAGGCACAATCGAAAAATCAAATGTAGATCCAGTGGTTCAACTCACCCGCATGATCGAAGTGCAACGCGCCTATGAGCGTAGCGCCAATATGATCAAAAAAATGAGCGAATTAAAAACCAACTCAATCAATAAATTAGCCCAAGTCAGTTAATCATTCAGATAGGAAAAAACCATGAAATCTTTACACATTGCATCCACTGGTATGATGGCTCAACAGCTTAACGTTGACGTAATATCCAATAACATTGCCAACATGCGTACCACTGGCTACAAGCGCCAACGTGCTGAATTCCAAGATCTGCTTTATCAAAATTTGCGCCGTGGTGGTGCCAGCACATCAGGTGATGGCAGCACAGTGCCATCTGGCATTCAAATCGGTGCAGGTGTTAAAACGGGCGCCACTTACCGCATCATGTCCCAAGGCACATTAACCCCAACCGACAAAACATTAGACCTCGCCATCAGAGGTGAAGGTTTTTTCCAAATTCAAATGCCCAATGGCCAAACCGCTTACACCAGAGATGGCACATTCGAGCGCGATGACGAAGGCAATATGGTCACCTTAGATGGCTATCAACTGGTTCCCAATATCGTCATCCCCGCAGACTCCCGAGACGTTGCCATCAGTGTTGATGGAACGGTTCAAGCTTTTGTAGGCCAAGATGCCGCTGCCACCAATTTGGGCCAAATCACCCTAACCCGTTTTGCCAATAAAGCGGGCCTTGAAGCCATCGGCGATAACTTATTGCTAGAAACCCCCTCATCAGGCGCAGCCAATGCGGTCATTGCCACCAATAACGGCGCAGGCAGCTTATTGCAAAAATATGTTGAGGACTCCAACGTTAACGCCGTGCAAGAAATTTCCGACCTCATTGCTGCCCAACGAGCTTACGAAATGAATTCAAAAGTAATCACCGTGTCAGATGAAATGATGTCTGTAACTGCCAGACTTAAATAACACTAAATAACCCCGACAATAAATTGAGACATTAAAATGAGCCCGTTCAAAAATTTAAAACCTAAAGCTTATACATTATTAGCCATATGCATTGCATGCTTGCTGGTTCCGCATTTTGCACAAGCTCACACGCTCAACTCCAATCAAATTATAGTCAACGAAAATGTAGTGCGTCTAAGTGATATTTTTGATGTCGCAGGCCCTTTTTCAGATGATAAATTATTCCAAGCCCCGCCCCTAGGTCGCAAAGGCGTTCTTTCGATTGAGAATTTAGAAGCCATTGCCATTAAATACGATCTTGATTGGCAAAATATTCACAATTACGCCAAAGTCACCATCACCCGCAAGGCCAGACTCATTGATTATGATGCCATCAAAAACATCATTGCCGACTATGCTTTTGGCAATCAACATCTCTCTGGCGATGCCAATAATACCCGCATCAACCTTACCAATCAATTTAACGACATCACCATTGCCGCTAATGATTTTGCTAAATTTGAAATTTCAAATTTCGTCTACCGCCCATTTAACGATCAATTTAGTGCAAAAATTAGTTACACAATAGATGACCAGCGCAAAAGCCGACAAATTAGTGGCGTCATAGAAAATATGGTGAACGTGCCAGTTCTCGCAAGCAACTTCAGACGCGATGAAATCATCAAAGCTTCAGACATTAAATATATTCAGCTTAATAGCCGCAGAGTGGCTGGAAATGTCATGCTAAATGCCGAAGACATTATCGGCAAATCAGCAAGAAACAGCATCCGAGCCATGCTTCCGCTCAGTGAAAGCCTGTTAAAATATGCAGATTTAGTTAAGAAAAACACCATCATCACACTGCAATTCAAAGTGGGTCGCGTTGAATTAAACATTAAAGCCCGCGCACTCACAACAGGTGCTGATGGCACCATTATCCGTGTATTAAACCTACAATCGGGCAAACAAATTGACGCCATTGTCACTGGCATAGATCAGGCAATGACCATCAACTCAACAAAAACGAATGCGAAAATCGCATCAAATTAATCCATGAAGCAGGCTGAAACCATGACAAATAAAATTTTTAAAATATCTGGGTCGCTCATCGCCCTGTCTGTACTCACAGCATGTAGCGCAGGCGCTGGCGATCGCTTAAGAAAAGCCGAGCCAGACGCACCTGATGCAGTCCCGATAGAAGTTCCAACCGAACAAGTCGGTTATAGCCCCGTTCAAATGCCATTGGACATGAAATATGGCTATGAACAGAATGGCCGCGAACAATATGGCGACTCATTATGGTCACAAGGTAATGGCTCTTTTTTTGGCGATAACCGCGCTGCAAATGTTGGTGACATTCTGTCCATTAACATCGATATTTCAGACAACGCAAAAATTAACAACACATCCTCACGTGGCCAAGCCTCCAACGAACAATATGGCATTAACGCCTTTGGTGGCCTTATGAAAGCCCTTGCCGAAGCGCTACCTGATTTAGAAATAGACACCACAAATTTAGTTGATTTTGACAATAACAGCAATTCTTCAAACGATGGCTCTATTGATCGTAAAGAACAAATAAGTATAAAACTCTCCGCCATCATTGTTCAAAAATTACCCAATGGCAATCTAGTGATTGAAGGCCGCCAAGAAGTGCAGGTCAATACTGAAATTAGAGAATTGGTCATTGTCGGCATTGTGCGCCCCATTGATATTAGAAGCGACAACACAATAGACAGCGACCGCATTGCAGGGGCACGCATTTCATATGATAGCCGAAGCGATGCACGAAAACCTTATGGCGAACAAGTCGTAGATGTATTGCTACGTAATTCAAAAATTGAACCCTGGTTACCCGCTCAATAAAAGTAACCGACCATATTCAGCCGTGCCTCATTAGAGGCACACAAACTCGCCGCAACCTCAGGGTTGCGGTTTTTTTACGCAAACAAACAAGCCCAAACCAAAATCGACGCACCACACTCAGAGCAGATGCATAATTCGCTAAGATATTGTAAGAATAAACCGGCGAAGTGGACATGAGTCCATGAGGCGGTTTATTCTGCCCAAGATCAACGCGAATTATGCATCTCTGTAGACGCGTTCACGTTTTTCGTGTTTCTCTTGCGCTTCTAACGACAAAGTGGCAATCGGTCTTGCGGCTAAACGCTTTAGATTAATTGGGTTGCCGGTTTCTTCGCAATAGCCATATTCGCCAATATCCAGACGCCGTAAGGCCGAATCTATTTTTGAAATTAATTTTCTTTGACGGTCACGGGTGCGCAATTCTAATGCCCTATCCGTTTCAGATGAAGCCCGATCATTCAAATCGGGGTGATGCACATTTTCTTCTTGCATGGAATGTATAGTTTCCTTGCTCAAATCTAAAATGTCATTCTTCCAGTCTGTTAGTTTATTGAAAAAATAAGCTTGTTGCTTATCGTTCATAAACTCTTCGCCGGGTGAAGGTACATAATCGTTTTCTAATTCTACAGCCATATCCACTCCAAATATCAGCCGCTAATAGGTCTGTGACCAAATAGCTTTCGTTATCCCACATAAATTAAATAACCATCAGTCATCTAATTCACCCCCATTTTGGGGGCGACTATACAGTCAAAATAATAATATTTCAATGGATTTTGAGCCTCGGTTAGTAACTAAATTTTACTTAAAGATTCAATGAATTAAGTATATATGTAATGAAAAATAAACGATTAGTGATAATTAAGTCCGAGCCAGCTTAATAATCTTAGCGTTGTTGCATTTTAGCTAATTCCACTTGCGCGCGCAAATTAACCTCGTCCAAAACATTATTCAGGCCTTTATCTTCAAATGCCTGACGCTCTTCATCAGCAAGTTTTGTAAGGCTATGTACTTTTTGTTCAGGAATATGGCCAGACA
Source organism: Alphaproteobacteria bacterium (assembly GCA_002400495.2). Lineage (GTDB taxonomy): Bacteria > Pseudomonadota > Alphaproteobacteria > Rhizobiales > OSC116 > OCS116. The sequence continues at coordinate 7,116 of NVQL02000065.1, read as the reverse complement.
ATAAGCCTATGCGAATTTCTTCAAGCAATGTAAGCATTTCATGGCTACGGCCAATCGCCTTCTTTTGCTGTTGTTTTTGCTCAATTTCTTGCACCGCAAGCAGGCTATCAACAGCCGCAATAGGTTGCATCGGCGAGAGTGGCGCCGCAACATTCACTTCAGCAACATCTTCATCCGCAACGGGTTGAAAATCACCCGACGCACCGCTAGTTTTCTTGGTATTACGTTTTTTACTCACTGAAGACGCGCGGTTTTGATTGGTAATTCGCATAACAGTTTCCTTAAAACCAAAGCTAACTGATTCTCTTTATTATACTTCACATTGCATCATTTACCAAACTCTACCGCAATAGGGACAATTTTAATCGGCAAAAACTGCCCAGCAACAATTCTGATCATGCCTAAATTGAATGTGGGAAATCCTTAAATCTTATAACCATATGTAAATACAGCATATTTTACAATCACTCACAACCCCCAAAACTTGGCACACTTTTCGCTTCTATAAAGCCAACAATATAGATGATGGAAAAAGCCAAACAAATGATTGATATTACAATACCAAAACAAATCATAAGATTGATGTTTTTATGCCTATTCATGGTTATAAATTTAAATGTTGGCTATGCCGCTTCACGCATTAAAGATATTGTGAATTTTGAAAACCTGCGCACCAATAAATTAATTGGCTATGGTCTGGTTGTTGGTCTTAATGGCACGGGCGATAATTTTGGCGCCTCACAATTTACCAAGCAAAGCATGCAAACTCTGCTCACCCATTTTGGCATTAACGCCAGCCAAATGGAAATCAGCTCTCGTAACGTCGCCGCCGTCATGATCACTGCCGAATTACCTGCCTTCGCCATAAGCGGTACATCGTTAGATGTTTCCATCGCCAGCATTGGTGATTCGAAAAGCCTGCAAGGTGGTATTTTATTGGCCACCAATCTTTTGGCTCTTAACGGCACCGAATACGCTGTCGCCCAGGGCCCCGTGTCTATTGGTGGCTATCTAGCCGAAGGCAGAGCCGCTACCATCACCACAGGCATTCCCACCGTTGGCCGTATTTCTAACGGCGCCATTGTCGAGCGTGAGTTGCAATTATTTTTCGCCGATCGCACAAGCATAAGAATGAGCCTTAAAAACCCCGATTTTACCACCGCAAAACGCATCACCCGTACCATTAATGCCTTTATGGCTCAGCGCGTTGCCACAACACTTAACCCCAACACCATCCGAATCGACCGCCCGATAAATTACAGAGGCACAATGGTAGATTTGATCACCGAAATTGAGCAATTACGGGTCGAAGTCGATCAAATTGCCAAAGTGTTAATCGATGAACAGACTGGCGTTATTGTTATGGGGCATAATGTACGGGTTAGCCAAGTGGCCATAGCCCAAGGCAATCTAACCATATCTATTTCCGAATCACCGCTCATCAGCCAACCTGCTCCATTTTCCAATGGCACCACTCAGGAGGTGCAACGCACCCAACTCTCTGTGGTAGACAATTCTGACAACAGCTTAGCTGTGCTTGATAAAAGCATTTCGCTGCATGAATTGGTAGATGGCCTAAACTCATTAGGTGTTGGCCCAAGAGATTTAATTTCCATTCTTCAGTCCATCAAAGCGCTCGGTGCTTTGCAGGCTGAATTAATCATCATGTAAGGGGGACGATTTATGGACATGTCAAGTATAATTAATATTCAATCAACCATGAACAGCGTAAATGCTCAGGATTTCGCAGCTAAATCAGCCGCAGCTACCCAACATTTTCAAAAACTTCTTGATGCTGAATTACCAGCACAAAAACAATTAAGCCAAGCAGAAATCGAAAAGATCGACAAAACAGCCGAAGAATTTGAAGCGGTATTCATCAGCAATATGCTCGAGCAAATGTTCAGCGGCATTGAGCTTGAAGAACCATTTGGTGGCGGCCAATCAGAAGACATTTACCGCTCTATGTTAATCAGCAAATATGCCGAAAACATGAGTGCAGGTGATGGCATTGGCATCGCTTCACAATTAAAAGACAGCATGTACAAAATGCAGTTAGGTATATAAAATGCAAAATAACCCAAACCAAACCTCGCACATTCAGAACCGCAATCAAGCCATGATATTTTGCACCGATATGCATGAAATTTTGGCAAAATTGCAGGATATACTCAGCCAAGAAACCGCGCGTCTGCGCGCTAACGACCTCACAGTATTGGCCGAATTGCACGAAGAAAAAACCCAACTAATTGAAACCTATAGTTATTTTGCCAATATATTTAAAGGCAATCGCCAAAGCCTATCAAAATATGCGCCCGATAAAATTACAAAACTACGCCTTGTCATCGATCGCTTTCAAGAAAGTCTGCGGCGCAACCATGTTGCCATCGATGCCCAACAACAAGTGGCTTTAGGCATAATGGAAACCATCACCAAACATGTTGAGAATAAACAAAGACCAATAACTTACGGCAACCCACTGGCGCCCAAAGCCAACCCGCGTCACATGCGCGCCACAAGTTTAACTTTAAATGTGTCTATTTAAAATAAATTATACCATTATTAGCTCTGACCAGCGCTTGCATTAACAATCTTGCGACGCCTAACCACGACACCCAAAACCTATTTATGGGAACTGCTATACCGCTAGCCGCACCCCAATAGATTCAAAAACAGTTAAAAGTTAAATCAAATGCACCCGTTCATTTTCACTTCAACATAAGTTTTATTCTATATTGTATACCCAATATTCGTGGATGGATATTCTGGAGGGCTACATAGAGGTATAACTATGTATGCAGTAACAACGCGATCAAGCAGTGCTTATAAATTAGCACGTGTTAGCAATGAAGGTAAGGTTCGTGCGCGCAAATTCGCCGCGCCTGAATCTACGCCTTCTTTATTTAATCAGCAAAGCTCAGTGGCTGGCGCATCTGCCGTGCAAGCAACAATCACCGACAATCAGACCAATCAACAAAAATTTAGCGCCCCCCAACAACAGAAAATCAATCGCTTTAATCTCGAAATGGTCAATGAAACAGCAAAAAACACCAATTCGCGCGCTTATGTAGAACTTGCCAAACAAAATAGGAGTGCTTCTTTCGCCAATAAATTTATGGAAATTCCGTATATGATTGCGGTGGTCAACCAAAGCCAACCCAGCATAAAACCAGCAAAAGACGATAGCAGCACCACAAATGTCGAGCCAGAAGCTGAAGAAAATACCGAAGGCATAAGGCAACAAACTTCAAAAATCATTTAACTCTCAATGGTTAAGCTTTATGCCATATTCGTTAACATTTGATTCACTTTAAATCCAAACCAAATACTAACTTTAAACTCACATTAAAAGTTAACTTTAAACCCACACCATGCGTTAACTTAGCTTCGCAATGATTCATTAATACTATTTTAAAACAACATGTTAACGTTAAAAATCGTTAACTAAAACATTTAATTTTTAGTTCATCCCAGCCCTGTAAAACAAGTCCAATTCGATCAGAATAATCGGGTATTTAAACTCCAAGAATTAGGAACATATTATGCAAGGCATAACATTATCAAAAGCAGTTCGTCAAAACCTCCAGTCTTTGCAATCGACTGCAACTATGATGTCAGAAACCCAAAATCGTTTGGCCACTGGTAAAAAAGTCAACTCAGCATTAGATAGCCCAACCAACTACTTCACAGCATCAGCTTTAGAATCTCGCGCTGGCGATTTGAGCGATCTTATGGACGGCGTGGGTAACGCTGTACAAACACTTGAAGCAGCCGACAACGGCATTCAAGCCATTCAAACACTAGTTGAATCAGCACAAGCGACTGCCCGTCGGGCACTACAGTCCGAAAAAGGCACAATCACAGCAGCCAGTGTTGAAAGCACCAAAACCCAACAAGTTGGCGGCTTCTTTGGTGGTGGTGATGCCGATACTGATGTAGCCGACATGGGAGCAAGAGAAAAACTGACAATTAATGTTGATGGCAAAGAAACAAACATTAATTTGACTGGCAAAGAAAGCATGAATGAAATCGCCGAAAAGATTTCAGAAATCGATGGCCTTTCAGCTTCCACTGAACATACTGGACGTGATAGATACAACATTTCGATCACAGCATCAGAAGACATAAAAACATTTGAAGCATCAGGAAAAGGCGCCGAAACATTAGGCATTACAGGTGCAAACACCGCCGTAACTGCTGCAGACAGTGAAACCAGAGCCGGCCTTGAAGCAGAATTCAACGATTTGCTCATTCAAATTGATGAATTGACCAAAGATGCTGGCTTTAATGGCAATAACTTCCTAAACGGTGATGAACTTAAAGTTATCTTTAATGAAACTGGCTCAAGTAGCTTGACCATTGAAGGTACAGACACAACTTCTGAAGGCATGGGCCTATCTGCCACCTCTGGCAATGATTTCCAGTTCAATGACAAAATCGAATCTGTTCTTAAGAAACTCGATAGCGCTTCAGCTACCTTGGATTCAACAGCTTCAAAGTTTGGTTCAAACCTATCAATCGTGGAAGCCCGTAAGGATTTTACCAACAATATGGTCAACACTTTAGAATCTGGCGCTGCCAACTTAACCTTGGCCGACACCAACGAAGAAGGTGCAAACTTGCTGGCTCTTCAAGTTCGTCAACAGCTATCAACATCTTCATTGGGAATGGCCGCGCAAGCTGACCAAACAGTGTTACAATTGCTATAGTCCAAACCAATATACGCAAAAATATCAAACGGAGTGCCATTTGGCGCTCCGTTTTTTTTGCGCCCTCACCTACTTATTTCTTTTAAAATTCAAATAGATATAAAATTATCCTCCACACATATACACAGGCAGTCCTTCCTTTAACCCAAAATTAAGCCTAATAGATTCATAATATGCGAGTTCATAGAATGTGAACACGTCCACAGAATGTGGTCATTGTATTAGTCGCAATCGGAATGATTGCTTTTGTAATCCTAGGATAGGAATAATAACATGTCTGACATCACTCTCTCCAGTGCCGTACGCCAAAACCTTTTGAGCATGCAGAGCACTGCCACTATGATGGCATCGACGCAAAACCGCTTGGCAACAGGTAAACGTGTCAACTCGGCCCTCGATAACCCAACCAACTTCTTCACCGCTTCATCACTAAACTCTCGTGGCGCCGACCTAAGTCGTCTGCAAGATAGTGTAGGCAACTCCATTCAAACCATCGAAGCGGCTGATAATGGTATCAAAGCCATCACAAAATTAGTTGAATCAGCTCAAGGTACAGCTCGTCAAGCTCTACAAGCCGCCAAAGGCGAAATCACATCTGCCAAAGCTATGGGCGCAAGCGTCGAAGCTGACAGTGCCGATGCAATGGTTAAAAGCTTAAATGAAGCAAGTCAAATGTCATTTGATATTGATGGCACGGCTACAACCGTCGATTTAGATGGCACAGAAAGCATGAATGAAATTGCCAACAAAATCTCTGAAGTCGAAGGCCTTACAGCCACGGTTCAAGATGATGGCAACGGTAAATTCAGCATCGATGTTGAAGCTTCGGATGATATCAAAACCTTCCAAGTATCAGGTGACGGCGCCACTGCATTAGGTCTCACAGGCGAAAATAACGCCACATTGAACGTAGACAGTGCAACCAGAGACAGTCTTGAATCTGAATTTAACGATTTGCTTGAACAAATTAATCAATTAACCAATGATGCAAGCTTTAACGGCAATAACTTCTTAGATGGTGACAATCTAAAAGTTATCTTTAACGAAACAGGCTCAAGTAGCTTAACCATTAAAGGTGTAGATACATCTGCAGAAGGCCTTGGTCTATCAGAAGCTGGTGAAGGCAGTTTCCAATTCAATAGTGCAATTGAAGATACACTGAAAACTCTTGATCAAGCGACAATCACTTTGCGTTCAAACGCATCTACCTTTGGTTCAAACTTATCAATCGTGCAAGCCCGTAAGGACTTCACAGATAATATGATCAATACTCTAGAATCTGGTGCAGCTAACTTAACTTTGGCCGACACAAATGAAGAGGGCGCAAACTTGCTAGCTCTTCAAACGCGTCAGTCATTGTCAACCACTGCTTTATCAATGGCGTCTCAAGCCGATAGAGCCGTATTGAGCCTATTCTAATTCTAAAAAGCACATAAAAGCACATACACAATACCAAGAGAGCGCCTCTCTTAAATACTCAGCGAGGCGTTTTTAAATTTACAATTTATAAATAAATATTTGAAATATATAGACTTTTAATTATCTACTGACTCTGTCTAGTTATAAATACTTAAGTTTAATAGAAACGATTCCCCCTCACAGAATGTGAGTTTTAAATTGACAATATCCGAGTATCGCTCTGAAATTTTTTAGAGCCTATATTTAACTTGAATAACCACTCTCACCGAATGTGAGATTTTAATTTAATCAGACAATCAGAATGATTGTTACATCTCCTAGAATAGGAACCGAAAATGTCTGACATCACCCTTTCAGGTGCTGTGCGTCAAAATCTTTTGAGCATGCAAAGCACTGCCAATATGATGGCATCAACCCAAAATCGCTTGGCAACAGGCAAACGGGTAAACTCAGCCCTTCGATAACCCAACCAACTTCTTCACCGCATCATCACTAAACTCTCGTGGCGCCGACTTAAGCCGTCTACAAGATAGTGTAGGCAACTCCATTCAAACCATCGAAGCTGCTGATAATGGCATCAAAGCCATTACAAAATTAGTTGAATCAGCTCAAGGTACCGCCCGCCAAGCTCTACAAGCCGAAAAAGGCGAATTCACAAAAGCTAGTGTTACTAGCCTCATTGGCTTTAGCAGTCCCGATACACATGTTAACTTTAGGTCTGGAAACCAAGATCTGTCATTTGATGTTGACGGCACAGTCTCAACCATCCATTTCGATGGCGAAGAAACCTTGAGTGAAATAGCCACCAAGATTTCAGGAATTGGTCGTGTCCCGCTTTCGTGCCGCTCCGGTTCTCATTTAAGCAGCCATTCGTTCAAAAGCCAACGGGCTTTTCCAACCTAATGCAGAATGTCTTCTCCTAGGATTATAAAATCCATGAATGTATTCAAATATAGCAATTTCTGCCTGACGTCTAGTTTGCCATGTG
>NVQL02000097.1 GCA_002400495.2 Alphaproteobacteria bacterium | reverse complement strand
ACGCCAGCGTATTTCCATCGCGCGGGCATTGGTTATGCAGCCAGAGTTTATTATATGTGACGAACCTGTTTCGGCGCTTGATGTGTCTATACAGGCGCAGATATTGAATCTTCTTATTGACCAGCAAGAAGAGTTGAATCTCACTTTATTGTTTATTTCACATGATTTAATTGTTGTCGCGTATATTTGCGATCGCATTGCGGTTATGTATCTGGGTAACATCATTGAGATTGCGCCGACTAAGGATTTGTTTAGATTGCCATTGCATCCTTATACTGAGGCGTTGATGTCGGCGATTCCATCTGATGACCCAGATCAGCAGCTCGAACATACTGGTTTAATGGGGGAGGCCATAAGCAACAGTGGTGAGCGGCGTGGTTGTTTATTTGCGCCACGTTGCCAATATGCGGATGATGATAAATGTAAAAATGTAAAACCTGCTTTGGTTGAAGTGAATGATGATAGATGGGTTGCATGTCATTATGCAGATGAGTTAAAATTAACTGGAATTGAGACTATTTAAAGGCAAGATATGGTGAAGATTTTACACATTACTGATATACATTTTGGGCCTTATCATTGGAAGGTTGATGATAATTTGATTATTGATCACATCAATGGTTTGGCGCCCGATATTATTTTGAATACGGGCGATTTGACCTCTGACTCGCTGCCTGAAGAATTTAAGCAGGCTGGTGATTTCTTGGCTAAGCTTGAGTGTGAAAACATCGTTTCCATCATGGGAAATCATGATAAATATTCTAAACGTTCACACGAGTTGTTTCGGGAATATATTTATGATGGTGATTTTGTGAAACCGCATAATGTGGTTAAAGTGAGTAAAAGAAAGGTTTTCATCAATCCCAAAACGGCGAATTTGAATGATTATTTTACCGAGGTGAATTATTTACGAGAATTTGAAATTAAGGGTGAGAAAATATTGGCCATATGCTTGGATAGCTGCCAATTTCAGCATGATGATGGGCGGGTTGAACTGCAAATATTAGAAGCTTTGAGCGATGAAATTTCTAAACGACAATTTGATCGGGTGTTGCTGTTAACTCATCATTCGGTTTTATCGACAGATGAGTGCCCATTGATCAATTCGCAGCGAGTGGTTGATTTTATCCATCAACATAAAATACAAGCCACTTTTTGTGGGCACACACATGAGTTGGAAATTGTTGAAGTTAAAGATTTAGTGCGTGGCACAAAATTTAGGCAATTTATGTGTGGTTCGCTGTCATCGGTTAACATTCCGCGTGAAAGTAATATGTTTTGTACGTATGAGCATTTTGGCACCCAAGATGAAATCATCACCGTAACGCGTTTATTGCCAACTGCGCAAGGTGTCAAATTTAAACAATCAGTTGTTGGTGGCGAATTGGATTTGTGTATAGTGGCAACCAATTAAGCCCATATCAAGAGAGATAATATGAAATCTTCTGAGCGTCTTCAATCCATACAATCTGTATTAAATTTGCGCGGCAGGGTGTCAGTAATTGAGCTTGCCGAGCAGTATGAGGTTGCGCAGGAAACCATTCGGCGCGATTTGTTAAAGTTGGAAAAAAGCGGCATCATTCAAAAAATACATGGTGGTGCGATTAGCATTCAATATAAAACCGAGCAAACCCTTGCGGCGCGCTTCACTCAAGATATCCCGCAAAAACATGCTTTGGCCAAAATAGCCGCAAATTTAATCCCACCAGGTAGCACATTATTCATTGATTTTGGCACAACCACCAATATTTTTGCCGAACATATTAAACATTTATCCGACATTACGGTTTTTACCAATTCGCATTTAATCGCCTCGACTTTGTCTGAAAATTCAAATTGTGAAATTTACGTATTGGGCGGGCGATATGACGACAAAATCAAGGCCAATATGGGCACGATGATTGTTGAGAATATCAACCGTTTTATGGCTGACTTTGCGGTGATTGGGGTGGGGGCTGTCGACGTTAAAAACGGCTTTTCGGACCAAAATATAGATGAAGCCACCGTGGCGCGCAATATGATTAGGCGCAGCCGAGAAACCATCATTCTGGTTGATCCGAGCAAGTTTAACCGCAATGGCGTGGCGCATGTTGCTGATTTTAATCAGGTTGATTATTTTGTATCATCTGAACAACCAGATGCTGATCTTTGCCAGATGCTTGAACAAAATGGTGTTAAATTAAAGGTTTGATCGTGAAATTATTAGCCATAGATCAAGGCACAACATCTACCAAGGCAATGTTGCGAGACCAAAATGGCACTAGCCGCATTATTTTGTCGAAAACTCATCAACAACATTACCCAAAACTTAATTGGGTGGAGCATGACCCCATTGAGTTATTGGATCATATTATTGAATGTATCCACATTGAAAAATCTATTGATGCCATAGGCCTATGCAACCAAGGCGAGAGCTGTTTAGCTTGGAACAGGCTGACGGGTGAACCCATTACGCCGATTTTGGTGTGGCAGGACAACCGTGGTGAAAATATAATAGATGATTTGAAAAAAAACGGTGCCGAAAAGGTGGTTTTAGAACTAGCTGGCTTGCCTTTGGTGCCATATTTTTCGGCTTCAAAATTTAAATGGATTCTGGATAATGTGGCTTTAGCCGCAGATTTATTGGCGCAGGATAACCTATGTTTAGGCACGACAGATGCATTTTTTTTACATCGATTAACGGGTCAATTTGTGACTGACATCACCACTGCCTCAAGAACTTCACTCATGAATTTGCGGACGGGAGAGTGGGACGAGACATTGTGCAATTTATTTTCGATTCCCATCAACACATTGCCGAAAATTCGCCCATCTACTGGAGATTTTGGCACGGTACGCGTTGAAAACAGAGATGTGCCGATTGTGATTAATGTAGTGGATCAGCAAGCTGCGCTTTATGGGCATGGTTGTGACCAAGTTGGTGATGCTAAAATTACTTTTGGAACGGGTGCGTTTGTTTTGTCTGTATCTGGTTCAAAACCTGCGCAAGCATTTAGTAAAAATATTGTATCGACAATTGCCTGGCAAAAACATAAAGCATCCCCAGTTTTTGCTTTAGAAGGCGGTGTGTATAGTGCAGGGGCGGCAATAAATTGGGGGCGCTCCCTTGGTTTATTTTCGGATTATGCCGAAATTAATAATTTTGAAAAATCATCTGCGATTGGAAATGGGTTGGCGTTTGTGCCAGCTTTTAATGGCTTGGCTAGCCCTTTCTGGGATGATGGCGCGGCGGCTTTGTTTATCGGCATGGATTTGAGCACAAATGGCAAGGACATGATGCAAGCTATTTTAGAAGGTGTGGCATTTAGAACCAAGCAGGTGATCGATGCAATGGCCGAAAAAATTGAAATTTGTTCTGCCATTAGCATTGATGGTGGACTGTCGAATAACCCATATTTTTGTCAATTTTTAGCCAATATATTAAATAAGAATATTATCGTTTATGAATCTACGGAATTGACGGCTTTTGGCGTCATAAAACTAATGTCAGAACAAATGTCAGTTGAGTTTTCTAGCCATAAAATTAAGCTTGAATATATTCCCTGTGCAGACATTGACTATGATGGTTTATTTGATGAAGCGTTAAACAGATCTAGAAATTGGAAAAATAAATCCTTATTTTAGATCCCGCAATCGTCAAGTGGCCATCCATGAATTACGGATAGGTCAAGTTCTCAAACCTCGGTCAATATTGTTAAACTACCAACCTTCAAAGCCTGTAAGCTTTTCTGTTGAAACCAGATTGTTTTCAACATCTTCTATGGCCTGTGCAATGATGTTGACACCATTTTTTGCTTGTTCAGCCGTTAAAGTAAGTGGCGGGGTTAATTCAAGTATGTTTGAATGCATGCCAACATAATAAAGCACAGCACCAAGTTCAAAAGCACGATAAATAATCAATGAAGTTTTTTGAGCGGCAGGTTTTTTATCCTCACCCTCTATCAGCTCAATACCAATAGCCAAGCCTCGACCACGAACATCGCCTATTATTGTTTGATCCACTTGCAAGGCTTTCAGCTCATTTTGTATTATTTGCCCGACATGGGCGGCGTTATTTATGAGCTTTTCTTTCTCGATGGTTTCCAAAACTGCCAGTGCTGCCGCAGCGCAAATTGGATTTCCATGAAGTGTTTGCATTGAAAATGCGGCTTGATGGTTCATAATATGAGCCGGGCCGATCGCAGCTGATATAGGCAGCCCGCCACCCAGTCCCTTGCCGAAAATAACAATATCTGGAACCATATCCTCATCTAAAAAACAATGCAGTTTTCCAGTGCGACCAAGCCCGACTTTAACTTCGTCACATACAGTTAAAATTCCGTGCTTTTTACAAAGGTTTGCAAGTTTTTTAAAAAATCCTGGCGGCGGAACGATGAGCCCGCCATCAGCCTGTATTGGTTCAAAGAAAAACGCCGCAACTTCATGCGGAGGGAAAGATTTACGGAATAATTCTTCAATATAATTGAGAACTGAATCACCGCTCGGATCTTCTAAATAAGGGCGGAAAGGATCTGGATAAGGTATTAATGAAAGCCCATTAAATTTTTCCACTCCTTCTTGTGTCGTATGTCCAGAAACCGCCATGGAGCCAGCAGTGCCGCCATGATAGGCGCCACTAAAAGCCATAATGCGAGGCCGACCAGTGGCAGCAATGACCACACGGGCTATTGTTTCATTTGCATCAGACCCTGAATGGCCAAGCCAAACACGGCGCTCGCCATGCCCAGGTGTAATCTCTAAAAGCTTTTCCGCAAGCTCTATGGCGGGCAAACTTGCTGATGACAGAATGCTGCATCCCGCTTGATCCTGAGCCGCACGAGTGACAGCATCAACAATTGCAGGATGCCCATGCCCTAGGCTTGCAGCGCCCCAAGACGCAGAAAAATCGAGCATTTTCCTACCTGTTTGATCAAACAAATAGGCGCCTTGCCCGCGTGTCACCGCCAGCGGAAAAAACCGCAAGTTTTGAAGTTTGGACAATGCCGCAACATCTCTTTGATACAAATCTTGCATGTTTTGACAGCCTTTCTTTTGTGGTAAACATTGATCAAATGGGATTAGATTAAGCCATTTGTGCTAATTTCAGGGAAGTATTATCTCTACGGCGCGTTTGGTTTCGATCACCACTTTATCTGCTTCGTCTTTGGTCAAGCAAAATGGCGGGGCAAAACCTAGAATATCACCTTGTGGCATGGCACGACCAATAACGCCTGCATCAAATAACTTAGCGGCAATTGAGGGGCCAATTTTTAGGCTTGGATCAAAGAATTTACTTTGTTTTTTGTCCTCAACAAATTCGATGGCGCATAACATGCCTTCACCGCGCACTTCACCGACATTTGGATGATCGAGCAAGGCTTTTTTCATTTCATCATTTAAATATTTTCCAACAGTAGTGGCATTTTCAATCAGCCCCAATTCATCAATTAAAGACAGGTTTGCGACACCTGCAGCTGCCCCAATCGGGTGTGCAGAATATGTCCAGCCATGGCCAATGGCGCCGTATTCATCGGTGCCTTGTTCTAGCACCTTCCATATTTTGTCTGAGATTATCGAGCCAGACAGTGGTGCATAGGCAGAAGTTAAACCTTTTGCGATGGTGATAATATCGGCTTCAATTCCGTAATGGGTTGATCCAAACATTGAGCCTAAACGGCCAAACCCAGTCACGACCTCATCAGCAATCAGGAGAATATCATATTTTTTAAGTACGTTTTGGATAGCCTGCCAATAACCTGCTGGCGGTGGCACAATGCCGCCAGTACCTAACACTGGCTCGCCAATAAAGGCTGCGATTGTATCGGCTCCTTCGGCCAATATTTGTTTTTCCAATTGAGCGGCGCAAAAAGTTGAAAATTCTTCCTCGGATAAGGATTTGTCTGCACGGCGAAAATAGTATGGCGCTTCTGTATGGATGACTTGGCTTAATGGAAGATCAAATTTTTTGTGGAATAATTCTAGCCCCGTCAATGAACCTGTCATCAGACCTGAACCGTGATAACCGCGCCATCTTGAAATGATTTTTTTCTTTTCAGGGCGACCTAAAATATTGTTATAATACCATATAAGTTTGATATTTGTCTCATTTGCATCAGAGCCAGATAGGCCATAATAAACTTTTGACATATTTTTAGGCGCGCGCTCTATAATCATCCGAGACAGAATGATTGAGGCTTCTGTACCATGGCCGACATAGGAATGATAATAAGCCAATTCTTTGGCTTGTTTGGCAATGGCATCAGAAATTTTGCGCTGTCCATAGCCGACATTGACGCAATAAAGCCCTGCAAAAGCATCAAGATGTTTGTTGCCTTCACGGTCTTGGATGGTTGAGCCTTGGCCACCAACAATCACTCTATGTGGTATATTACCTCTCGCAAATTCTGCAAGATGGGTTGAAGGATGGAAAAAATTTTCACGATCCCATTTTTCTAGCTCGTCATTTTTTAACATATTGGTTCCTTATTTGAGTTGATTTAAGCTTTTTGATTATTCTAAAAATCGCGGCATATATACTTAATTTCCATAAACGCTTCCATGCCGAAACGCGCGCCCTCGCGCCCAAGGCCTGATTGTTTCATACCGCCAAATGGAATGGGTGCGCCCGTCACTTTGGTACGGTTGACCGCCACCATGCCAAATTGCAATTCACGCGTGAAACGGTATATGCGCTTTGGCAGTTGGGTATGGATATAGGCAACCAGCGCATATTCGCTGGCATTGGCTAATTTTAAGGCTTCCTCTTCGTCATCGAACGGGGTTATGCCAGCCACAGGCCCAAAGGTTTCTTGGCTAAAAATTTTGGCATCATGGCTCACATTTTTCAAAATTGTAGGTTCAAAAAACAAACCGCCCAAATCGGATTTTTTGCCGCCAAGTAAAAGTTCAGCGCCTTTATCTATGGCATCTTTCATCTGTTCAATTTGTTTGAATATTGATTTTTCATTCATCAACGGACCGATATCTGGGTCAGACATTCCATTGCCGATTTTGAGTTTGCTGACTTTCTCGGTGAATTTTGTGCAAAATTGATCATAAATATTTTGCTGAACCAAAAAACGGTTTGCGGCCAAACAATCTTGCCCAGATGTGGCAAATTTTGCTGAAACGGCGCAGTCTACCGCTTTATCAAGGTTGGCATCATCAAACACAATAAATGGGGCATGGCCGCCCAATTCCATGACCAATCGCTTGATTGTAGATGCGGATTGTTGATAGAGCAGCTTTCCAACCTCGGTCGAGCCCGTGAATGAAATGGCGCGAACTTTGGGGCTGTCCATCCAAGCTTTGACTATGGTGGCTGCGTCACCTGTCAGCACATTAAAAACCCCTTTTGGCACACCCGCTCGTTCAGCAAGTTCGGCCAATGCCAATGCCGAAAACGGCGTTTCTATGGATGGGTGGCTGACGATGGTGCAGCCTGCAGCCAAAGCCGCAGCGGCTTTTCTTATGAGCATTGCACAGGGGAAATTCCATGGGGTGATGAGGCCAACAACCCCTATCGGCTCGCGCCAAATCTCGACCTCAGCATTTTCCAAATGGGATGTAACCCCTTCAATA
>NVQL02000007.1 GCA_002400495.2 Alphaproteobacteria bacterium | reverse complement strand
ACGCGCATAAAATGAAACATGTCGCTTTAATAGCCGCAAAACAAGCATTTGTAGATGAACTTCAAACCTCACCCATTGCCTCGACGATAATTTCTCCAAACGTTTATTTTCCTATCATGGGTAATTTTCTAGATATGGCAAAGTCTGGTAGAATTTACCTATTCGGCGATGGAGAAAAACGCCTAAACCCCATACATGGGTCAGATTTTGCCACCTCGATTCATAATGCAGTTACAAATGAGCTAGCTGATTTGCAAATTGGCGGACCCGAAACATTCACCCAAAATGATATGGCTCGGTTGGCATTTGAAGCAACGGGAAAACCCATTAAAATAATGCACTTGCCCGTTAGTTTGGTAACAATTGCACTATTCTTCTTAAAAACATTCACTTCACAAAGCTTTTATGGCCCCTACCAGTTTTTCCTCGCTGTTTTGCGTATGGACATGGTTGCACAAGAACATGGCAACAGGCGACTACCTAAAGCACTAGATTATGCGAGCCTTTAAACGCTCTACACGTTCACATATAAAGCCAATGAATTTTGAAGAAGAAGGTATTTCAATTTCTATTGTTTCAAGAGAATTTAAAATTTTATCGGCAATCACTACGACTTGCTTCAACACCATTGGTTTGGACAACCCTGCTTCATCAGCAAGCTTTTCAAAATTTCTGGCATATAACCTTAGTTCCAAATTATTTAATGACAGACATACAATGTTACGAGAAATACTCATATCATGAGGAATTTTTAGAAATAAATGTAACCAATGACTGAGAACTTGTGTCTAATAAGTATAATTAGTTGGAATATGGCTTTGCAAACAGCTCAATGGAGGTTTTTATCGAAACGATTTATGCACTTAAACAAGTGATATTTACCATAACATTTTTTGCGTCTTTGGTTCTTTCAATCTACTTTGCAACAAATGCGAGGTCTAAAGAAAGGCTTTTTCTACTTGAAAAAGGTCTTGAACTCCCGAAACCACTTAATCTGAATTTGCTTGTGTTAAAGTTTGCATTTATTGCCATAGGAACAGCAGTTGGAATATTGGCAGGTTATGAAATTTTTATTTTTTTGGGTTGCCCGAACCTGTAAGTTACATGTCTATGATCTTGTTTTTTGGGGGCGCTGCATTGATCGTTCAACATATGGTGTTTCGCAAAAATACACATGACTAAAAAGCTTGTGTCACGATTCAAAAAGGGCGATATGAAAGCTTTCGATGAATTGATGCGACTATACAAGAACCAATCATTTGCCTTAGCACTTGGAATCACAAAAGATGTCGGTTTAGCAGAAGAAGTCGCCCAAGATGCATTTTTTAATGTTTATCGCAAAATAGATTCATTTAAAGGCAACGCAAGTTTTTCGACATGGTTATATCGCATTGTCGTAAACGGTGCTTTGAGAGCGATTTCAAAACCATCTTTTGAAATTGAAACTGGTTTATTAGATGTCTGGGACAATATTACGCCAGAACAATCCAAAAATACAGGTAATTTTTCTGATGCGATTACACTACTTGAAAACCAGGAAAGAGCCATATTAGTGAATAGCATGTTACAAAAATTACCCGCAAAATATGAAACACTTTTAAGGCTATATTATTTAGAAGAATTATCGATAAAAGACATTTGCTCTGTTATGCAAATCAGTAAATCAAATGCCAAAACTGGATTGTTAAGAGCTAGGGAAAAGTTCTCAGCTTTAGCCAAAAAAACCAAATATAAGGAGATAAAATCCTATGTTGCTCAGTGAACAGAATCTGAAAAAAATTCTACAACAAGCCAAACCTACCACAACGCACAATTTGCCTGAATTTGAAGTGTCTGTTATGGCAAAAATAGAGTTATATAACAAACGAAACCTAGAGGCTCAAACCGAACGTAGTGTCCATCGAGACAAAATATCTTCTGGTATTTTTCTAAGCTTGACTGTTCTATTTGGCCTCATTATATCCATAGATTTTGATAAATCTATTCAACATATTGAACTGATTTTCATCGAAACCATTTCAATTGGTATGATGATATATTGCAGTAATAGCCTATTTAGACTTTGGAAATATAGACCGAATAACCGCCCTATACCTTAACCAGTTTCTACCTCAACCACCCAAAAAAGACCATCCCCCCCTTCCTAGCGGATGGGGCATGGGTTCCTTTTACCTTATAGAAAGTGATACAAACATGAAAAAACTTAAACTTATATTGTTATTCTCGCTCCTGATTGGCTTGGCTCCAACGGCACAAGCTGATGAAAACACATTGCGAAAGCTGGATGCTAAGTTTTGGCAGGCATTTAATGCATGTGACCTAAAAGACCTGAAAAAATATCTAGCAGATGATGTCGAGTTTTTTCATAATAAAAACGATTATTCGTCCTCTTCAGATAGTGTGATTAAATCAATGAAAGATAACCTTTGTGCTTCAGGCCAAAACATTCTCAAACGCGAAGAGGTTGAACAGTCACTAAAATATTACCCTTTGAAAGCATATGGTGCTTTGCTAATGGGTCAACATCGATTTTATCAAAAGGACAGATTGGTTTCAACTGCTGCCTTCTCCCATATATGGCGCTTATCTGCTAATGGTTGGCACATGACGCGGGTTATAAGTTACGACCATCAAGAAGCTAAGTTTAATGCCTCGTCTACGGCTATTAAACTCAGCAACAATCAGCTAGAAGAATATGCTGGAAAATACAAATCAACTTATTCTGGCCTTATCACGATAACGCTGATAGAAAATGAACTTCTCATCGAAACAACAGGCGTATCAGGAAAATTAATTCCAGAAACCATCAACCAATTTTCCCGGACCTGCATCAACAAATAGTTTTATGAAATCGAACATCCCATAATCAAATTGAGTGGCACCTAAGGTGCCAGCTAATCCGTTGTGACGCCCGCGTGGCCAACGAACATCGTCGGCTATGTAATAAATATGGCCAAAAGTTTCCGTTCCACGCGCATTGGTTTGATACCCACCATCCAAGAAGGGGAAATTGACTTTTACATGCCGTTTCCTTTTCTTGTTAAGACTGGTTATATATTCCTCAATACCCTTTTTGCGATTGTCGATGTTGCTTTTGAAATCTAGATTAAGGCCTGCAAGGACCGCCAAAGGGTGATGAGGGTTTCGACAACCTTGTGCCTGTCGGGTTTTTACCTAGGTGGAATGGTTTCTTAATTTAAATTAATTTCACCCCTGTTATGTCAATATTGAGGCGCATTGGTTAAAGAAAAAAATGCTAGTTTTAACCTTTATTCATTTATACCTTACAATTGTTAAACTAACCTATTCAGAAACTAATATGCTGGCTGCTTTCTACAATTTCAGCTATAAGAAGATCACTAACCTCAATATAGGGGATGTGAAAAAGCTATAACGCTGAAAGGGTTTTATATGAGTAAAAACCGCGATAATTTGAATAGTTTAGAGAAAGACAGCAAGCTATTTGATGCGGAAAGCTCACAAGATGTTTCTTTATCATCGACGCTAATTCGAGGCATAGAAATATTACAATGCTTCACTTCTAGCGACCGTGCGTTAACCAATGCCGAGATTGCTCGAAGACTTGGCTTTAGCCGCCCTACAGTTTCACGTTTATGTAAAACATTGGTTCACATTGGTTATTTGCGGCGTGATACCAAAGGTGCTTTTCAGCTCGCTCCCAAAATGCTGGCACTTAATTATCCAGTGCTTTCTGGTATGCCGTGGCGATATGAGGTGTTGGGCCCGATTCAAGAACTTGCGGATATGTGCGGAGGTGCTGCGTCAATTTGTGTTATGTCTGTGGATTCATTCGTGCATGTTCAAACCACTGGCATTCCACCAGCATGGCCATATATTCCAGATATAGGGCAAACAGGGCCTTTGCATCGTTCTGCATCTGGCTGGTCACTTCTTTCAATGTTACGCGGCCAGCGCTATACCGATAAAATAGCTCAACTTAATTCTCTGCATCCAAAGGAATTCTCTGCCTTTGAGGAAAAAACTAATGCAGCCATTAGCCGCTGTCACAAACAAGGTTTCTGTGTATCCTATGGCGACTGGCGGCCAAGCCTTGTTGCCACCGCTGCGCCATTGGGCATCACAGATGATGGGCTTTGTGTCTCAATTGCCCTCGGTTTACCCAGCTATAGTGCCGTTCCTGAGCATTTTGAGACAGACCTTGGCCCACGTATCGCCGATGCAGCAGAAGCTCTTAGGGGATCGGGTGTTTTTAGCCTACCAGATCACTGAAAAACAGTGGCAACGCTAATAATTTACGTCTTGTTTCAACCGAAATGCCTGTAGTCCGTTTGCCAAATCATCACCGTCCATATGTTCGACAAAATGTTCAAGTTCGGCTTCAAACCGATGTTTCCGATTCTTGGAATGAATGGCTGGGTTAATTAATGCCTTGGTATGGCGAATGGCTTCAGGGCTACGTTTGCAGATTTTCTTGGCGATTTCCATGGCACGGGACATTAATCGTTCATCAGCGACGACTTCATTTACCAATCCCCATTCGCGTAATGTTTCGGCATCGACCAAATCGGCGGTGTAAAAAAGTTGGGCTGCGTGGTTTGGGGATATTTTTTCCATGAGGCGCACGGTGCCACCACCTGCTGGAACGATGCCATATTGGGTGTGTCCGTCGCCAATTTTGGCACGTTTGGCTGCAATGATGATGTCGCAGCATAAAAGCAATTCTAGGCCACCAGCGACAGCGACACCATTGACGGCTGCAATGACTGGCACGGCAATGTCTTCAACTTGCTGAAGAATTTTCTGGTTATAACGTAAAGAATTGAGCAGTGTTTGCTTGTCTGAAAGCAGCGATTGTTCAAACTCAATTAAGTCACCGCCTGCACAAAATGCCCGCCCCGCCCCTGTCAAGATAATCACCCGAAGTTCTGAAAGCGTGGTAAGATAATCAAAGTGCTTTTTCATGCAGCGCATGACATCACCTGAAAGTGCATTGAGTGCATCAGACCGATTGAGGGTCAGTGTTGCAATATTATGTTCGATCACTAACGTCACAGCTTCGGAAGATCTAACGACGTAGGTTTGGGCAAGAGGTTCTAATACAGATTCAAGCTGACTGATCATGTTTGGCTCGATATCATCTATCTGAATATCTACCACTATGTTTCGTTGTTTATCTAGTTCAATTTTGATTATTGCTGTTGAATTTGTGCCACAGGTTTTCAATATTTCTGCGTGAACTTTTTCTTTTATGGCCATGTCACGCAAGACAGGTTTAAATATTTTGCCGACACCCGTTATCGGTAATTCGTCTATTATTTTAATAATTTTAGGGCGTGCCGATGCGTCATGAATGTGAGTGCCTAAATATGTTTTTAGGGCATCAAGATTAACAGTGGTTTCGGGCACAATGAATAATATCGGCACTTCGCCCGCATATTGATCTGGCATACCAACGGCCGCGCTCATATAGACACCATCAAATTGGTCGGCAATGTCCTCAATGGCGGCGGGGTCAATATTGTGGCCTCCTCGTACGATTAAATCTTTTTCGCGCCCCGTTAAAAAGAGCCGTTGCTCGCTGTCAAGATACCCAACATCGCCAGTATTTAGCCAACCATCTTGGTCTAAAACTCCTTGATTATGCTCGGTATTTAAATAGCTTGGAAACACCTGTGGCCCGCGCACTTGAACAATACCGCTTTGGTTAACATCGCAAAGCTCAACTTCTATTTGGTCTAACCGCACAATGCGTATTTTCGAAAAAGGTGCACGAATTCCTGCGCTACCTGCAACTGGTTTGCCGCGGCCAGGGTTGAATGATATGGCAGCTGCTGTCTCGGTCATCCCATAGGTTTCAAATAATTTTATTCCTGTGGTTTTTTCAAATCGTTTGCTAATTGCATCAGGTAAAACCGCGCCACCAGTTACCGCTATTCTGACGGAGCTAGTGTCAACGTTTGCATTCCAAGAATTGGTTATAGAGGCAATTGAGGTGGGAACACCGCAAATCATGGTTACCTTATAATGTTGCACAATGTCCCAATAGCCCTCTACCACAGATGGTGGCCGCAAAGCATATGCAGATGGCACAATGATATGACCGCCAGCAGCGAGTACGGAAAGCCCAGCTGTCATCGTTCCACCAACATGAAATAATGGAAACCCGTTAATAACCACTTCATTCTCGTCATAGCCAAATACTTGACCAAAACTAAAAGCTGCGTGAATTTGATTTCCATGAGTCAATTGCACAAGCTTTGGGCTGCCTGTTGTGCCACCTGTATGAAACATCGCGCATACAGCGTCGCGATCTGCAGTCGGTACGAAATCAAGCGCCTCACCTTTATGGCGTTGGATAATTTCTTCCAAATTCACAAAGCCCGAAATGTCTTCAGTGTCACCGCCAATTACCAATACATGCTGCAACGAAGGCACATGTTCAAATACACCCTCTGCCTTGTCCCAACACATTTCATCAAACCGCCGCGACGGGATGACAAGAATGGTGGCTTTTTGTGCGTTTAAAAGGTCAAAAATAGCATTTTGACTGAGAAGGTAATTAATGGCACTGGCTTTACCAGCCACCTGTGCTGCCAAAAGCATCGGGAAGAAAATGGGCAAAGTTGGCGTTAGAAATGCGGCCACTCCCAAATCTGGTGTCAAATCCAAATCGCAAAACATATTGGCAAGTCGTGTCACCTCAAACAGTAATTCTCGATGTGTCCAAGATGCGCCCACATCCAATGGGTTTGCCGTATTTAGCACGGTTAACGCCTTGGAATCGCCAACTAGGCTTGATGTCGCAAGCAGTAAATCATAAAGATTGTGAGCTGGCATAAGTTCATCATATGAGAGGCTCTCAATGCTTTCCACGTCTTTAATTGTGTGCACTTCTAATATAGATTGAGTGGTTTTAAATTCAGCCTGCATCAATGCACCGCCGCATACATAATGGTTTCTTCATCGGTTTTATGTCCTTCAAATTCTTCAACAATGCGGCCTTGCCTGCACACTAAAATACGGTCTGACAATTGCAACACTTCAGGCAAGTAGGAAGATATAACCAAGACGGCAATCCCTTCATCGGCCAAGCGATCAATTAAATTATGAATTTCAACAATTGCGCCGACATCGACACCTCTTGTTGGTTCATCAAAAATAACCAGTTTAGGTTTTTGCACCAACGCTTTGGCGATAACCACTTTTTGCTGATTGCCACCTGAAAGTTCTATCACCCGCGCATCGCCATTAATGGCTTTTACATTTAATGCATCAATCCACTGTTTGGCAATGGCTTTCATTTCGCGCATATTGACGCCCTTGGCTTTGGTTCTCCCACCTGCTAACGCGCCTAGATAGATATTCTCTGAGATAGACATGGTTTCAAAAAAACCTTCGATTTTTCTATCCTCAGTGACGTAAATTACACCATCTTTAACAGCCGATCTAGGCACACGATAACGTATTGAACGCCCATTTAACCGCACTTGCCCACCGTGAAATAAATTACGTTTCAACACACCAGAAACCACCTTCGCAGCCTCTGTTCTGCCAGACCCAATCAAACCAAACATGCCCGTAATTTGGCCTGCAAAAACAGAAAATGAGGTATTTCGAACAATATTTTGCATGGATAAATTCTGAACACTTAAAACTTTTTCACCCGCAATTCGAACTTTTTTATCTTGACTAGATCCATGAATTTCGCCCGAAAGTGAGCGACCGACCATGGCGCTGATGATTTTATCTCTGGTAAAATTAGCCGTCATGTCGGTCACCACATGCTGGCCATCTCTCATCACAGTGATGCGATCCGAGATTTCCAAGGCTTCTTCAAGTGCATGAGAAATAAAGATGATTGAAACACCTTGATCACGTAATCGATTGATTAGTAGAAAAAATTGTTCTTTTTCTTCAGGCGTCAATGTTGAAGTTGGTTCATCAAAAATAATCACCTTGGCCTTGTGATGCACGGCACGCGCAATCTCAACCATTTGCTTTTGTCCAGCCCCTAAGCTCGAAACCAAAGCCGTCGGATCGACATGAAAGTTCAGCGATTGCAAAAACTGCTGACCCGCAATATATATACCTCTTAAGCGATGAAATTTTTTGTCATCGGTAAGATAAATATTTTGTGCTACGGTTAACGACGGCACCAGACTGGTTTCTTGATACACCATCGCAATGCCTTTGCTAAGTGCTTCTAATGGCGTTTTCATGACCAGTTTTTCGCCATTCAAATAAACCTCACCTTTTGTCGGTTCAACAACCCCCGAAAGCATTTTTGTGAGGGTAGATTTGCCCGCACCATTCTCGCCGAGCAAGGCATGTACTTCTCCAGGGTTTAGAGTGAAATTCACATCTTTAACCGCTGGAATTCCTCTATATTCTTTGGTGCCATTTTTGATTTCTAAAATAGGTATCATTCTTCATCTCCACATTTCCCAAGGGGAATTGAAACCACAACCTCATCTCCTCGCGCGGCGACAAACAAGCTATCATTATATTCAACCAGACTTGTCACACCATGAGTGTGCCCATCTGCACGGCTGTGAAGGCTGAGATTAGGCTGGAACAAACCATCTAGTTTAACAACCAACCCAGATGACATTGTTGGTGCCCATGGTTTAAGTTGACCAAAATGCTTGACGCTGCCACCTTGCAACGGCTCGTAAAAACTTTGACCAGAACGTAATTTAGGGGCAATCCAATAGGCTTGCGGAATCTCTTTTACCATGCGTTTGCAATAGGCAGTTTCTCTCAAAACATATTCAACAAGTTGAGAGCGTGGCGCGAATATGGCTAACCAATAACCATCATCGGCCTTAATAATTCGGCTCGGATAGCCCGGTAAATCGGCGTAGATAACGTGCGCTTCACCTTTGCCTGATATATCGACACTCACGATTTGATGTTTCCAAGCTTCGGTATAAACCAAATTTTCTTCATCAATAACAAGACCCGCGGGATAGGCGAGTCCCTCTAAAATGCAGGTGCTTTCGCTGCTTTCAAGATCAATCCGCCAAATGCTACCTGTCATATTTCGGCCTAACAGGTCAATTTGCCAATTATCTGATGTGTAATGGGTCGATCCATTTGCGATGTAAAGATGAGCGCCATTTATTGCCAATGCAGTTATGCAATTGAGTTTTTTGGACGTTTTATACTTACGACCATCAAAAACACCTCCTTGTATGAATATTTCACCCGTGACGAGTGCAACGGCGAGGCTGTCTTCATTAATGGCTAAGATAGATGCAATGTCTGACTGGTACTTGCTATGCAGATCCAAATCTTGGTCATCCTTAAGTGTATAAATAGCATTTTTTGATGAGGCAAAAAGTGTCTTTGAAACAACTGTAAGACAATCGACTTGGCTCAACGGATACCGCTCGTTTGATTCATCTAATTTCTGATTGGCTCGCAGGGGGCCATCCAATGGTGGCACTGTAACGGCGGCATCACCCAGCCCGAACAGATTGTCCCATACACGCATAAGTCCGTTCATCATTTACGCCCCCAGTAGGATTTTTGCCCCGTCCAATGTGGATCAAATCCATCTAATTTCAGCTTGCCAATGCGATTGCTAAATATTCCGCCAATATATAAATGGCCTTTATGTTCGCGCATCGAAGTGATCATCGGGTGGTTTTTACCACCTAAATCCCATAGAGTTTCTATAATGGTGCCTTGGTCATCAAATCGAACAATGCAGCCTGTGTTGATATTGGGAAAAAGCCATTCGTCTGGTGCAATGCGCCGCGCCATCCGCTTACGGAAGCCTGGCATTTTAAGCGCCAAATCTAATGTCGGTGTGCGAACACCAATAATCGCCAGCCAATAAGTTCCGTCAGATGCGCGGTTAATATTGTCGGGAAAGCCTGGTAAATCAGGTATGACGGCCTCAACAGTGCCAGCTTTTGGTCCATCGAAATAATAACGGCTAATGCGGCAGGCCCACGTTTCTGCAAACAAGAATGACTGGCCGTCATGTGCCATACATATGCCGTTAGGGAATACCAGATTTTTTAAGACTGTGCTTGTTTCGCCCGTATTTGGGTCGAAGCAAATTATTCTGCCATTGCCGCGCGATTCTATGCAATCAACAGCCCATTCATGCATTTCGTAGCGAACCGTTGCCTCGCTAAAAAATATCCGTCCATCTGGCGCGATGTCCAAATCGTCTGCCAGTCGCAATCGAGAATCATCGATAACCGAGAATAAAGATCGTTTTGTCTCATCGGTAAGTTTTTCAACCTTACGTTCAGCTGTGATGCGGTATAAACCCATTCCGCCGATGCAACAGACCAAGGAGCCATCGCTTGCAAAAGCCATACCGAGCGGGCGACCGCCAATATGTGCATAGACTTCTCGCTGTTTATAATCTGGGGCAAAAAACTTAATAATGTTGCCGGTTCTATCACCAGCGTAAATATTGTCATTGTCGTCGAGAATGACATCTTCGGGCCCATCTATTTCGTCCAAGCCAATCTGTTCCACAGTGCCAAGCCGATCATTAACCGCATAAGGCGATGGCGCAACAGTGGCGGGTGCAGGCGGCAATTCGGCCAGTGTCGGTGATACATAAACATTCGATAAAACTTTAAGACGGTTTTTGACCCATCTTATGTCGATGGCCACTGCCAATAACAAAACAAACCCCAATAAAAGCGAATTTGCACCACTGGTTATGCCCAAACGAACCAAACTATTGACCATCAGTACCACCGTAATGGAACCAATAATCGCCTTGGCTGCCGAGCCCCGACCACCACCAAGGCTATTGCCACCAATGACGGCTGCTGTTAAAGCGGTGATTTCTAGGCCAATGCCTGTATCTGCCCCAGCGCCGCCTAAACGAGAGGCAAAAAGCAAGCCCGCTAAAGCCGCTAATGTGCCAGATATAATATAAGTGCTACAAATAACCCGACGCACAGGAATGCCAATATTATGTGCGGATCTGCGTGATCCGCCTATCGCAAGGATATGCCATCCAGCTCGTGTGCGGCTGAGGACTAAATGAAGAATGAGGGCAAGTATAACCGTGACCACAACACTGAATGGCATTGAAAAAATATAACCTTCACCCAAGAAATACCATGCATCAGAATCAATAAACCCGCTTGCAATTTGAATGGAATATTCCAATAGCAGCATGTCAACAATCGCTCGAACGATGATAAGTGTCACAAGCGTGGTTAGGAATGCTCGCAGCCTCAAATAACCAACTAAATAGCCGTTCACCAGACCGACAGTCGCGCCGATGGCTAACGTGGCAACCACAACAGCTGGCATCGACCATTCGGCGACATTAAGTAGTGCAAGCGCCACTATATTGCCCAAAGCGAAAGTTGATCCAACACTTAAATCAATACCGCCCGCTACAATTACGATGGTGAGAGCCAGCACAACGAGGCTGAATTCACCCCATTGACGCATGAGATTTGCGATGTTACCCGCACTGAAAAAATCAGGAATGGCAGCGCCGAAAACACCAATAACCGCCATCAAAAAAAGCATTGGAATAACATTATCAATCCAGTTTTTTGACAGTATTTCACCAACAAGGTGATCGGGTATGAAGCGATAACGCCAGCGTATAATTATATTAGATATGGACATGATAAATTGCCTTTTTAGACGAAATTCGATACGAGCCAATTGACCAACTCGTATCGATAGAATTATGCTTAACCGTTAGAAGGAAGGCTCCAACAATCACCCGGCTTCATATTTTCTTTGGTCAAGAAATCAAGCGGTGTGAAAAGTGTGGTCTTTGTAGAACCTGGCGCGTTGCCATTTTGAAGCAATTGTTTGATTACATTTGCCATATCACGTGCTTGGCCTGGTACATTATAAACAACCAGTTCAGAGTAAGTACCTTTGGTAAGACCATCGCAAGCCGTTTGCTCGCCACCACCTTGGCTAATTAGATAAACATCTTTGCCGGATTCTTTAATTGCGGCTGATGTACCAATGTCCATAACATCCCAGAAACCTGCAAAACCACAGATATCGGGGTGTTGTTGCAAGACTGTTGCGGCAATATTTTTGGCCTTTGTGGCATCCCAATCTGCTGCTTGATTTGACACAAGATTCATTTCTGGATGACTTTCAAGAACATCGAGAATACCTTTCATTTGATAGGCACTCGCAGCCGCTGTGAGCACACCTTGGATCACTGCAATTTTACCACTTCCACCATTGTCTGGTGAACATTGATCAATTAATCTTTGCGCAATTTGGCCGCCCATAGTTACGTAGTCGGCACCAATAAATGCATCGGTAGAATAGCTCGAACGCATATTAACTTGCACAACATATATACCAGCGGCTTCAGCTTTCTTTAGCAAGCGCGCATAAGATTGCACGTCTGGATTATGGACAACCAATACATCTGGTTTCTCGGTAATTAACGAGGTGATTGCCTGCGCGCCAACACTGGTGCTCCAATTTGGATCGCGTATTTCGAACTTTATGCCAAGCGGCTCTAAAGTAGAACGCAAGCCATCTGCCCAACCTTCTGTTAGGTCAAAACCCATGGCAACTGGCACATAAGCCACAGTTTTGCCTTTGAACGCGTCATAATAAGGCGCTCGGGTTGGATCATCTATGCCTGCTGCTAAGGTGCTGGTGCCAGCACTAGCGGCAAAGGCCGAGGCTAATATTAGTGTCTTTAAAAATCGCATGTTGTTTCTCCCATTGAATATACGATTAAATATCCCCCTGCTGAGCAGTTTGCTCATCACGAGGATTGAGGATCGTGTCGATCACGATTGCGGAAAGAAGGATGACGCCCTTGATGACGTTTTGAACGGTGTACTGGATGTCCATAATGGTCATGCCGTTGAGTAAAATACCGATAAGCAGAGTGCCAACAATAACGTTGCGGATGCCACCACGACCGCCTGACAGGCCAATGCCGCCAAGTACAACCACAAGAATCACATCATAAATAAAAGTTGAATTGGCAATGCGGGTGTTCATACTCAACACCGACGCAGCAGTGATGATGCCCGCTATAAAGCCAATTTGTGAAGAGAGCATATATTGCATAACCACGATTGGCCGTGCTGGAATGCCTGTTATGCGCGCGGCTAACTGATTATCGCCCACGGCACGCAAATAGCGCCCATATCTTGTATACCTAAGGAAAATATACGCACCGAAACAAACTGCGGCGAAAAGAAAAATAGGTACAGGTATGCCAAAAAGTACGCCTTGCCCAAACCAAATCATATATTCCGCATCATCTGGGACATAAAGTACATCCAGATTAAACAGAAAATAACGGCCAAAACCATAGACCAGTGTGCCCATGGCAAGGGTTGCAAAAATAGGTGGTATTTCTACATAAGCGATTAGAAAACCGTTGATGAGTCCAACAACCAAACTGAACAGAAAGCCCAAGGCGAGTGCATAAAGCAAAGGCATTCCAGAAGCTGCAAGCTGCAAGCTCCACGCCACAGAAATGGCCATCACCGCGACGAGTGAAAGGTCGATGCCACGCCCAATGACAACGAGCCCCATCGCCACGCCCAATATGCCAAGAATTGAAACGCTTCGCACTAGGTTTAATATATTATGAGTGGTAAGAAACCCATCAAGAGCTATGGCAAAACCAATGCAGAGCATGACTGCCAGCCCAAAAACTATCTGTTCTTGGCTTAAACGTAGATTCATTTACTACCCCCCCTTGAGCATAGATGTAACTTTTCCGTGCCTATCTAATTACACAACCATCTCGCTAAAACAATTATAATTTTAATAAATGGCTATTTTTTGTAATTATGGTTCATTATATGAAATAATATGTGTATAATTGCTCAATTTTGGCTTGTGTGTGGCAAGGTCTGTTTTTTCATGAACCTCATAAGCTATATCCTTACCTAACATTTGCACGAATGGTTTCGCATGCTAGTTAGGTCATGTTACCCCGCACTTGTCATCATTACGTTAAATAGAAATTCTCTTCGCCGTGAACAGTGCTTCGAGATCAAAAGGGGAAATATTACTATCCTACTTTCTGCACCGATTGCAGTTACTCCTTAAAAAAAGCAACAACTGCAGGTATGGCTTGAAAAAATGAATAGTAGGAATTACCTGACCAATAACGGATATAAAAACGGGCTTTCGTCGGTAAGATAAGGACGCCTGTTCATATAAATACACCATTGAAAGTACCCATCGCCCATAATGTAGAGCAAATTGTCGGGTGCGTTTATCCGCGTGTTGGATCGATGAGAAATTTCTCACCAGTTGCTTTTTTTACATAGGCCCGCAAAATATCGGTTTCAAGAGCTTCGGCTAGGCTGATGACTCGTGTGTAATGGCTTGCGAAAGTGGTCGTGAGTTCATCGGCCACGCGCTTGCGCAGGCGGGCAGCGGTCTCCTCACCAACTTTGGCAAGAAATGGCGGCAAAAGCCACCCCGACATACTCCATTGGAAACCAAAGGCCTGCCGGTTTAAGACGGTTGGGCCTAAACTCAGAGCCCCATAGATATAGAGTTGTTTGAAGGTATTCGATCCATACTGGCTATAAGTCGGCATGGCCTTAACCGCAGCACATTCCATGGCTTGCATGATGTCACTAGCCAGCATCCCACCGCCAAGCGCGTCGAAAGCGACCGTTGCTCCCGTTTCCTCAATAGCGTCTACAAGCTTGGCCGAGAAATCCTCATCAGTGCTGTTCAGAACATAAGTGGCACCGATATCTTGGAGAATGTCAATCTGCTTTTGCGAGCGCACAATGTTGATCAACGGGATGCCATCAGCCAGACAGATTTTTTGAAGCATCTGCCCCATATTAGACGCAGCAGCGGTGTGTATAATCGCTTTATGTCCTTCTGTGCGTGCGGTTTCCACAAAACCAAGCGCAGTCAGAGGGTTAATAAACATGGATGCACCGTCTGCGGGATTCGCACCATCGGGCAAGACAGTGACATCTGCTGCATTAATCTTGCGATAATCTGCATACATACCGCCGCCCCACATGGCAACATGCTTTCCTTCAAGCGCTTTTGCATTGCGACCAACCGCAACAACCATTCCAGCGCCTTCATTGCCAACAGCCATAGAATCACCGAACCTATCCCGAACGGTGTTAAGGTCGTTTTCTGGGACTGTGAACGTAAGTCTAGGTTTACCTTGCTCGCTAACGGCCTTGAGCGTATTAACATCTGCAGGCCCCAGCAGTATGCGCAGGTCACTTGGGTTAATTGGCGCGGCTTCCATACGCACGACAATCTCATCATCTCCAAGTTCACCGATTGATACATTTTCTAGCGCGAGTGTCAGCTTGCCATCTTGATCAATCCTCGAGCGCATTTCGCGTCCCTTAAAAACCATGATTTATCTCCATTTTTTGTATTTCTATTTACGACGCTTTTGCAAAGAGCAAAAACTGCCGATTCAACAAATCCTGTATGATTTTATTGATCTTTTAAGCATATTCTTGGTTTAAAATCTTTTACGTGTCAAGGGTGGTTTTTATTACAATCTGTGAACGAGTTTCGTTTCCTCTTCTAGGTACTCACTACCGCCTATTATTTACTTGCTTCTGCAATATTTTGGATAAATTCATTATCGCATTTCCAACCTGCTGTTATGGCTGCCAGTAACAACCCGCCACCTATCGGGCTAAGTTTTGGCATAACTGGGTTGTTGCCTAAGTTTTTTGAAACTGCCTGTGTTAGAATTCGGCTATTGAATACTGAGCCAGCATGCGCCCATCGAAGCGGCTCACTGAGCCCTGAACGCTGAGCCAAAGCTTTGCCGAGTGAAGTTAATTCCCAAGCCGCATCATTCAAAATTTGTAGCGCAGTGGCATTGCCCTGATTTGCCAAAACATCTACATAACGAGCCACACTTGCCATTGCTGAACGTTTATGCTTTTTTGTGACAATCCAATTGAGTAAATCCAATGGGTCTGGAGAAACACCAAGATTTATTTGGAGTTGACTAAAAATAGCGTCAACAAATTCTTGGTCTTCATGACGACCGTCTAGAACTTTACTTGCCATTGACAAAGCGGCGCGGCCAATCCAGAACGCGCTACCTTCATCACCATAAATATCGCCCCAACCGCCACCACGCACCATACCGCTTGGCCCACGAGCAAACCCCATTGAGCCAGTGCCAGACAGTAGTAGCAAGCCCTCTCCACCCGAAAAAGCTCCATAAAACGCCATTTCAACATCATTTATCAACTGTGATTCTACATTTAACCCGCTATTTTTGACAGCTATTTGCACAGCCAAATCATTGGCTACAATTTCTCCATAGCCAGGCATACCAAAAGTGATATTTGTAATTTTAATATTTAAATTTTTGAAATGATTTATGGTTTGTAATAAATTCTCTTCCCATCGCGTGTTATCCAATGGGTTGCAACCTTGTTCAATCGGCATAAATTGCACATGCCCCGCTTTATTTACAATGGCTCCCAAGCTCTTTGTGCCACCACCGTCAACGGCTGCGATATAATCAGTCATGATTAAGCTCGGACGCTATATTGGTGATGTCTAAGCCATTTTCCTTAGCATAGGCGGTAAAATCCGCATTGATTTCATGGTCGGTTATAATATTTGCAGAATCCGAAAGTTTAAACACATTATAAGTGGCGCGTGTGCCAAATTTTTGATATTCGGTCAACACCGATATATTTTGTGTTCTGGCCACCATAAGCGAATTTAGCTTCGCTTCATCGGCATCATAACTGGATAGCCAGCCATCATTAGCAATGGCACTCGCACCTAAAAACAAACGATCAAACCACAATTCTGCTATCATTTTTTCGGCGAAAGGCCCGACAATTGACATATTTTCTGGCCGAATGCGTCCCCCCAATAAATTAACAGAAATTTTTGGAATTTGTGCCAATTCTTGTGCCACAATCACGCCATTTGTAAAAACCGTCAGCGGCATATTCATTAATTTAATGCGCCGTGCCAATTGTAATACGGTGGTTCCAGCGTCCAAAAATATAGTGCTATTCGGTGTGATGGTTTTTGAAGCCGCTGCAGCTATGGCTCGTTTGGCTAATAAATTTGAATTTTCTCTGGCTTCAAACCCAACCTCAGCCTTTGCACTAGCGGCGATTCTAGCTGACCCGTGCAATCGTTCTATCGAGCCAGATTGCTCCATTTCAAGCAAATCTCGACGAATGGTTGCTAAAGATGCACCAATGATTTCCGCCAAATCCTGAACAGGAGTCTGACCCTTTACAAATAGGTGATTACGTATCAATTCTTTACGATCTGTGGTCACGATGCCTCAATTCTTTTGTATTTTATGTTACGCTACAAGCTTTAGAATAAGGCGTCAATGCGGCGCGAACTGCAGCAATCACTAATTCTGTTGCGGTGGCTGGTAATTGTCCTTGTGCCACCTGAGCATATTGACGTGGTAAATATTGACTGATTAAAGTCTCTGCAATTTCCACTCCATTCAAAGCATCAAACAATTCATCAACTGCCTGTTGTGCTGCCTTATTTGTCCAGTAATAACGAATGCGATCGCTGTAACTATAATGTCGTTGCAGATATTGTTCACCTGCTGATCCGTGATAATAATCTTGCCAATATTGGGGTTGTTTCAGCATTATTTGTTCCATTTTAGCAGGCAACCTACCTGCTTCATAGCCATCACATATAATGCCTGCAATTAAATCTAACCCATAATAGGCTTCACGTAGCGCAAATGTCAGACCCGGCCCAACTTTTAAGATTGCAAAACCACCATCCACCAAACCTGCTAATGCTTCGGAAGTTTGGTAATCTGTAGAATGCGCCTCAAATAAAATAGAGCTGGTTTTTATCCGCCAATCGGTAAGTTGTTGCGAGCCAGCAATGTCAAAATGAATGACATTGGCATGACCAAATTCCACCCCCGGCTGCACAACCAAGCCCACTGCGCGCTCAAACACTTCGCCCAAGCCCACTTTCGCAAATGCTATTTTATGCAGCGACAATGTCTCAGCCGCACTGGTTGGTGTTGTCACTTCTAAAACATCCAACTCTTCAGAAGCACCACCTGGCACAGGAACTTCAGTGCCGATAATATAGGCTGGTGATGGATGACTGTTTTGGCGTGCTGCTGCCTCGGCTGCACCCGCAAGTTCGACCGCACGGGCAGCAATGGTTGCTGGTGGCAATGGGTTTGGGTCATCAGCGCAAGACATACTGGCATCTAAATGAATTTTTGAAAAACCAGCTGCAGCATAAGCTGCTGTCATAATTGTGGCTTTTTCCATCGCCACTTCTGCATCCATATGGCGCCACGGGTTTGGCCCCAAATGGTCACCGCCAAATAATATTTTATCGGCAGGAAAATTCACTTTAGCTGCGATCTTAAGCACAAAATTTTTAAAATCTTGTGGTTTCATACCTGTATAACCACCATCTTGGTTAACTTGATTACAGGTGGCTTCAATCAACGCCACACTATTAGTAGAGGCGGCTTCTATTAAAGCCGCTTCTATTACCAATGGATGGGCGCTACAAACCGAAGTGATGCCAGCATGAATACCCTTGTTATGTTGAGTGGGCAAATCCAGTAAATATTGTAAAGCTTGGTTCATAATCAATCCTCCAACATCACAACTTTGGTCAAATGACGTGGGGCTGTTGTGTCAATGCCATGCGATAGAGCATAACGCTCGCCAAGCAATTGCAAAGCGGGCAAGATTTCTGCGCCCGATAAATCGCCTTCACTATCAACGTTCAGCTGTACATCCCCTGCCCCGCCAAGCCCTAATACCCATGCACCTTTAGCTTGTAATTCTTTAACCAAAATAGCTTCGTCTGCCGCGGTTTCAGAATGATAAAGCATGACAATCGCCGTGCGTTCATCAACCAAGCTCACTGGGCCATGGCGATATTCGCCAGGGTGGAAAGCCTGCGTATAACAAATTGCCATTTCTTGCAATTTAAGAGCGCCCTCTAATGCCACGCCGTAATTCGTGCCGCCACCTAAAAATACAAAATGTGATCGTTGTGAATAATCTGCAATGTCAATAGCATCCAAAGCAGCCACCAATTTTTCGGCGCGATTGGCCAATTCATCATTTATGCTTAAACCCGCCAGAGCATAGCCTGCCAAAAGCATTAAACTTGCAGAACAAGTCATCACAATGCCTTCTTGTGGGTGGGAGGCAAATTCTACAGGTATATCAGATGCCGCGCTGAGTGAAGAACCTGGCTCACATGTGATGCCAATCACTTCTTGCCCTCTTGCTTGGCTGGCTTTCGCTGCCTGCACCGTTTCGGTGGTTTCGCCACTGCGCGAGAGAGCAATCACTTTGACGGTTTTTACATTCTCAGACAAATATGCATTTGGCCTGATAATCCATTCGCCTGCTGGCACGCCTATGGCTATAAAGCCTTGAGCATTCAATGCTGCTGCAACTGACAAAGCCAGATTATAAGATGTCCCACAGCCAACCACCACATAGGTTGATGTATTATCTGTTAGTTTGGCAGGCATTGATGCTTTTTTCCAAAAATCAAATTGCTCAAATATACTGTTTAATGTTGGATTCATAAAATTTTCCTCATTTTTCTTATATGTAAAAGTGAATGCTAATTTTCACTTAATTATTAATTCGTATGCCTGTGACATAATCAAAAACATGTAATAAATTCGTTTTCACCGTTAGTGATATTTTGTCACCACTTTTGATGGCATCTTCGCCATTTAGCTTTATCGTCATTGCTTCATCACCAAAATGTCCATAAGCATAAGTTTCAGCTCCTGTTGTTTCGGTCATTGAAACCTTCATATTTATAATATTATTGCCGCTATCTGTAGCTGCATATTTTAAATGTTCAGGCCGAATGCCTAATTTAACTTTGGTGCCATTGGTGAGCTTTGGACAATTGGGCACCAATATCTTATTGCCATGAACGGTTACAAATGTTTGCTCAACGTCTCGGTGCAATATTCCATCAAACAAATTCATCGCTGGTGAACCAATAAAGCTAGCCACAAAAATATTCGCTGGTTTTTTATAAACTTCCATAGGTGTGCCAATTTGTTCAACCTGACCGCCGTTTAACAACACCAACCTATCGGACATGGTCAAAGCTTCCACTTGATCATGTGTTACATAAATAGATGTTGTGCCTAAGCGCTTTTGCAAAGCTTTAATTTCCAGTCGCATTTGCACTCTCAACTTGGCATCGAGGTTAGACAATGGCTCATCAAACAAGAATATCCGTGGGTTACGTACGATCGCCCTGCCCATCGCCACACGTTGACGTTGGCCGCCAGACAAAGCCTTTGGCGCACGATCAAGATAAGGCGTTAAACCAAGCGTTTCGGCAACCTTTTCGACGGCAATTTTGGCTTCATTTTTTGGCACACCACGTAAATGCAGGCTAAAGCCCATATTCTCAGCCACCGTTAAATGTGGGTAAAGCGCATAATTTTGAAACACCATCGCGATGTCTCGGTCTTTAGGCTCAACATCATTTATCACCCGACCGTCAATTGAAATGCTGCCAGAAGTGATGTCTTCAAGCCCTGCAATCATCCGTAAAAGTGTAGACTTACCGCAGCCAGAACTACCGATTAGCGAAACAAACTCACCATCTTCAACCGTTAAATCAACCCCTTTAATCACTTCAACTTTGCCGTAATTTTTCGTCAGGTTAGAAATTTCCAATTTTGCCATATGGCGCATCCTTTATAATATATAATCTTTGGTTATTTTCCTGAGCCAGCCATGAGGCCACTCACAAGATATTTATTGAGGAAAACAACCAAAATAATCGGTGGTGCAATGGCAACAATGCCTGCCGCATTCATCAGGCCATAATCGATATAATTGCGGGTTACAAATTCGGGTATCAACACAGTCAATGGCTTGGTCGCCAATGTCGGTGAAAATACCAATGGCACCATAAATTGCCCCCACGCGTTGAGAAAAGTTAAGATTGCCGCCGCAATCAAGCCAGGTGCGGCCAATGGCAATACAATGCGCATTAAAGTGTAAGTTTTGCCAGCACCATCCAAATAAGCGGCTTCCTCGAGCGAAATTGGAATGGCTTGATATACACTGCGCATCAACCACAATGCTAGCGGTAGAAAGGCTGATATATAGATAAATATCACCCCCGTATGAGTGTTGATGAGCGACAGTGAAATCATCAGCCGATAAAGTGGTATCATTACCGTATAAGCGGGAATTGCCATGGTCGCCACCACCACATAAAATAGGATATCACGCCCCGGAAAGGTAAACCGCACAAAAGCGTAGGCGCCAAAAGCAGCGATCAACACAGTCAATAAAGTGGCGCCGATTGAAGTGACTAAACTATTGGCAAAGGCTTTGGAGAATTGCGGCCAGATTGACTGCACTTCATTGCCCTGTGATATACTGGTTGCGCCAAATAATTTGCCATAATGCTCGAAACTCACAGTTTCGGGCCATAAATGCAGTTCGGATGATACCAAGTCGTTGGGTGGTGTGATGCTGGTGACAAATGACCAATATATTGGCCCTAGAGACCAAAATAACAGCAATGAAACAGCAAAGATAAGACTGGTCTTGCCAATGACGGTTTTAAAGTTCTTCATGTACATTAGTCAAACCTCGTTTCACGGTAAATGCGCAATACATAAACTGCCGAAACAATTAATGAAGCTAACATGGCTAGAATTGACAAGGCCATGCCATACGAAAATTTAAGATTCTGAAATGCTGACATGTAAACTTGAATCATAACGGTTCGCGTATCTAAACCCGCACCATTCAATATCCACGCTTCATCAAATAAGTTAAATGCAAACACAGTCGATTGGCTAAGCGCAATGGCTAGACCTCCTGATATTAATGGCAAGGTAACTTTTCGAAACATTTTTATTGGGCCTGCGCCATCTAATTTAGCGGCTTCATAAAGATCTTTTGGAATGGCTTGTAAAGCGGCCAAAATGATGATGGCAGTCAATGGCATCATGCGCCACGCATGTACAATTGAAATTAAAAATAGAGCAGTAAATTGATCATTAAACCAAACTCTATTCTCTTCAATCAAGCCGAGCGACAGCAAGACGCCATTTAAAACGCCATAGCTCGGATTGTAAATCCACATCCACACCACGGCGTTGACCACTGGTGGGAGGCACCAAGGTAATATCAAAGCGGCTAATAACCAACTTCGACCAAATTTCACTTTGTTGAGCAGCAAAGCCGCGCCAACTCCCAACACCGTCTCTAATATCACCGTAATGGCAACATAGATAAATGTGTTGGTCCAAGATTTTTGAACATTGGGATCGGATAATAATTTTGCATAATTATCAAACCCCACAAAAGGTGTGCCCGCACGCATCGGGTTCACGTTGTAAAAACTGTCCCATATAGTTGAGATGAGTGGCAAAACCACCAAAGCCCCCATAATAAAGAACACAGGTGTTACATAACCCATCCCCAATATAGCTTCTTTAAGCTTGGGGAGAGGCCGCAACCTATTTAAAATTCTATTCATTTCGATTGCGACCTAATTTTGTCGTTAGTTTTATTATTGCATTGCAGACTTGGCTTGATCAGCAATTTGCTGAACAGCTTCTTGCACTGTAATTTGACCCTTAGCAGCTAAGTTTAAATTACTAGCCACTGCAGCTGAAAACTCAGGATACCAACCAGGTGTACCTTGCGCAAATAATGGTTCAGCAAATGCCGCTTGTTCCATCAACACATCGCCATCTTTTAACTTGCCAGCATCATTTAAGGTTTTCAACACGCTCAAACGAGGTGGTAAATTACCCAATGAGTCATAAGCACCAATTTGTGTTTCAGCTTTTTGAATCCAATCAATAAATGCTGCAGCAGCTTCAGGGTTTTCCGCATTTGATGGAATGCCAACAGCTTCTGGCAGGCCAAATGACCGTGGTTTACCAACGGTTGAAATCATCAATGCCAAATGCGCTTGTCCAGCCACTTTAGATTTTGAAGGGTCATCATAAACAGAAATACTACCTGCCCAACCCGCTACATCAAAAGTGGTTTGACCGCTTTTGAAAAGTTCTTGAACGTCAACATCTTTTAGACCCGTTGAAGCAGGGTCAATAAGACCTTCTTTAAGTGCATTCACTTCAAATTCCATAGCCTTATAACCGGCTGAATCTGGCGAGGTGAATAAAGGATTGAAATCGGCATCAAATAAATCACCGCCAAAAGCTTTGGTCAACAAATACCAAGCTGTTGCGCTGCCTTCAGTTGCAGATAATGGCAAACCAATTGGATGCTCAGCAATGCCAGCTTTTTTAACAGCCCGAGCCGCTACTAACATTTCATCTGGTGTGGTTGGTGCTGCCGCAATGCCAGCTTCATCAAGATGGGATTTATTATAAATGAGTATACGGAAATCATTATTATAAGGTATAGCCATTTGCTTACCATCATAAACAAAAATTTTGGCTGTTGGGGCATCAGCAATCGCTTCAGCGTTTACCAAACCATCAAGAGGTTGGTACCAACCAGCAGCGCCAAATTGACCAACCCAAGACCAGTCAATTTCCGTTGCGCTGGCAGGCGCTGTGTTGGCGATCATTGAAGTTACAATTTTGGTGCGAATTTCATCCCAACCAAGAGTTTGACTGTCTAACGTAATGCCAGTATCAGCAGTAAATTTATCAGTCATTTCTTTAGGCAAAGTGCCCCAAGGCGGCAATAATACCGAAAGAGTCTGTCCAGACAATGCTTTATTGTCAGCGGCATATGTTGGTGCAATTGCCACCACTTGAGTCGCCATGACAGCGCCCAACAAAAGGGCTTTCATATATTTAAGTTTCATTATTTTCCTCCACTATTGTTCTTTTTAAATGAACCATAAATTAAGCTTCAAGCAGCCTTGCAAAATTACGTCGTAGAAACGACGAACTCAAAATAACTCATACTATTTGCTCAATAATATAGTTCATATAAATTTAATTTATGACACGTTAAAATCAATGTCAATCATTTAATTGATTGTTTGTGATTTTATGGAAATTGTGCGTCGAAATATATACCGTCGGCGCATCACTGATTGGAGGAAAAATATTTGAAAAACACACCTTTTCTAGTGCCACGCCCTTTCAAATGGGTGACGTTATTACTCCTGTAGTTCAGGACAATGAAGTTTTAATAAGTGCTCATGCTGTTGAAGTTACAAAATCTGTCTGCGAATTACGTAGTTTCAATTTTCTCGTTAAGTAGTTCTGGCTCCCATTAAGCATAGCAATGGGCACAACAAAGCTCAGAAGACCTAACCAAGAAAGCCCGTCAGCCATATGATGTTAATGCCTAAATTATTTCCTTTTTATCTTTGTTTTCTGAGAGCCCACTCGATTATCAACGAGAATGGTAAGGTTAAGGCTGTTAAGTTCGA
Organism: Alphaproteobacteria bacterium; assembly: GCA_002400495.2. Classification (GTDB taxonomy): domain Bacteria; phylum Pseudomonadota; class Alphaproteobacteria; order Rhizobiales; family OSC116; genus OCS116. The sequence continues at coordinate 10,988 of NVQL02000007.1, read as the reverse complement.
TAAATTTACTCAAGAAAACAAATTTTCCTTAGCTGGTGTGCAAATGAAATTTTCTATGAAAGAAAAAGATGGTCGCTATAATCTGTCAAAGGGCAATGTACTGGGTGATTGGATCATCAAAGCGCCATCGACAAAGCATAAGTTTGTACCGCTGAATGAATATACAGCTATGTCACTTGCTGGCCTCGTTGGCGTTGATATTCCTGAAATCAAACTCGTTGAGCTGGATAAGTTGGATAACCTACCGCAAATCAACCTGCCCGACGAAAAACAAGCCTTCGCCATCAAGCGGTTTGAGCGCGCAGATGATCAACGTATTCACATGGAAGACTTCGCGCAAATTTTGGTAAAACACCCACACGAGAAGTACAGGTCAGCAAATTATGAAAATATCGGCAAAGTCATTTATGACTTCTCTGGTGATGGGCTGGCTGATGCTCAACAGTTTGCAAGACGATTATTAGTGAATATTTTCTTGGCAAATGGCGATACTCACCTTAAGAACTGGAGCTTGCTATACCCAGATCAAATCACACCGCGCCTTTCTCCAGCTTACAATATTGTGACAACCAGCGTTTATATCGAAAATGAAACCCAATACGCGCTTAACCTTGGCAAAACGAAGGAGTGGTATTCAGTCACAATGGCGCACTTTCAGTCATGGGCGGAAAAATCAGGCATTCCATGGAGGGCGATCAAGCCGCATTTGGATGACACGCTGAACAAAGCAAGGGGGCTATGGCCTGACGCCCTTAACAAACTCCCGATGAATGACGATCATAAAGAAGGGTTGAGAAATCATTGGAATAAGCTTCAGAATGACTTCAAAATCGAAACTTTAAATTAGTTTATTGCTGCAAAGGCTGGCAACGACTAATACACACTGGACATAATATTGGTGTGGGAGGCGATAATATATAGCGATTAACTTTTCAAACACGGCTACAAAAAAAGCGAGTTAAAATTTGCAGTTACTATCGTATTTGTCAATGTGCATTTAAAATTGATCTGTTATTGGCGATTAAAACTTTCCCGCTAGAATTGAAAAATAAGTTCAACTGACAAGCAGCGAGCCACAGATAAAAGTACAAATTGCGACATAAATAGATGGTCAATTTTAAACGCCGATTATGCACATAAGTGGAGCACCTGCCACTACGGACAGCTCACATATTATTCAACGCGAAGGTCAGTGAGTGGATCAAAAAAGTGACACCCATCTGTTTGAACACCCAAAGTCAAAATGTCTCCAGGCTTCGCTGCAATTCGATCGCGGAACACACCAACTATCGTGCCTTCAGGTAATGAAAAAGTAACTTGAGTTTCCGACCCCATAGGCTCTACTAAACTCACTTCGGCAGAAATACCTTCACCACCAATCACTAGATGTTCTGGCCGTATACCGCATATCAACTGACGACTAGTCTCACCAGCGGTAAAAGAAGGGGTTTCCAAATCAATCCCAGGTGCAGTAAAGCGGCCATTCTCTACCACCCCGTCGATAAAATTCATTGAGGGTGAGCCAATAAACCCTGCAACAAACCTGTTGGCAGGTCGATCATAAAGATCAAGCGGCGCACCAACCTGTGACACCTCGCCTGCATTCATCACCACGATTTTGTCGGCCATGGTCATGGCTTCCACTTGGTCATGGGTTACATAGATTGTTGTGGTTTTGAGTTTTCTGTGTAGGTTTTTAATTTCTGCCCGCATGGCAACACGCAATTTAGCGTCCAAGTTGGAAAGCGGCTCATCAAACAAAAACACTTGCGGATCACGAACAATAGCTCGCCCCATTGCTACGCGCTGGCGTTGCCCGCCCGACAGTTGGCGAGGGTAGCGCTTCAATAAATTCGACAGGTCAAGAATTTCTGCTGCCCATTTCACCCGTTCAGCGATTTCCGTCTTGGTGCCTCCGCGATGTTCCAATGAAAAACCCATATTGGTCTCGACAGTCATGTGCGGATAGAGTGCATAATTCTGGAACACCATCGCAATATCACGATCCTTCGGATCAAGGTCGTTCACTATACGATCGCCGATTTTCAGCGTGCCGGAACTAATTGTTTCCAAACCAGCTATCATTCGAAGAAGCGTTGATTTACCACAGCCTGATGGGCCTACCAACACGACAAATTCACCGTCAGCGGCTTCTATATCGACACCGTGTATTACAGGTGTGTTGCCATATTGTTTTTTGATTTGAGAGAGGGTAACGTTTGCCATTTTATTTCCTAAATATGATCAGCCTTTAAGGCCCGTGTGTGCCAGCCCTTCAACGAACTGTTTTTGTGCAACAATGAATACAATGAGAACTGGTAATGCAGTGAGGGTGGCTGCAGCGAGCTGTATGTTCCACATGGCTCCGCCATAGGCGTCGGTAAACTGAGTGAGCGCTTGCGGCAGAGTGAACATCTGGGGTGTGGAAATGAACACGATCGGTTCCAAAAAGAGATTCCAGCTATGAAGAAAGGTGAATATCGCAACTGCGGATAATGCCGGTTTTGCTAGTGGCAATGCTATCTTACGAAAAATAGTGAAGCGACCCAAGCCATCTACCCGCGCGGCTTCCTCTAGTTCGATCGGTAATGCAATGAAGAATTGCCGCATTATGAAAGTTGAAAAGACGCTCGGCGCACCAAATACAGGCACCAGAATGAGTGGCCAATGGGTATTGATCATGCCCCACTGGTTGAACATTTGGAATAGCGGCACGATGGTGACCTCAGCAGGAATGAGCAGCCCCAAAAGCACAACCATGAAGATCGCATCTGCACCTGGGAAGCGAATGCGCGCAAACGCATAGCCTGCTAATGAGGACACAATCATGGTTCCTGCTGTAACTAAGAGCGCGATATAGCCAGAATTCCAATATTGTTGAGCAAAAGGTTGCAACTCAAAAACTCTTTGATAGGTGCTCCAATCGTAAGTACGCGGCAGCAAATCTGGTGGAAAAGCGAATATATCACTAATCGGTTTGACGGATGACGTTACCATCCACCATGTTGGAAAAACAAACGGAATCAGCAGAACACACATTAAGCCGTAGAGCATTGTTCGCATGCGAATAGACATATCAGTTTTCATAAAACACGATCCTTTTGCGCAATTGCCATTGCGCGAATGTCAATACCGCAACGATGATGAAGAGCATAATGGAGAGGGTCGCCCCATACCCGAAGAAATGAAATTGGAAAGCTTGCTGATAAAGATAATAGACCAATACCGTGGTCGACATACCCGGCCCGCCTTGGGTCAAAACCGCGATTTGAGCGAACACCTGCAACGAGCCAACAATTGTAATTATAGAGGTCAGTAAAATTGTTGGACTGATAAGCGGCAAGGTAATTCGGCGAAACTGCTTAAACGCTGACGCGCCATCAACACGAGCTGCCTCGTACAATTCCTTGGGAACGCCCTGTAAAGCGGCCAAGAACAAGATCATATTCAATCCAACATTCTTAAAAACTTGAATCACAATAATTGAAAACATCGCTGTACTAGGGTTCCGTAGCCAGTTCGGCCCTTCAATGCCCATTGTCTGCAGCACCGCGTTTATTCCCCCGTTATTTTGCAACAGGAAACTCCACACAATTGTCCAGGCCACGAGTGAAACCACCACTGGTGAGAAAAAGAGAGTTCGAAAAACAACTATTCCCCACAATTTTTGGTTCAAAAGAACTGCAATCAACAATGCAAGGCTCATATTAAATACGACCAAACCCGCAGAGAAGATACCCGTGGCGGTCAAGACTTCTGGAAGCGCAGGATCCGCCAACAACGTTTTATAATTAGCCGAACCGACAAATTTAAAACTATTCGCCAAAACGTTCCATTCATGAAGAGAATACCAGAACACCAACCCTAACGGAATGAGGACAAAAACGATAATCCCGGTCAATTGCGGCGCGATGAATAACATACCAGCGATTTGATCGCGACGCTTTATCGTCCATAAAGGTCGAGGGCGATCTGACTTTGCGACAACGTGACTTACTTGTGACATGACAGAGAGTGGCTCCTTAAATTTCAGCATTGATTAATGATAGTGGGGTTCCGATCCGAAGCGGATCGGAACCCCACTATTGTATGTGGCTAGCGAGCAAGTAACGGTTTAATGCGGCTACATACATTCGCCAACGCTGTTTCAATATCTGCATTTGGCACCCAAACGGCGTCTAGACCTGCACGAACAATTTGTTCAATTTGCGCAAACCCAGTGTGTCCTGGGATTACAGAGCCCTTAGCGATGCCTTCGATGACAACTTTATTCAATTGGTCTTCGCTTAATAATGCGTTCGTCTCGCCCAAAGTTTTCGCGTTCAACAACGAACCACGAATTGACGGAAAGAACTGTGCAAGCTTGGCTGAGTTTTCAGGGTTAGTCATATAAGCGAGGAACTCTGCAGCTAATTCTGCATTTTTACTAGAAGCAAAAACACCTATGGCTGCCTGACCGATTAGAGAATATTCGCCAGCGGGGCCAGCGGGTAACGGCACGAGATCCCAGTCAAAAGCATTTTCCTTGGGTAGCAAAGAAGCACGACTGATTTGAGTGATTGTTAAAGCAGCATCTCCCGCAAAGAAATCAACACTTTCACCTGGTCCTGGGATTGCATTTTTCTCAAAAATAGCGTCGTGAATGAAATTCATCGCTGAGACCATTTCAGGCTCGGCAAATGTGCAATCCTTACCGTCTGCACTCCATGGTGCGGCGTCCCAGCCACTCCAGATGGACGCTAAATTCTTCCAATTCTGGTATTTGAAGTCGCGAACAATCAACCCTGCTTTACCTGTTGCACCCACTGCTGACGCAGTTTTGATGGCGTTTTCCCAATTCCAGTCACCCGTAGCAATTAATTCACTGGGAGATTTGGCTCCAGCGTCCTTGATCAAGTCATTATTCACAAACATCGCGAACGGTGACGTAGAAAACGGCATGGCTAAAATGACGCCATCTCTTGACCAGAGTCCAAGTGGTGGTTTAGACACATCATCAAGGTCATAATCATCTGCTGCATTCAGCACATCGTTAAGCGGATACAGTGCACCAGAATTAACAAAATCTGCCGCTGTTGTTTCCAATATCCATGCCAGATCAGGAGCGTTGCCGCCCGCGATTTGAGTGGTTACCGTGGTTGTGTAATTTGAAAATGGCAATGAATCAAACTTGACGGTTACGTCAGGATGTGAGGCCACAAACCCGTCAGCAATGCCGTTGAACAATGCAAGATGACCTTCATTTGCACTCCAGATCGTCATGCGCAATTCTTCTGCCATTGCTGAACTGACTATCCCGCCACTCAGCATCGTACAAGCCACTCCCATGGCCATTAGTTTTTTTGAAATATTCTTCATTTTGTTCTCCCTTTTTTGAACATTTAGTATGCTTTTGCTTCTGGCCAATGGATCTCGACCCCTTGGTTTTGAAGACTGGTTTGGAACTCGGAGAGTTCGTTATCGTTTTCTTGTACGCCATGCGGCGTAAGACCGTTATTTAGACAATGCGCAGCAAGCGCGCCCGCCACTTCGCCAATATTCCACTCGATGGGATGAAGACGGTAACAACCATTTGTGATATGTGTAGTGCCAATATTTTTACACGCAGGCAGAAGGTTTTTCATGCGTATGGGCAACAATGACCCAAGCGGAATTTCGAACGGGCAAGACGCCACATCGATATAATTATCGCCACCAGTCGAAGGATGAAGGTCGATACGGTACATGCCCACGCCAACGCTGTCGCGATAACTGACAGCACCCGCCTCTCCTCGAACTTCATGACTGAGATCCTGTTCGACAATCCGTGTAACAGATTTGATGCGTCTGCTTTCGCGGATGTATGGAGCCATTGCCAAGCCGTGATCCGTACCAGTGACATCACCTCTAAGTCGCAGGCCTGGGAAACCGACCCCTCCATCCACGCGCGGCGCTTCTGTTTGCATCCAATAAAACATAGAATAAGACAATTCTGACGCAGCTTTTATGTGGCGTTCCTTTTCCGCTTCGCTGACATCAATGATAGAGCCTTCGAGATAATCAATCATCGGCCAGTTCACTAAGCAAATATCAGAAACATAGGTGCCCGTTACGAAATTACGCCGAGCTGCAATTCGACGAAATGTCCAGAGATTTGAATCTCCGGCATTCAATCGCTGATCGGCTTTCACCAACCGAGGATCATCGTCTGGGTTTGGGGTGAATGAGCGTGTTGCAATTTCTAGGGTACGCGGATGAGGAGCGCTCCAACTTAACATCGGCCCACCCCAATAATCTGGCCCGTAGGTTTTCCAAAAATCATAATTCTTTGGCTTATCAATTGTATGGTCACCATCGACATGATCCACTGCAAAACACACCGAAAACGATTGTTCATTATTCGGCTGTGCTTCTGCTGGCGCACTCGGCTCGCCGGTATCGCTCTGGCTTTCAAATCCAGTTACATATTCCGTGCCAGTCATAGGGAGCAAGTCCCCAAGCTCAGTTGCATCAATCACATATTCTGCAGAAACAGTTACCAACTCACCTGTATTACGTTGCTTCAGTGTCACGGCCTTTACCACATCACCATCAACATCAGCGTTGATGGGAATATAGGGTTGCAATACGGTCAACTGACCGCCACCACGCCAAGGCGCAATCATAGCTTCGAGTACAGCAACAGCCACCCTTGGCTCAGCACATAAGCGACTGACCCAGCCAGCACCTGGATTAAACTCAGAACAAGCGCGGCTTTCAGGCGTGAGCAAATAATTATCGCGATAATATGAGCGAATACCTTCGCGCAATTGTCGATAGCTGCGAGTGATGCCGAACTGCTCTACCCACGATGACTCGTCTGGCGGAACAGCTTGACTGGTCAACTGACCGCCAATCCAATCATATTCTTCTGTCATCACAACCGTACGCCCTGCCCTAAGCGCCGCTAACGCTGCGGCCACACCACCAAGACCGCCACCAACGACGAGTACATCTGTTTTAAATTCTCTCAATTTACTCATAATCCTTCACTCACTGCCCCTAGGGTTTCACCCTCTATCAGGTCACAATTGAGCAATATCTGCTGTGCAGCTTCATTGCCCTCAATACGACGCACCAACATGCGCGCCGCCTCACGCCCCATTTCTTCTCGGGGAATTCTAAAAGTGGAAAAACGTGTGCCAGTATCAGCTGCACGTGCATGCCGTCCCAGTACTACAATTGAAAAATCTTCTGGGATGTTAAATTCTCTAGCAAGTGCAAGTCCCTGCACTTTTACTGCGTCAGACAACTCGGTGAAAAACACCGCTGTCGCGCCAGATGAGACAATCCCATCAAGCATTTCCTCTGGGCTTGGGATCAGCGAATCCATGCGACTAACCAGTTCTGCATTTTCATCAGTTGCGCCGAGAAAGCCCTTCCAACGATCCGCCAAGGATTCTGCTCCACCTTCTGGCCCGACATAAGCCAGCCGCCGGTGACCAAGGGCTTTAGCTCGCTGAACAAGATCATGTGTTGCCGAAACATAATCAGCACCACAATAGGGTACAGGACCACCCGCATCATCGCGTCGCCCAATGGCAGCGAAGGGATAGTCACCTCCAACAAGTCTTGCCAATTCATCGCGATTAAATTGCATTCCGAGAACAAGGCAACCATCTGCCAAACGTAGTCTGACATTTTCGCTGAAAATCTTTTTTCGGCTACCTGATGAGCCAGTTAACAACAAAAGATCATAGCCAAGTTCTTGAGCGGCTTCTTCGATGCCAAGAAAGAATGGCGCAAAGAAATCTGATTGAGCACTCGGAAATGCAGGTTCATAAGTAAACACCCCGAGAATACGGTTCTGACCAGATGCCATTTTTCGCGCCACAGGATCAACCACATAACCCGTTTCTCGAATGACTTTATGGATACGCTCTCGTGTTTCTTCTGGGATTCGACCAGCCGCTGCGGCAGAATCGTTAAGCACCATTGAAACAGCAGATTGGCTTACACCAGCCAACCGAGCAATTTCTTTTTGTGTTAGTCGTTTGGTTCCAGACATGGCTTTTTCTCAGAGTTGTATTTATCTGCTAATACGCATTAGCAGATCTGTTAATGCGTATTAGCAGATAAATTATGGTTGTGTCAATTAGTTTTTTGGAGAAACCTATTGTGATTTTTTTGGGTTATAGCAGGTTTCAACAAATGCGATGTCTCAGCACCTGCAACGTGGCCTTGATGAATACGTGTCGGTATAAATGAAAAAAATGACAGGGCAATCACTTAGTAAATACTGCTTGTGTATTATTCAGATAGTCCCTCGTACAATGAAAACCGATGGAGAACCAAGTTTTCACAACAACATACTTAGTGTAAAATCGACGCAGGCATAAGAGCGCAGGAAAGGATATAGTCGACTGTATCGATTTTTCTACAGCCCGGAAAAAACAAGACGACAACACAATGTTCTCGCCAATAGAATTACACTCTGGCAACGGCATAAAGCCCTTCAACAGGCTTTTCTATAATTTCAAGACGCCTCTAATACCCTCATAATGCCGAGAAACACCCTTATGCAACGGAAATAAATCGGCTTGAAGCGCATGATAAATATCAGGTTTACCAATAAACTGCTTTTCGCAAGGCAAATTATCGTCATCTATTTCAGGTATCCAGCCACCGTGTTCGCCATCAACAAAACACTCAAACGCAAAATCCCACAACTTATCATACCAAACCTGATCAGCTTCTGTTCCGCCAAGCTTGAGCAATGTTGCCACCGCACCAATTGCTTCCGTCACAGGCCACCAATACCGATCACTGACATTAACATTTCCATCAAAATCAAGCGTATACGCAAAACCACCATTGGGTCTCCAAGCATCCCTCAGCGCCGTTTCAATCAATGCGCGGGCTTTTGCAACCGCTGCATCGTCTTTACGTCCGCCCAAATCCCAAGCCTGAATCAATAGCCGTCCTAATTCAAATGAATGCCCTGGAGTCGTGCCTTTTGGGCGGAACATTGGATTGCCTTCATAAGTCGCATCAACTTTCCAATCAGACGTATAATGCTCAGCCAATCGCCAATCACGCGAAGCCGCAATTTTATCGACAAAAAAGCTCAWAATACGTTGCGCACGATCAAGATAAACCTGCTTCCCAGTCACTTCGAATGCACTTAAATGCGCCTCAACACCATGCATATTGGCGTTCATCCCACGGTAATCTGAAAAACTACTCCAGTCGCGTCTAAATTCATCATGCATCAAGCCAGCATTCTCATCCCAAAACCGATCAGTTATAACTTCGCTCACATCGTCCAGCAAACGATCTGCATCAGGATGCCCAACGGATTTGGCACTAGATGCTGCCAGCAAGACAAACATATGTCCATAAGCAAGCTTGTCAGTTTCAGCTGCCCCATCAGACGTAAAAGACCAAATATACCCACCATTGACTTTATCGCGATGATTTCCCCACAAAGCCTTCATGCCAGCATTTATGATTTCATCACACTCTTCAACACCCGCTAATTTACCAAGTGCATAGGAATGTACCAGTCGGGTTGTGGTGATTAGTTCCTGCGGTTCACCCACCCTAACATTTCCCTCGCGAGATAAACTTGCAAAACCACCATTACTAGACAGGCTACGCTTAAAAAAACTAAGCTGAGCCAACGCATCTGTTTTCATATGTTTACGAAGTTCATTTGTATGAAATGAAGAGGTTTGTTTAAAAGTCATTCTAGCGTTCTTACGTATTAAAATCTATCAAATACAAGTGAATCAACATTTACGCTAGAGTTTGTGGTTTTGAATGTCTCTAGAAAGCGAAACATTCCGACCTTACTACTAATGATAATTTATTCACTCTTGAAAATTATAAGTGACATATCTGCTGGTGCGTTGTCCAATACAATCTGGAAAAGATCTGATTGTCCGAATACTTCCACCCTATTACCCACCTAAGTGGGTCACTTTTGTATGCCAATTCACAAGCGTGGTTCTAAAATCACCATCCAACTCAACCTGACGCTTTAGAGCCTTCCGCCTAGTGCACAGAACTTTGTAAGTTTTAGTCGAAAGATTCTTCGATGTACATGGGGCAGCTTTAAACGCCAATCGTGTGTCGATTTCAAATGCTCATTGACAGTAAAATGAATACTCCTCTTTTAGCACTTAGGCAAACAGGTTAGGCCGTGCGTCCATAGTCCGCCGCGTATTTTGAAAGCCATTTAAGCCAGTTGCATTTAAAAACTACATTATAAAACTTATATGATAAACAACAGCAAGTGATAATAATTTAGGTTCTTCTATGTCACCCACAACAAAAGCTCTACTAGTATTATTTCTTGTTCAAATTTTATTTTTTGAATTCATGCTGTTTGCTTGCAACAAAAAGTCAACCGGCTTTAAAATAGGCTTCGGTATTTTTGGCTTAGCTATTTGCAGCATACCTATTTTTATAACCTTTTACTATTTTTTTGGCCCAGTAGTCGGGCGCAGTAAAGCCACATTTATATATGAGCTATTGGCCATAATTAGCCCCTTTGTCATTATATATACATTAATACCAGGTTTGATTTTTGATCAACAGTGTGAAAGGCCAAACGTTTGGCAGGCTATGCAGTTGCAGCCTTTTTAACTGCGGGCTTCATCCCCTACCTACTTTTTGTTGCCTGCAACATTGGTGGGAACTGCACTTAAAACCCTAATAAAGTCAATCAGAGCGCTATTATTTGGCCTACAATGCGCATAAGCAACCGCCAAATCAACAATTTGCCTCATGGCTTTGCCTTTAGTGATGATAGTTGGGTATTTTTATTTAACGCCCCAATACTTGTTAAACCCGCTCTAATTAGGCACGAACCAACAAAATCAGCTATATTAAAGCTGTTGAACTGTAAGTAACTACAAAAATTATGGCACTATTGGATCTGTCATTTTCATGGAATCTCTTTTTGAAAATTCGCTAAACCAAATGGCCAATGTGGGATTTTGGTCTCGCCAATCTAATTTTTTCAT
>NVQL02000113.1 GCA_002400495.2 Alphaproteobacteria bacterium | reverse complement strand
AAATACGGCGGTTTATTTTCTGTTGCACTTTCCCTGAGGTCGCCCCCGCTGGCCGTTAACCAGCATTGTGTTTTTATGGAGCCCGGACTTTCCTCTCAACCTTACGATCAAGCGACTGCCCAGCCATCTAGCATCGGCAACATAATACTTTTAGGATCTAAAAATCAAGCCAATTAATATATTCAGCCTTTTTCTTTTTCAATTTTGTCAAAAGCCGCGTTAATACGCGCCAATTTTTCATTGGCAATTTCGATAAACTCTTCAGGCACACCACGCGCCATTAATTTATCAGGGTGATTTTCCATCACCAATTTACGGTAAGCTTTTTTAATGTCAGAAAAATCAGTTTTTCGGGTCACACCCAAAATTTTATAAGGGTCACCCTCGCCCGAAACACCGCCATTATTCATACTACCATGTCGCGCTACAATGCGGTCAAATTCATCTTGGCTAAAACCAAATATTTGCGCCACATTGGTTAAAAACTCAACTTCCTTAGGATGAATCACCCCATCAGCCTTGGCAATATGAAACAAGCCATCAATCACATCTTCAAGTGTCGCGCGCTTATTGCGAAACAAATCAGCCAATTGCTTAGCATAAGCTTCATAGCCCGCTATGTCTTGCTTCGCCACATTATATAATTTGCCAACATTAGCAGCTTCAGCATCAGGCACTTTAAACACCTGCTTAAATGCCGCCACTTCGTCAGATGTCACCACCCCATCAGCTTTGGCCATTTTAGCGCCCAAGGCAATAATGCCCATGGTAAAAATCACGCTGTCTTCAGGCTGCGTGCGGCTCCAATTGCTGGTTTTAGCGTTGGCCCATCCACCAGGGTGAGCGGTTTTATTATGTGTGTGGTTAATCTCTGCACCATCTTTATCAAAAAAATAATGCCCTGCAACAGCGCCTAATAGTGCGCCCAATGGCCCACCAAAAGTCATACCTGCAGCCGCGCCACCAATCTTACCCCATATCGACATATTTTTTCCTCACCCAATAATCATTTGAATAAAGATAGGCATTACCCGTTTAAAAACAAGTTTATTCCCATCATTTTATTTATTACTGCCTTAAACCTTTATTCAATTGGCATTTTTTCACTTTTGCATTACCCTAATTCAATTATACATATACGGTTTGATAAGGAACAACATATGAGCATTCACATAGGCGCAAAAGAGGGCGAGATTGCCGAAACCATTCTATTACCTGGCGATCCACAACGCGCCAAATGGGCGGCCGAAACCTTTTTAGAAGATGCCGTATGCTACACCAAAGTGCGCGGCATGTTAGGCTTTACAGGCACCTATAAAGGCAACCGCGTTTCCATACAAGGCACAGGCATGGGCGTGCCGTCTATCTCTATATATGTCAACGAATTGTTCAAAGATTATGGCGTACAAACCGCCATTCGGGTCGGCAGCGCTGGCGGCCTAACTAAGGCTGTAAAAGTGCGTGACATCGTCATCGCCATGTCAGCATCCACCGACAGCAGCACCAACCGCCGCGAAATGAATGATTGGGATTACGCCCCCTGCGCCAATTTCGAATTATTGCGTGATGCCGCAGCTTCTGCCGTCAAACACAACTTCCCGCACCACGTATGCGGCGTTGTCACATCCGATCGTTTCTACGCCACCGATATGGCACCACTTATGCGCGTTGCCGAACATGGTCATGTCGCCGTCGAGATGGAAGCCTCAGCACTTTACACTTTAGCCGCCCGCTATGGCCGCCGCGCTTTAGCCGTACTCACCATTTCAGACCACCTAGTCACTGGCGCAGACACAACATCGCAAGAACGCGAACAAACCTTTGGCGACATGATGACAGTGGCCTTAGAAGCCGCTTTCCCCAATAGCTAATTATAAAGATGCCGCAGAGCGGGCTGCTTGGTCATAAAGCCCAGAAAGTACCCGCAAAGTGGCGGCAATATCAGCCAATTCTTCATTACTCTTGCCAGTTGCATCCATCGAAGGTAGCAAACAAGCCTCCCGCACTTGGCGGTACTTATCACACATCTCAGCACCCTTTTGGGTGATTTCGATATATTTTTCTTTACCCTTTTTGGTGCTAAAAACCAATTTCTGTTTCTCCAGCTTTTTAATCGCATAAGTAGCCGTATACGTGTCTTCAATATGTAACACCAAACAAATATCAGCCAATTTTTTAGGCTTTTTACGATGGTTGATCGTATGCAAAACCAGCACATCCAAACCGCCCAAATCATCCACACCAGCCGCCGACATGCAATGCACCATCCAGCGGTTAAATGCACTGCCCGCAATAATCAAGCCAAACTCAACCTCACTCAAACTTGCCACATGATTATTCGATAAATGTTCCGAAGAAACAATCGATTTAATCTCACCTAAAGGGGTCTCACCACTATCTGTCATAAATCATCCGCCATATAAACCTGCGCCTAACCCCAAGATAATGCTTGGAAATAAGGTCACCAATATCACCAACACTACCAAAATCAAGAAAAATGGCAAAGCGTATAATGCCACTTTAAAAATATTTTTCCCTGTCATAGCTTGCAGCACAAACAGGTTAAACCCAACAGGCGGCGTAATTTGGCTCATCTCAACCACCAAAACCAAATAAATACCAAACCAAATCAGGTCAATCCCCACCTGTTCAACCATCGGCAAAATCACACTAGTGGTTAAAACCACCACCGAAATCCCATCCAAAAAACATCCCAGAATAATAAAGAAAAAGGTCAGTGCAATCAGCAATTCATATTTGCTTAAATTCATCTCACCAATATGCGCCGCAAGCTCGCGCGGAATGCCCGTAAAGCCCATCGCCACAGTTAAAAACGCCGCGCCAATCAATATAAACGCAATCATCGTCGATGTTTTCACCGCACTCATCAACGCTACATTAAAACTGTCTTTGTTCAACGTGCCACCAACCCAACTCAACGTCAAAGCCATCAACACACCCAAAGATGCCGCCTCAGTCGGCGAGGCAATCCCTGTATAAATCGAGCCAATCACCATCGCAATCAGCAACACCACAGGCATCAAATGCCGCGTGCCTTTTATCTTATCAATAAGCGACATTTTTGCCTCAGCATCAGGGCTTTTATCAGGGTTGAGCAACGACCAAATCACCACATAACCCATAAACATCAACAGCAACACCAAGCCAGGCACAATGCCCGCAATAAACAGCCGCGCGATCGATTGATCAGTCGCCGCTCCATAAACAATCAAAATAATCGATGGCGGAATGAGCAAGCCCAACGTGCCACTACCCGCCAAAGTGCCAATAATCATCTTCTCATCATACCCACGCTTTTCCAACTCAGGTATCGACATTTTACCAATCGTCGCCGTCGTCGCCGCACTAGAACCAGACACCGCAGCAAAAATCCCACAACCCACAATATTCACATGCAACAACCGCCCCGGCAGATTACGCATCCACGGGCTCAACCCCTTAAACATATTTTCCGACAACCCAGACGAGAACAAAATCTCGCCCATCCAAATAAACATCGGCAACGCCGCCAATTCCCAACTGTTAATGCCACTCCAAATGGTCGATGACAACACAGCCCCCGCATCAATACTCGTAAACAAAAACATACTGGCCAGCGCCGTTAAAAACAACCCCAGCGCCACCCACACCCCAACCAATAACAAGCTGAACAAACAAACCAAAACCACCGCAATCGGCATCCAAAACGAAACATCCATCACTCAAACCCTCCACTGCCAATTTCGGCCTCAGCCGCATCTTTATAACTCAGCTCCACACCGCGTAATTGGCAAATAAAATCATCTAAAAACGCCACAAACAACACGCCAATGCCAAACAACATAAACAATTGCGGAATGAATAAAGGCACCGCAATGATGCCATAAGAAACCTCATCATAAACATAACTGTCATAAACAAATGAAATAGTATGATAGAATATGAAGCCCATAAAAATAGTGCCCAAACTCAGGCAAATAAATTCAAATATCGTGTGTAGTTTCGGCGGCACATTATTCAGCAATATACTCACCCGTATATGCCCATCTTTACGCAAAGTATAAGCCAGCCCCAAAAAGCTAGTCGCCACCATTAAATAACCAACAAATTCGGCAGATGACGGAAATAACAAACCAAGATTATCATCCATCAAGCTAAAATAAACCGAATTCACAATCCGAAACCCCACCTGAACCACCACAATGACCCCAATTGAGACCATGCTCAAAGCGCTTAAAATTGCCGAAAATCGGTATAAACCATTTAGTATGTTTCGCATCACAGCCTCCCGTCTATTAAGCATAAAAAAGGCGGGCACCACACCCGCCTCTTATTTCCATTATTTATTATAAGCATCCAATACGGCTTGCCCGTCTGCACCCGCATTTTCAAGCCATTCAGCCGTCATGGTCTTGCCAATCGCCTTAAGCTCGCCTTGCAACGTATCACTCGGTGTCACAATGATAATGCCATTATCTTTCATCACAGCAATTTTCTCAGCGCTTTCAGCCTTACTCATATCCCAACCACGTTTTTCAGCTTTTGCCGCCATTTCAAGCACAGCTTTTTGGCTGGCATCATCTAGCTTATCAAATGCCGCCTTATTCACAATCACCGTATTTTTCGGTAACCAAGCTTGCGTATGATGGAAATGCGATAAGAAATCCCAAGCCTTGCTATTCGCGCCCGTAGATGGCGATGTGATCATTGCATCCACACGGCCAGTGCTAAACGCAGTCGATATATCAGTCGCTTCAATCTGCGTTGGCTCCATGCCAGCCAACTGCGCCAAACGCTCAGTTGCCGCATTATAAGCGCGGAATTTAAGCCCCTTCATATCAGCCACAGAATTCAATTCTTTTTTGGCGTAAACCCCTTGTGAAGGCCACGGCACAGCATAAAGCATCATCAAGCCTTGCGCCGCCAATTTTTCAGATATTTTGCCTTTACTGGCTGCCCATAATTTTTCAGCATCTTCATAATTTGTCGCTAAAAACGGCACGCTATCCACACCATACACCGCATCTTCATTGGCCAAACGGCTTAAGAAAAACTCACCAATCGGCACAACACCACGGCGGATAGATTTTTTAATCTCAGCATGCTTAATCAGCGATCCTGCACTATGTACATTAATCACCAATTCACCATTTGTCGCGGCTTTCACATCAGCCGCAAATTCATGCACATTCACTGTATGAAACGTTTTATCACCATAAGGTGTCGGCATGTCCCAAGTGGTTTCAGCAAATGCCACACCCACCATAAAACTACTGGCCAATGCCACTGCAGCAAATTTATTCATAATTTTAGTCATTTATTTTTCCCTCATTTATAATTTTCACAGCCCAAACATCGCGGCTTGAGCATAAATATGATATAACAATAATAATTTGTCAATAATTTATTGACATTTTCTTTCTAATTTGTTTTTCTAGATCAAACAATTCTAATTTAGGTAAATATAATGCCCAATAAAAACACACGCACCCAAGATCATAAATGGCAATTTTGGATCGACCGCGGCGGCACTTTTACCGACATAGTCGCCAAAAACCCCAAAGGCGAGATACTCGCACACAAACTCCTATCCGAAAACCCCGAAAGCTATAAAGACGCCGCCATTCAAGCCATTCGCGACCTAATGAATGTAGCAAAAAACACCCCCATTCCCGTACATCTAATCGATTGCGTAAAAATGGGCACAACCGTCGCCACCAATGCTCTGCTAGAACGCAAAGGCGACAAAACCCTACTCGTCATCAACCAAGGTTTCCGCGATGCCCTAGAAATAGGCTACCAAAACCGCAAAGACATTTTCGCCCGCCACATCCTAAAACCCGAAATGCTCTACTCCCAAGTAGTCGAGGTCGAAGCACGCACACGCGCCGATGGCCAAATCGATAAAAAATTCACCCAAGTCGCACAAAATAATGCCAAAGCCCAAATGCAAACCGCCTACGATAATGGCATTAACAGCCTCGCCATCGTATTAATGCACGCCTACAAATACCCAGAACACGAGCTAACCCTCAAACAAATCGCCCAAGACATCGGCTTCGAACAAATCTCCATCTCGCACGAGGTCAGCCCGCTCATGAAACTAGTCGGCCGCGGCGATACAACAGTGGTCGATGCCTACCTCTCCCCCATCCTACGCCGCTATGTCAAACAAGTCGAAGATGAATTAAACGCAGGCAACGAGGCCAACCAAGCCAACAACACCTGCAAATTAATGTTCATGCAATCATCAGGCGGCCTCACCGCTGCCAACATGTTCCAAGGCAAAGACGCCATCCTCTCAGGCCCCGCAGGCGGTGTCGTCGGCGCAACCCAAACCAGCCAACTCGCAGGCTTCAACAACATTATCGGCTTCGACATGGGCGGCACCTCCACCGATGTATCACATTTTAATGGCGAGCTAGAACGCGCTTTTGAAACCGAGGTCGCAGGCGTACGCATGCGCGCCCCGATGATGAACATCCACACCGTAGCCGCAGGCGGCGGCTCACTACTCACCTATGATGGCGCACGTTTTCGCGTCGGCCCCCAAAGCGCAGGCGCCAACCCAGGCCCTGCCTGCTACCGCCGCGGCGGCGAGCTAACCGTCACCGATGCCAATGTCATGCTCGGCAAATTAAAAGCCAAATATTTCCCCCCAATCTTTGGCAAAAATCAAAACGAAACCTTAGACGAAAACATCGTCAAACAAAAATTCGCCGCTATGGCCGATCAAATCGGCAATGGCAAAACAGCCGCCGATGTTGCGGAAGGCTTCCTAAAAATCGCTGTCGAAAACATGTCCGAAGCCATCAAAAAAATATCCGTCGAGCGCGGTTATGATGTCTCCGAATATGCCCTCACCAGCTTTGGCGGCGCAGGCGGCCAACATGCCTGCTTAGTTGCCGATAGCCTCGGCATGGATAAAATTTTCCTCCACACCCACAGCGGCATACTCTCCGCCTACGGCATGGGCTTAGCTGACATCAGAGCCGCCCAACAACAATCAATCGAGTTAGATTTAACCGTCGACAATCTTACCTATGTGCAAGCCGAAATCCAAAAACTCTCACAAAATATGCAAGCCAAACTAACCGCCCAAGACGTCCCATCAAACGACATAAAACTAGACCAACAATTACACATCCGCTATGCAGGCAGCGACAGCACCATCAATGTCGCCTTTGGCAACCTCCCCCACATGGTCGCCCAGTTCGAAAAATCCCACACCCAGCAATTCGGCTTTATCTCCCCCGAAAAACAACTCATCATCGAGGCCATCAATGTCGAAGCCTATGGCGGCGGCGCAAAACTAACCGAAGCCGAGCAAGCCCTCCACATCGGCAATGCCGCCCCCATCGATCAATCCGAGATTTTCTCAAACGGCACATGGCACAAAGCCAAAATCTACAAAAAAGACCTCATCTATGCAGGTCAAGTCGCCAATGGCCCTGCCCTCATCATCGAAGATCATGGCACAATTTCAGTTGAGCTAGGCTGGCAAGCCCAAAAAATCGCCACAGGCCACATCGTCCTCACCCGCGTCATAAAACGCGCCCAACATGTCGCCATCGGCACCGATGCCGATCCTGTTATGCTAGAGATTTTCAACAATCTCTTCATGTCAATCGCCGAGCAAATGGGCGTCACGCTAGAAAACACCGCCTCATCCGTCAACATCAAAGAACGGCTAGATTTCTCATGCGCCGTATTCGGCCCCGATGGCGCTTTAATCGCCAACGCCCCCCACATGCCCGTACATCTAGGCTCGATGGATCGCTCCGTGCAAAGCATCATCGCCCAAAACCCCAACATGCAATCAGGCGATGTCTACATGCTCAACAACCCCTATA
>NVQL02000100.1 GCA_002400495.2 Alphaproteobacteria bacterium | reverse complement strand
GCCCCGAACGGCCAGTGCCAAGGGTTTTGAAAATCGAGAATCTTGGCAGCGTTTGATTTCATGCGCACACTGTATATGGGGACTCGTCAGCGACCTTATTCTTCATACCAAGTGGGTTGGTTTTAAATGTTTATTTAAATCAATTTGTCCCACTTGGTGTGAATTGGCATGCAAAAGTGACCCACTTAGGTGGGTAATTGCGTTTAAAAGTGACTCACTTATTTATGTTATGATCCGCGCATTTATGTGCAGAAAACTTATCCCAAAAATCCGCACTCAATCATCTCATGAGTACGGGCCTATATTTTAAATGAATTTAAGCAACAATGACAAAAAATTATTGGAAATAAGACTTGCCACTGCCGAGGATGCTCAAGGCATAAGCATTGTTCTTTCTGAGATTCTTACGAAATGGAAAAGTGACCGGATTAGTGACCCTGATCATGTATGCACTTTCTATATTTGCGTTCTGACCGTATCCAATGTACGGTTGCAGTTGGTAAAGACGGGACTGTTCTGGGTTTCCAATCTCCAATACTAACTACAGTGGTAAATATGTATAATGTGACCCCAGATTGGAGATTATTGGTACATATGTAAAGTTGGATGCTGGGTGACAAGGAATAGGTTTGGCATTTTTTGCCTCAACTATCCATGAAGTGCAGGGTGCGGGTTCATCGAAAATCGAAGCTCCCATTGTAGCCGACAAGTAGCTCAGGCTTAACTACTACGATGTCATAGTTTTCAAACACACCGAAAGACATCAGACACTATCCTTGTTTCACTTTCCATACGACTGTCCGCTTTAGATGGTTCTTTCCAATTACAGTTCAAAATAAATTGGAAGCGTTAGTGCCTGTGTTCAAAGCTAGGTTTGCTTTGCTGTAAACAGTTTAATTGCGCAAGTAGCAACTTCATAATTACCTTAATAGAATCCACTTTTGCGTGGGGTGTTTCTAATTATTGAAGCAAGTGAAAAATAACCACGAGAAAGTATGTGAAGTTACATGATTGGAGAAGTTCAACTGCATATTTAGATTTTATATCAAAAATAATGAACTTAAATATCATTTAAAATCAATTTACAAGATATAGACAATGTTCTAATTTTGCTCAAACGTTCTATTAATTCAATTTAAACTGGAGGGAAAAATGAAAATAATAACTAAATCATTTGTTTTGGGAGCCATGCTTCTGAGCTCAACAACTGCGTTGGCAAATTGTGACGAGGGCGAATTGGTAATCAAATTTAGCCATGTTGTGAATGTCGACAAACATCCAAAAGGCATAGCTGCTAACTTGTTTATGGAACGGGTGAACGAGGAAATGGACGGGAAGGTTTGCATGCAAGTTTTTCCAAATTCTACATTGTTTAACGACAATCAAGTTTTAGAAGGGATACTCAATGGAGCCGTTCAAATGGCGGCGCCAGGTCTTTCGAAATTTGAATCGTTTACTAAAAAGTTTAGAATCTTTGATTTGCCGTTTATGTTCAAAAATATCGATGCGGTAGATAAATTTCAAAACTCAGAGCAAGGTGATGAACTTAAAGCTTCCATGGAACGCCGTGGTTTAATTGGTTTGCAATTTTGGCATAATGGTATGAAGCAAATTTCTGCCAATGTTCCTTTAACTTTGCCGACAGATGCTGCTGGTTTAAAATTCCGTGTCATTAACTCTGAGGTGATTGTAAGTAACATAAAGTCACTTGGCGCGTATCCGCAACCCATGGCGTTTTCTGAGGTTTATGGCGCTTTGCAAGCCGGTGTTGTAGATGGACAAGAGAATACATGGTCTAATATTTATGGCCGCAAGTTTTTTGAAGTTCAGCATAGCATCACAGAAACCAACCATGGCCTTGTCGATTATTTAGTGCTTACAAATGTCGATTGGTGGAATTCTTTAGATGCTGAAATTAGGGGCCAACTTTCTACAATTTTGGAAGAAGTCACTATATTGCGCAACAAAGAATCGTTTAAAGTCAATGAAACAGCCAAGCAATTGATCTTGCAACGCGGCGGTATTGTTAAACAACTTGATGATGAACAAAGACAAGCTTGGGTTGATGCCATGAAACCAGTGTGGAGCCAGTATGAAGACGAAGTTGGCAAAGACACTATTGAAGCCATTCAAGCCATTAATGAGGCACTGTAAACACCATAATTGAGATGGTTAAACATGTAGAAGGAACATTGGGTGAGTGATACGAATTTTATAAAACTCAAAAGAACAGCATCATATTTAGCGTATAATTTTGATCGAATTATGATTGCTATTCTATTGGGAGGAATGACACTCGTTACATTCGCCAATGTTATATTACGCTACATGTTTAACTCGTCTTTGATATGGGGGTTGGAATTAACGCTTGTTCTATTTGCGTGGCTCGTGCTGTTTGGTGCCAGCTATGGATTTAAAGTGAAGACGCATCTGGGCGTTGATGTTTTGATAAATATTTTATCTCAAAAACATAAGCGAATTATGGCCTTGCTTTCCGCAACTATCTGCCTTTTATATGCGGTGATGTTGGCTAAAGGCGCTTGGGATTATTGGGCGCCTTTTGCAGGCTTGCAACCCACATTGGGACGATGGTTTCCAACAGGGATTGCCGAAGGTGTAAGGGATAAAGCGTTCTACATTACAGATCAAATTCCAATGTTAGATATGTTTAAATTCCTTGAGAATGCAATTAATTTTGGTGATGAATATGACAAATTACCTCGGGTGATACCTTATGTGATATTGCCGATTTCAATGTTCATGCTGGTTTATAGGATTTTTCAAATACTTGTGAAGATCTATAAAAATCAAACAGATGGCCTTATAGTGAGCCATGAAGTCGAAGACAAAATAGAAGAAAAGAATTAGGAATAGGTTTCAAAAAAAATGACGATTATAATATTATTTTGCATGATCATTGCGATGTTGATGATTGGCGTGCCCATTGCTGTGTCTTTAGGCTTTTCATCAATTGCGTTTTTACTGCTTTTTTCAGATGCTTCATTAGATTCTGTGGCACAAACGCTTTATCAAGCGATGGCCGGACATTACACCTTATTGGCCATACCTTTCTTTGTTTTGACTTCAATATTTATGTCTACAGGTGGGGTGGCAAAACGAATAATTCGCTTTTCAGTCGCGATTGTTGGGCATTTACATGGCGGTATGGCGATTGCGGGGGTATTTGCCTGTATGATGTTTGCAGCCTTGTCTGGTTCATCGCCAGCTACAGTGATTGCTATTGGTTCCATTGTCATTGTGAGCATGAAAGAGCTCGGCTATACCAAAGAGTTTGCCGCTGGCGTTGTTTGCAATGCTGGAACTTTGGGCATACTAATTCCACCTTCCATTGTGATGGTTGTCTACGCATCTGCGACGGATGTATCGGTAGGTAGAATGTTTTTAGCAGGGGTGTTGCCTGGTTTGTTGGCAGGGAGCATGTTGATGCTCGGCATATATATTATTGCGCGGTATAAAAACATGCCAAAGGGAGAATGGGCAGGTTGGGCCGAAATTTGGAATTCTGGGCGTGACGCTATATGGGGGCTGTTTTTAGTGGTCATTATACTGGGCGGTATTTATGGCGGTATTTTCACCCCAACTGAGGCGGCAGCCGTTGCAGCAGTCTACGCCTTTCTTGTGTCAAATTTCGTATATAGAGATATGGGGCCATTGGCTGGCATTGAATCACTTAATAACATTAGCTTTATAAACAAATGCGGTCTTTATGCGTCGGCAATATTTCACAAGGACACTATGGACACCCTTGTTGAGGCTGGAAAAGTGACCATCATGCTGATGTTCATTATAGCCAATGCATTCATTCTGAAACATGTTTTGACTGATGAGCAAATACCGCAAGAAATAACTAACCTTCTGCTGTCTGCTGGTTTAGGCCCGATTATGTTCTTAGTGTTTGTTAACATCATCCTATTGATTGGTGGGCAATTTATGGAGCCCGCTGGGTTGATTGTCATTGTCGCTCCTTTGGTATTCCCCATTGCGATGAATTTGGGTATAGACCCGATTCATTTGGGCATCATTATGATTGTGAATATGGAGATTGGAATGATCACCCCGCCTGTCGGTTTGAACTTGTTTGTGACTTCGGGGGTGGCTGGGCTATCCATGTATTCGGTGGTTAAAGCTTCATTGCCATTTGTAGCTATATTGTTTGTCTTCCTCATCATCATTACATACACCCCGATAATTTCTACATTTTTGCCTACCTATTTTATGGGCCCAGAAATTGTTCTCCCGAAATAACATAATTATTTTTAAGCAAGATTATCTAAGTCATAGAAGGATATCTCATGACAACCTCAATCATAGATTCATATTATTTCAAAGATATGTTCACCTCGGCTGATATGCGTATTATATTTTCTGAGGAGCAAAGAATGCAAGCCTGGCTTGATTTTGAATCAGGCTTGTCAAGAGCTCAGGCGCGATTGGGCATCATTCCTACTTCAGCGGCTGCAGAGATTAGTTTGATGGCGAAGGTCGATAATCTTGACCTAGAAGCCATGAAAAAAGAATTTGATGTCATTGGGCTTCCTATACCGCCGCTTGTGCATCAATTGTCGAACATCGTCAGCAAAGAAAGCTCTCGTTATGTACATTGGGGTAGCACAACCCAAGACGTAACTGATACAGGCATGGTGTTGCAAATTCGCAATGGTCTTGAGTTGTTCGAGGTTTTGCTGACTAAATTACAAAATATTCTGGGCGATTTAAGCCGTAATCATAAAAACACGATCATGGTCGGGCGCACCATGCAACAACAAGCTGCTCCCATAACGTTTGGTTTTAAAACCGCAATATGGTTATCAGAATTGCAGCGACATATGTTAAGGTTAGAGCAATTGAAACAACGGGTATTGGTTGGCCAAGTTGGCGGAGCTGTTGGTACAAACGCGACATTAGGCAATCGCGGAATTGAGGTTCTTCACGAAACAATGGCTGAGTTGGATTTGGGTTGCCCAGATATAAGTTGGCATGTTGCACGGGACAACTGGGTTGAATTGGTGAATTATCTGGCGCTTGTCGGTGGCAGCTTGGCAAAAATTGCCAATGAAGTGGCGATCTTAATGCGTAGCGAAGTGAATGAGATTAGCGAGCCATTCGAAGTGGGGGCAGGGGCGAGTAGCACTCTGCCTCAAAAAAGAAACCCCAAAATTTGCCAAGCCATTATCGCCACAGGTAAAATATTGCGCGAAAAATCAGCACTTTCGCACGACACATTGGTTCAAGAGCATGAACGCGGTGTGGGTGCGATGCATTTAGAATGGTCTATCATTCCAGAGGCGTTTGTATTGTCTGCGGGACAATTGGAGAATACGATTAAATTGCTAGACGGCCTCGTCGTCAACGAAGAGAAAATGAAAGATAACTTAAACTTGTTAAATGGTTTAGTTATGTCAGAAGCCGTGATGATGGGATTGGCAAATCATGTCGGTCGTTCTCAAGCTCATACGATATTGTACGAGGTTTGCATTCAGTGCGTGAAAAATAAACAGAGTTTAAAGGAAGGCTTGCTGAATGATAATAGAGTCAATGTAGTGCTAGGTGAACACGAAATTGATGAATTGCTTAAACCATCTAATTATTTAGGCTGCGCATCGGAAATGGTAGACCGGGTGCTCCAAAATATATCTAATTGATTCAAGCTCAGTTATCTGCGAACCCTTGTGCAAGTCGTTCAACAATTGATTTTGCATCTTCAATGGATTGTATGGCGCCCACGCCTTGCCCTGCATATAGGTGGAGCTCATCTAGTTTTTCAGAGGGGTCATTTCGTTTTACACCGCCAGCCATAGAAACACTCGAATTTGAATTGTTGAAAATGGCTCTATGCGGCGTGCCATCCTCCCAACCAAAAGAGCTGCCAAATGATAGCTTTGTATCGCTGCCACTAGCAGCAATCAACCTCTGTTTATATCCGTCATGTGCGTAGCTTTGTTTTGAAGCCAAAAAGGCGGTTCCGCACCACACTCCCTGAGCACCAAGGCAACGTACCGCCCTAACGGTTCTTTGGTCATGAATTGCGCCAGCCGCTATGACGGGCGTATTTCCTGCAATATCTACAATCGATGGCAATAGAGTGAGAATAGTCATGCTACCGCGAATGTGGCCACCCGCTTCTATTCCCTGTGCGATGATAATGTTCGCGCCGTAAGAGATGGCTTGACTAGCTTCGGCCACTGAGCCAACTTGCACCATTGTTATAATGCCTGCATTGCGGGCGCGTGGAATGATATCCATAAAATCACCATAGAAAAGTGACAAAATGGCTGGTTGAGTTTCTAAAACCACTTGAAATGAGGCTTCAAAGGCCTCAGGATCGCCACACTGTGGAACCAAATTAACGCCAAATGGTTTTGATGTCATTTTCTTCGTATCCGCAATCCAATTATATAATTCTTCAGGTGGAACACGCAGCCCGCCTAGGTGACCAAGTCCGCCTGCTTGGCTAACGCTAGCCGCAAGTTCTGGCCGTGCTAGCCCCGCCATGCCAGCTTGAAATATTGGGCTTGTGATACCACACATTTTAGAGAGCTTATTCATTGGAGCCTATTTCGATATTTGATAAAGATTCGTTTTTATATTTGTCAATCAAACTATAAATCTGCTATCACGTAAAGTGATAAATAATGAAGTTTAATATTCAAATTTGTGAGGGTTCATGGAACTTAAAATGCTAAAGACATTTATATGTGTGGCAGATTTAGGGACAATTGTCGCGGCTTCTGAAAAATTATACTGCGTGCAATCCAACATTACCAACCGCATCAAAACATTAGAAGCAAGCCTCGGCACTAAACTGTTTATCCGCAGTAGGAATGGCATGACATTAACCGCAGCAGGCGTATTGTTTAAAACTTATGCTGAAAAAGTGATTTACGCCGAGAGAGAGGCATATGCCGCGATTGCTGATTTTTCAAACTCAATAAAGATCATTAGAATTGGCAGCATAGAATCTGCCATCGCCGTAAGGTTACCTAAGTATATTGAGGCATATCGTAATTTAAACCCCGATGTTAAAATTCATATGGTGTCGGGCGCGACAGACGAACTTGTTGAACAAGTGTTGGCTCATAAATTAGACGTTGCACTGATTGGTGGTAATTTTGGCAATGATCGGCTTTGCGGCAAGATAGCTTTTAGGGAAGAAATGGTGCTGGTGTCTCATGCGTCAGTCGGCAGTCAGAAGCAAGCATATGGTTTGCCACTTATTACGTTTAAATATGGTAGTTCTTACCGTCTTTTTGCAAATAACTGGATGAAAAATTCAGGATATCCATCAAAAGATATTTACGAACTAGGAACGCTTGACGGCATACTGGGTTGTGTTGCAGCGGGCATTGGAATTGCCTTTTTACCACTGTCGGTGGTTAATTCTAGTCGTCATCAGGACTTGTTGAATATTCATAAGCTAAAAGACAAAAACCGCTTTATGGACACTGTGGCAATATATAATGCGGATGCAGCAAAAAATGGCGCCGTTGATAGCTTTGTCGAATTGATTTGCCAACCACTACCCTAAAGTTGATGATTTGGAATATCAGTTTTATAGAAGGCTTGGTTCTTTAAAATGAACTAGTTCAGATTTCAATTTTCACTATACTGTTTCATGACGATATTTCATCATTTTAGAGGCGAAGCCAATGAAACTCTATTACAATAACACCTCGCCATTCGCGCGAAAAAATCGAATATTAATATTAGAAAAATCAATTTTTGTTGATGTTGAGCTTGTTAAATTAGATCCATATAAAGGCTCGAAATCATTCGATCAAAAAAACCCTCTCAATAAAATTCCAGTTTTGGAATTAGAAAATGATCAGTTTATTTATGACAGTATGGTTATTTCATCATATTTAGACGAGGTGGATGGCAAGCCACTTCGTGCTTATGATAAAGAAAACTATTTTAGATTTAAAACACAAGAAGCACTTGCTAACGGCATGATTGAAGCCGCCTATAATAGCACAATGGAATTAAAACGTCCTGCGGATCACCAATCTACTTATTGGCTAGCTAGGTGGGAACACGCAATCATCAAAGGCCTATCGAGTTTTGAACTTATCGCCAAAGGTTTTGAGGTAGAAATTGACAGAACACAGATTGATTTGGCTGCTTGTCTTGGATATCTCGATTTTCGAATGAAAAAATTAGATTGGCGAG
>NVQL02000027.1 GCA_002400495.2 Alphaproteobacteria bacterium | reverse complement strand
CAACCCACCACCCCACCAAGCAACACCCCCCGAGTTTCCATCTACCCCTCGCATCCAAACAACGTGCCATCCCGCGAGCGCGACAGCGGCCGTTCGAAGCCGCTGCCACCTAACGCGCGGTCAGCTAGCAAGCCCAACTTGTTTGGGATTGCGCACGCAAGTGCTAACAGAGAGGCTTAAGCCGAACGTATAAATGAGACTTCCAGAGTGGGGGAGGCTTGGGGGTGTCTTATTGTTTAGGCGATTGATTCTAATGATTTTATTGAGCAATATTATTCGTAACTGAGGAACTAATAGCTTGACCTTCAGGTTCATCAGAGTAAGTAACTTCTTTATAATGCTTGCAGGAAAATTTAAGAAACTCATCTAAATCATCTAAGTCTATGTCACCTTTCTCAAGATCAGAAGGGTGGATGCTAATAATCAATCTATCAGAAACATTTTTATGTTTTGATACATATATATAGCTATCTATTATTTCTTTGATTACAGCCACGCGGTTCGTGTTAATTCTGCCGTGATCGGTGCTTAGTAATGGGATCGTTATATTGGAGTTCCTGCCAGACTCAGACGAAATGTAGCGCCATAATTTAGCTATACTTAGCATAAATTCGCCTTCGTTAGATTCTACTCGATTGTTTGTTTTTTTTCGTGAATTTACTAACAAATAAAATGTTTTATTATTTTGTGCTATCTCAATGGTTGTTCCTATTGCTACAGGTGCCTGTGACTTATCTATTTTACTAAAAATATCGCTTTCTAAATGTTCTTCACGCCCAGAATAATATTTTCTAATTAATTGACTTTGAAGGCTTTTAGATTTTTTAACATTTCCGCCTAATGAAACATCCAAGTGATCATTAAAGGGAATTACTAGTGCACCACGGTTTTTAAATGCATCCCCTACTTTTATTTCTATAAAACTGTCTTTAGCACGAAGTTTGTAGGCGAAGCTATTTTTAGGTTTGTTTAAAACGAAAGAAATAATTAGTATTATTACAAAAGCAAGTGAGAATACCCAAATCTTTTTTAAGAAACTGTCCACTTCACCACTTGTAGAATAACTAGCAATTTCAACAAATAACCAGAATAGAGCAACTCCCTCAATTACATGAATGATAATTGATTTTCTATTATGCCACCATCTCTTAAGAGACCATTGGTTCATAGATTATACCGTTTATAAATATCATCTTTGTAGTAATACGCTCCAGACTTGTTTTCACTTTTGTAAGAAAGTCCCGAAGCTTCCCAGTTTTCAATAGCATGTTCGATGATTTTCTGATTATAGCTGATATGAACAGCAAGCTCATCTTTTAGAAGTGGGGGGCAAAGATTAGAGTCCATGCTTCTTTTTCCATTTAAATTTACAGCAATAATTGGAATGCCTCTTTTTATAGCCTGCTCAATTTCCCACCTTACAAATTTATACAAATTTTTTGTCGAATCACCTATTAGTAAGATAAACACCTTAGTATTCTTAAGCCGTTCAGCTAGTTTTGCTTTAATTGTTTCTTCGGATGAATAAGACATCAAATTATTTAAATCATGAGCATCGAAAAAATTAAACGATGTGTTGTCGTTTTTTTTCCAAGCTTCCATGAGGCGATAATATCTAATGTCGTTATCTGCATCGAATGCGACATAAGTTTTATTGGCGTAAGTTGACATAGAATTTGCCTCGATCATCTTAAAATAGTAAACGCAATTTATTACAACCTATACTATAGTAAGTTCCCTAGAAATACAAGCCCGTGTTTCTACTTTGTTCCACTTCACAAAGCGTACCCTCGCCACCACTCTGGAAGTCTGCATTCATACGTTCCTACGGCCTTCGGCCTATTCACTGTTAGCACTTGCGTGCGTAATCCCAAACAAGTTGGGCTTACTAGCTGGCCGCGCGTTCGTCGGCAGCGGCTTCGAACGCCCGCACTCGCGCTCACTGCATCGCACGTTGCTTGGATGCAAGGGGCAGGCGGAAACTCAGAACTTGCGGCTAGGCACGCCTGCCGTATAAGTGCGTTTGCTTATTGCGGATCGCCTTGCCAACCTTTTTCCATTTCCCCCGCTCATATGTTTCGCCATAACGCCAAGCGCGGTCTTCGTGCATATAAACAAAATCATACGCACCATCCCCATGAATTTCGATAAGCTGAGTTGCCAGTTTTTCGATTTCAGCGCGCGGAATAAATAACGGGCGGATATTATACTGCCACGCATGCAATATAAACGCGAGCGCGGGAATAAATAAGAATGCAGCAATCAACAAATAGTCTTTAAACATTATCCACCCTTTAGAAAAAATCACCAGATTTCTCTGGTGATCGGGGTGTTAGAAAGTCACAAAGTATGACCGCGACGCTTTCAGCGCGAGCCTATTGTATAACGCCACCACCCCGAACTAAATCGAGATGGCAGTTTGGTAACGGCAGTGCGGCTGCCGACTTTGAGAGGTTTCTAAGCCCCAGATCAATTCTGCTGAATCAACCCACTATCAAACTATCAGCTGGTTTGTAAATTGGCAATCCGAATAGAGACTTTGTAAAGAGATAAGAAAGTTAGCGCTCCTTTTAGCTCTCTGGAAGTCTCATTTATACGTTCGCCTTAAGGCTCTCTGTTAGCACTTGCGTGCGTAATCCCAAACAAGTTGGGCTTACTAGCTGGCCGCGCGTTCGTTGGCAGCGGCTTCGAACGGCCGCACTCGCGCTCACTGCATGGCACGTTGTTTGGCGGCGAGGGGCATATTGTAGGTTTTGGGTGATGTAAATTAAAAAAAGATCACCAGCATTAAAAACTGGTGATCGGGGTGTAGTAAACTGAAGCTAGTCAGCCATGACGTTTTTAGCCTAAGCGAACTTAGCCTTGTACATAGCGCCACCACCCCGATCCTAGTTCGAGATGATATATCGAATGGCGATATAGCCACTAGCCTTGGGAGTTACTAAGCTCCGATTTGATTTAAGTGAATCAAATCATAAGAAAGCTAACAGGTGCATTACAAATAAGCAATCTGATTAATTATATATCGGAAAGCTTAGTTTAAATAGTCTTAAATATACATTAAATTTTATTTGCACTTACCTAAACAATTGGGTGTTTTGTTTATGGATTGCAGTAAAAGGCCGTGATAAAACAACCTTTTACTGCTTCCCCCATTATGCTGGTGTCTAAAGCCAACATAATTCCACGAATAGATTTACAAAACCTCGCTGTATGAAAGAAATAATATAGATTATCGTTGCTTATTTCCCCAAAAACCAGCCAAGACTAATCGCCAAAAACTCTGGCCTTAATCCAATAAAATTCGATCACCAAAATCTCTGGTGCCAAAAAATCCGACCTAAATCGATCACCAGAATCTCTGGTGCCAAAAAATCCGACCTAAATCGATCACCAGAATCTCTGGTGATCGGGGTGTTAGTAAACTGAAGTAAGTCAGCCATGACGATTTTAGCTCAAAGCAAAGCCCAAAGACCTCGAAGAGCTTGAACATAGCGCCACCACCCCGATCCTAACTCGAGATGATGTATCGAATTGGCGATACCCCACTTACTTACGAGGTTACTAGGCCCCAGATTGAATCAGATGAATCATTCTTAAATTAAACTAACAGCAGACTTGTAAATAAGCAATCTGATAAATCCACGCTTTCCCGCTAAGCCCCTGCCACGCTATAAAAATGACTGATCATGACCCAAATTCACCCCTCAATTTACACCGCTCATAAACACCAAAAAACCCTAAAATTGGGTCACAATAATTGCCCAAAATTCAAGAAATTTAGCCGATTAAATAAAATATATTAACCAATTTTGCGCAACAAAACCATTGCCTTATTGTGGCAATCGAAAGTGCTTTCACTCGAATTGATTTATAATATCCATCAGAAATATAAACATCAAATACCGTGAGTAAATCTAAGTATTCATCAACAATAATTACATTTACTTAGGCATTGAAACCAATAAATTCGATGAAAAAAACATGGGTGTAAAATATTAGCGCCTGCTAAATTTAGCCTATTACTTTTCAAATCGATCTAAATACTGGCTATAGTCATTATCGCTAATGCGATAATCCGCAACAAAAAACGGGCTGGTAACCAAAAAATCGGCAGAAGAGCGGTTGCAGGCCGTTGGGATGTTATAAACCACGGCCAGTCGCGTCAACGCTTTCACATCAACATCATGCGGCATAGCGGTCATCGGGTCGGTAAAAAATATCAATACATCCACCTTACCAGTCGAGATCAGCGCCCCCACTTGTTGGTCTCCGCCCAATGGGCCCGATAGCTTAATATCGATATCAATATTAGCAAATTTTTGCTTCACCAAACTACCCGTCGTGCCAGTGGCGATGAATTTATGGCCTTTTAATAGCGCATAATGTTCTTCCATCCAATCAAGCAACACTTGTTTTTTTGAATCATGCGCAACAACGGCGATGGTTTTAATGTCCATTTTAGCCTCATAAGTATGGTTTATGATTTATTTTTATCCAAACTTTGTTAAGCTTATATGAAGTATAAGGAAATTTAAAATGTTAAAAAATAAAACCGCCCTCATAACAGGTTCAACATCAGGCATCGGCCTCGGCATCGCCACCGAACTGGCCAAGCAAAATGCCAATGTAATTCTAAATGGCTTCGGCAGCGAAGCCGACATTAAAACCGCCATTTCAACCATAGATTCCCTAGGCACGGGCAGGGTGGTCTATAGCAGCGCCAACATGCTCAAAGTCAACGAAATAGAGCAGATGATAGCCGATGCACAGCAACAATTTGGCTCTGTCGATATCCTCGTCAATAATGCAGGCATTCAACATGTCATGCCGATAGAAAATTTCCCCACCCAAAAATGGGATGACATCATCGCCATCAACCTCACGTCAGCCTTCCACACCACGCGGCTTTGCTTGACCAAAATGCGCGCCAATAATTGGGGACGCATCATCAACATCGCATCAGTGCATGGCTTGGTCGCTTCAGTTAACAAATCAGCCTATGTAGCTGCCAAACACGGCATTATCGGCCTCACCAAAACCGTAGCGCTAGAAACCGCCGAGCAGGGCATTACCGTCAATTCAATCTGCCCAGGCTTCACCCTAACCCCACTCATCCAAGCCCAAATTGATGACAGAGCCAAAACCCTAGGCAGCCAAGAAGCCGCGATAGAGGTTTTATTAAACGAAAAACAACCCTCCAAAACCTTCGTACAAACCGAACATCTCGGCCAGCTCGCACTCTTCCTATGCTCCGATGCCGCCAGCCAAATGACAGGCGTATCATTACCAGTAGATGGCGGCTGGACAGCCCAATAATCACTTGCTGCGTTTAAAATAAATAATATAAAGCGATCCCGCACAAGCAGCCGTGCCCAGCAGAAACTCAGTTTGGTTAAACCCAACCAACGGCAGGTATCCAAATTTCATAGCCAAATATTCAAACGCCAAATTTATATACGGCATCAACGCCATCGAGCCCAAATAAAACTCGCTAGAGGTTAGCTTAACCGACCGTAACGAATAATAAATCGCCGCCGCCCGAAAGCTCGCACCCGTCAAAAACCCAAACATCCAAGCATATGGGTTAAAAATATCTTCTAATGCAAATCGCGAAATCTGGCTGCGAATTTGCGGGTAAAAATCATCAGGCAATTGCGCCTCAAATAAAGATGCAAAATAAGATAAAATCAGCAAAATAGTGGCGCTTGCCAACAATATCATGCCCGTTAAATAAAGCGTATCGCCACTGCTATTATTCTGGTTCATCGGGTGGCGCTCACCAATGGTGATGGCAATGGTGATGATAATTTCAGAGGCGAATAACAACCACACAGCAGGGTTATTAAACTGCCCGTCAAATTGCACAATCATAAAATATAATGCAATGAGAATAACAATATGGCCTGGCAGTTCAATTAATTGTGGTTTACGTTTTAGCGTCAACCACACATATAACACACTCATCGTAACGGCAGAGGCGCCCAAAAACGCCAAATTCGCAGCGCTTAAATACAACAAACTGCCAACATAAAAGCTCGCCGATATAATCCGCAACCCACCAAATGCCCAAGTGTGAAAATATTTAAGCGGCCTAAACCCAATGCTGCTAAACCGTTTGCGCCCAATAAGCACCAACGCCAGCCCGCCCGATAGCATTTGAATAAAAGTAAAAGTCGCGGGTGCAAAATGATATTCGAGCAATAATATCCGCCCCAATACCGTCAATATGCCCCACGAGAATGCACATGCCAAAGTCACAAAAAATGGAGTTTCAAATTTCATATTACACCCACATTAAATGAGCCAAATATCGCATTAAAATAGCCACTCGTCTAATTCAAAAATTTGATATAAAATAATTCAATATTCGGCACAATAAGGCATTAAAATGACCCCCAAACAAATCGTACAAGCCTATTGGCAAGCCATGAACGGCAATGATTTTTATCAAGCAGCCAAGTCACTAACCGAGGATTGCCAAATCCATTGGCCACAATCAAACGAGCTAATCATTGGGCGCGATAATTTTGCCAAAATCAATAACCATTACCCCGTTAATGGCCAATGGCAATTCAAGATTAACAGCTTGATTTGCGAAGCAAACGAGGTTGTGAGTGATGTGTCAGTCAGTGATGATAAGGTCAATCACCGCGCCATAACCTTCCACATCGTAAAAGCCCAGTTGATAGCAAAACAAACCGAATATTGGCCAGATGACTATCCCGCGCCTAAATGGCGTAAAGACTGGGTGATAAACCAATAAACTAGTAAATTAATTTACGATGGGCATAAAATAATTAGCGAAAGTAATTGTTTAGAACTCGGATTCAAGCCATTGGAAACAAAATACATTTGGAAAACAACAAAAAAGTAAAAAGCCCGATAGAATCAACCATCGGGCTTTTAATACTTATATAGAAAAAACTTAGTTTAAGCGTTCTTTTAACGATGCAATGCTGTCATCAATCAAACTATTGGCTTTTGCCTTGCTCAAATCATTAGCCAGAATTTCTTCAGTGGCAGCAACCGCAATGTCAGCCGCATAAGCTTGCACATTTTTGCGGGCTTGTAGCTGGGCTTGCAAAATTTTATTTTCGGCCATTTTAGTGCGCCGATCAATAGTTTCTGTAAGCTTCTTCTCAGTCTCAGCTGCCAAAGCTTCGGCTTCTTGTTTGGCTTGGGCGACAATGCTTTGGGCTTCTTCAACCGCAGCTTGTTGCTTGCGCTCATATTCAGCCAGCATATGCTGAGCTTCTTCTTTGAGCTTACGGGCAGTTTCTAGCTCATTCTTAATGGCCTCTGCACGGTCATCCAAAGCTTTAACGGCCAATTTGGGCACACCCAAATAAACCAACATGGCAATAAAGCCAGCCATACCAACGGCAACCCAAAATGTAGGATCATGTAACATATTAATATCCTTTATGCGCTTAACTGAGCTTTAACAGCTTTGCTAATTTTTTTCTTGTCTGCATCTTCACCAAGCAATGCATTCACTAAGCTTGCGGCAGTTGCGGTCGAAATTTCGCCCACTTCAGCCATGGCATTGTCAGTCATAGTGGCAATTTTAGCTTCAGCTTCTTCCATCTGTGTGGCTAATTTGGCTTCAACTTTTTTCCGTCTCGCATCAGCTTTGATGCTTAGCTTGTCGCGGGTGGTCTGTGCAATGTCATGGGCTTTTGCACGGGCATCACCAAGGGCTTTTTCGTAAGCGGCAATGGCCTCATCGGTCTCACCGCGCAAACGCTCAGCTTTGTCCAAATCAGCTGCAATGCGGTCGCGGCGCTCTTCGATCACTTCGCCAATGCGTGGCAAAGCAATTTTCGCCATGGCAATATAAAGCACGCCAAATGTAACAAATAGCCAAAAAATCTGAGGCAAATAACTCGAAAAATCTAACTGAGGCATATGATTGCTCCTAAAAAAATCTTTTGTGAAATATTTTTTAACCATCACAATAGGTTAGTTGCTGAGGGGGTTAAACGCAGGGATAACCCACTATTGCTTAACGCCCCACCAGCGAATTCGTCATTCTAATCTTATGAGAAAAGAATAATAAACGCGATAACCAAACCAAATAGGCCAGTGGCTTCTGTCAACGCAAAACCTAGTAGTAGGTTTGTTTGTTGGCCAGCAGCAGCTGAAGGGTTACGCAATGCACCTTGAAGGTAGCTACCAAAAATGTTACCGATACCGATACCAGCACCCAAAAGTGCCAAACATGCAATACCCGCGCCGATATATTTTGCTGCGTCTGCTTCCATGATTTATCTCCTTAAGATAAAATGTCATTGGAGTTTATCTCCAATATATTATGGGAATATTCCCAATTCTTCACTGAGGTTTCCCTCAATTCATTTAATGACTAATGCAGATTTTCCGCATCATTCAAATAGATACAAGTCAGAATGGCAAACACATAAGCTTGCAAAACCGCCACTAATAATTCTAACCCGGTGAACAATACAATCACCAATAAAGGCACAATACCAAAGAAACCAAGCGCAATCACAAAACCCGCAAACACTTTAAGCATCGTATGGCCAGCCAACATATTGGCAAACAACCGCACAGACAAACTCAATGGGCGGCTTAAATAAGAGACTATCTCAATTGGGGTGATAATAGGATACATATAAAGCGGCAAACCAGCAGGCGCAAATAATTTCAAAAAGCCCAAACCATGCTTCATAAAGCCATATATAGTCACCAGCAAAAATACCGCCATCGCCATAATAAATGTAACCGCAATATGGCTAGTCACTGTAAATGAATATGGCACCAAACCAATCAGGTTCAAAAACAACACAAACATAAACAAGCTAAATACGAACGGGAAGAATTTCAAACCACCTGTGCCGATATTCTCGCGTATCATGCCAGCAATAAATTCATAAGATAGCTCGGCAAGTGATTGCATACGGCCAGGAATGATAGAGCGGCCACGCATGCTCAAAATCGTAAATAGCAAAATCGCCACAACCGCAATCACCATCATCATGCTAGAATTGGTGAAAGAAATGTCATACCCACCAATGCTAATTTCTTTATAGCGGATAATCTCAAACTGGTGCATCGGGCCATGATCTTCAGTGGTTGCCATTTGCTTTTCCTTTAATCAAAAAACGTAACGTTAATTTTTATTGTTCTTTTTCTCATCAGCAGCCTGTTGTTCAGCCTTTTGATGTTCTTCAAAATCTCGTTTGGATGATTTAATGACATTAAAAATGCCAGCACCCGCACCTATAAATATAAAGACAATCATAAATAATGGTTTTGTCTCCAACCAACTATCTAATGACCACCCCATAACCGCGCCAATTAAAAACCCAGCCAGCAATTCGGTTGCATATCCATATGCATTGCTCATCGCCTTATGTTCTTGGCTTTTTTCCTTAACTTCTTTTGGCTTTTTAGCCGCTTTCAGCTTTTCATCAAATTCTTTAAGCTTATCTGTCTTAGGATCAGTCATCCGTCTCAATTCTAAAAAAACAAAAGAAGTTGGCCGAAATATATAAAAGACGTCAATCACTGTCAAGCATTTGAGCCTTATTATTGCCATGATTCCCACACTTGTTAAAGGCTTTGTTAAGCAATGGCTTAAAACTTGGCACTAAGGTCTCATTTAGTAGGGAAAACTATGTAAGCAGATCGGATTTATTTTTATCAAATTCCGTCATAATTGTAACCGGCATCATCACCAAGCCAATTTAAAAAATCTGCTTCAGTGATAAATTTGTCAGTTTCGGTGGAGGTTAATACACTCCAAATGGTTTTCACGTCAACAGTTTCATAATATGTGCCAAAAAACCCAGCTTTAGAAATTGAAATCAATTCAATAGAATCAATTTGCCCGCTAAAATAACTGCCAGTTAAATCAGTGTTTTTCGCAGTTATTTCTATTGCATTTTGGGCGACTAAAATTTCAATATTGGTAAGTTCACTAGAAACAGCATAGTCCAAAACCAGCGTATCCACTCCCGCACCACCAGAGATAACATCAGCACCCTCGCCAGAAATTGTGTCATCGCCACCGCCAGCATTAATCACATCATCACCGTCTTCACCGTCAATTCTATTATCTACGCCATTGCCAGTGAGGGTGTCGTCAAAACCAGAGCCTTTTATATTTTCAATATTGGTATATGTATCACCGTCAGCATCGCCCCCTACGCCCACGCCCGTTGTCAGGTTAACTTCCACCCCCACAGGCGAGCCTGTAAATGCGATTGTGTCAATCCCCGCACCACCATTAATTGTGTCAGCCGCGCCATATCCAATAAATATTTCATCTTCAGCACCACCAGTTAAAACATCCGCAAATGCAGAGCCCCAAACGGCTTCAATGCTTTTATATGTATCGCCTTCAGCATGGCCACCAGTGCCTCTGCCAGTTAAAAAGCTCACTTGAACCGCAACGGGGGAATCGTCATATTCAACAAAATCAATTCCGTCTTGACCATCCATCGAATCAGCACCCAAAGAACCCTCAAAATAATTTGTTTGGCCGTCACCCACCATAACATCATCCCCAACGGTCGCCTTGGGGTGGGCAGCTTCAAATAAGTCAAGACAACCCGTAAGCAAAAACGAGCTACTAGAAATTAAGGCAGTCTGAAAATATTTTTTTAGCTTCTGACTTCGGGAAAATCGTAAATTCATAATAGAAATTGTCTTCAAAAAAGAAATAGTAATAGAGTCATCATTATATTTACATAAATTAGTGTCAAAAACATTAAAAGCCGCCTCAATTTAATGGGTATGCGCAATTTTTTAATGGGTATGCGCAATTTAATGAATATGCAAAATCACCACCCTCGCGAACGACTGCACAAGCAGTCTCAAGGCAACCAAAGCCTGTTTATTTTCATTTCATTTATGAAACAATACTTTCAAAATATCTGACTATTCATAGTTTATTTTTTTACATATAAATTTACATCCACCAATTTTGAAAGGAAATAATAATGATTACCGAAAAAATTAAAAATGCACCCAGAATGGCAATGGGTTGTTGGGCAATAGGCGGCCCCTTCTGGAAGGGTGACGCTGCCGTTGGCTATTCTGGCACCAATGATGTGGATTCAAAACAAGCCATTGAAGCTTCGTGGGAAGCAGGAGTGCGGGTATTTGATACATCAGCCGTTTACGGCGCAGGCCATTCCGAGACATTATTGGGCGAGGTTTTGGGCAACCGCGATGATGCCATCATAATTTCTAAATTTGGTCATGGTTTTGATGAAAAAACCAAACAAATGACGGGTGCAGAATTTGACCCAGAATATATTCGTGACACGGTAAAACAAAGCCTAAAACGTTTAAAACGCGACCAAATTGACATCATGTTGCTACATCTTAATGCACTCGAAATTGAGCATGCCGAAATTGTATTTGATACGCTCGAAACATTAAGAGCAAGTGGGCAGATTGCCTCATTTGGCTGGAGTACAGACTTTCCACAGAGGTTAGACGCTGTCGCAGGCCGCGCGGGCTTTAGCGCCGTACAACACGCAATGAATGTGTTTTTTGATGCACCAAGCCTAAGCCAAATTGCCCAAAAGCACGATATAGTGCAGCTAATTCGCTCCCCTTTGGCAATGGGTGTACTCACTGGTAAATTTGCATCAGGATATAGCATAAAATCAGATGATGTACGCTACAGCACTGGTATTGGTGATGGTTATTTTACCGGCGGGCAAGCATCGGTCGAATATGCAAAACAGCTCGAAGCGATACGAGATTTAATCAGTGTCGGCGGTAGAAGTTTGGCTCAAGGCGCATTATGTTGGCTATTGGCAAAGGTACCCAATATTTTGCCATTGCCAGGCGCTAAAAATGCCAAACAAGCCAGTGAAAATGCCGCTTCGTTAGAATTCGGCCCGTTGCCTGATGACATTATGCAACAAATCGAAACGGTTTTAAATCGCCCTGCAGAAGGGCCAG
Source organism: Alphaproteobacteria bacterium (assembly GCA_002400495.2). Lineage (GTDB taxonomy): Bacteria > Pseudomonadota > Alphaproteobacteria > Rhizobiales > OSC116 > OCS116. The sequence continues at coordinate 23,827 of NVQL02000027.1, read as the reverse complement.
CGCGGGAACGTTAAAATCAACCACATCAAACAACAAAAAGCCGCCTTAAATCAATAAGGCGGCTTTAAATTTTAATAGCTGGTAATTTATTCAGCCAATAAGGCATCAACTGTGGCGCTAAACGCTTCATATCCAGTATCGCCACCATTCTGTTTTTTACCATTGATAAATAATGTCGGTGTTGAATTCACATCTAACGTTTCAGCGGCATATTTTCTATCATCAAGTAAATCTGAGATGGTTTCTTTCTGGGCAAAACATTCGTTGACCTTTTCGTCAGAATAACCGACCAATTTCAACATATTGACCATTTCGGCAAATTGCTTCTCAGCCCTAATCCACTTTTGTTGATTGGTAAAAATCACATCAACAATTGGAAAGAATTGATCATCAGGCGCACATTCAGCCAACATAGCGCCCGCAAAGGCCAATTGGTCTAAATGGAAGTTACGGTAAATAAATTTCACCTTGCCAGTGTCGATATAATTGACTTTGAATTCCTTAAAAGTATTTTCATGAAAATTCGCACAATGCGGGCAGGTCAGCGATGCATATTCGACAATTGTCACGTCAGCATTAACATTGCCCATCACATGGTCTTCGACTTTAATATTTTCAAACAGCGGGCCAGTGTCTATAGCCAATGCACCACTACCAAATGTAATGCCAATGATAAACGCCGCAAATCCTAGTAATTTATTTAATTTCATTTCTATAACTCCCTACAAGTCTTTTATTTATCAACAACAAAGCAATCAATTGTGGCAAAATCAAGCACAATCATAGTTTACCCAAAATAAATTGATTATTTTTTTGTGTTTTCGCCATGTTCAATTTGCGCTCCCAAGGCGTTTAACGCGTCGCGCAATCCCGTATTTTTAATATTCTGAGTAGATTGAGTAATCTCTTTAGATGCAATTGGCGCTGGTTCAGCCACATATTTTGTTTCAAAATCAATGGTTTGGCTTTGTTTTATTTTTATTTTACCCAGCGCCGCATAGCCAAACATAATGTTGGCACGTTGCAAAATAATCGGCGCTTGGCTTTCAATTTCCAATGCAAAAGCCCCCAAACATTTAATCACCAGTGTTGCACCATTAAGTTGGTCACTATCAACCTCACTTCGACCGCGTGGCCAACTAATTTTTTCAGGTGCACAATATTGGCTCAAATGGTCGCCCACAATAAACGGCCATTGTTTAAATATCTCAATGCCATTAAACCCCTGTTTCTTAAAACTAGTGCGGCCAATATCTTGCGCCAAACGGCTGATATTGCGCAACCCCTTATGGGTGCGTTTATAGCTAATTTTAGTTTTTGGCGCTTTGGTCATAATTTATTTTAGCGAATCTCCAATTAGTTAGCTATAGCTATTTGATGGATTTGAACTTTTCTAAAAACTTATTAACTTGGTACGATAAAAATGGTCGTGAATTGCCATGGCGCATTAAAAATTATGGCGGCATGCAAAATCTTGCACCCGATCCATATTCAGTTTGGCTGAGCGAAATTATGCTGCAACAAACCGTGGTTGCCACAGTTAAAGATTATTATGCCAAATTCACCAAAAAATGGCCAACTGTGCAAGATTTGGCCGCCGCCGACCAAGATGAAGTGCTCACCGCATGGGCAGGGCTTGGTTATTATGCCCGCGCCCGAAATTTGCATAAATGCGCACAATATATATGTGATGAATTTAACGGCCAATTCCCAAAAACCGAAACCGAACTTTTAACCCTACCAGGTGTCGGCCCCTACACCGCCGCCGCCATCTCATCAATTGCATTCAATCAAAAAGCCAATGTGGTCGATGGCAATGTCGAACGAATTTTTTCACGCGTGGATAAATTAGAGGAAAAACTCCCCGCCGCCAAAAAGCAAATATATGAAATCGCCCAAAAATATCTACCCAAAAAACGCTTTGGCGATTATGCCCAAGCTTTGATGGATTTAGGCGCAACAGTCTGCAAACCCAAAAACCCACGCTGTGAAACATGTCCCGTTTCACGCTTTTGTACACTTTCTGGCGATGAAAACGTACAATTTTACCCCAAAAAGACCCCAAAAAAGCCCAAAAAACAGCTAAAAGCCCACATTTTTTGGGTCGAAAACGCCCAAAAAGACCAAGTTTTATTGCAAAAACGCGCCGAAAAAGGCTTGCTCGGCAATATGATGGAATTCCCATCCACCAACTGGCTGGATCAAGATTTAGCGGCTCAAAATATAGGCCAAAACTTAGGCGAGGTGATACATATATTCACCCATATAAAACTGGTTCTAAAGGTCTGGAAGATTCAGCAAAGCCAGCTTCAACAGGTTGCTGAAGCTGGCTTTGCTATCAATTTGCAGGAGAATAAAAAATGGGTCAATATTGGCAAATTAGATGAGTTTGCCTTGCCCAGTCTCATGCAAAAAATACGGAAACTAGCTGAGGGTTAATTTCCGTTCTTCTTCATTTCGTCGCGCAATATTTGGCGCATATCATCAATCGGTGACAGGTTAGCTCCTTGCAAAGTATGCCAATATGTCCAACCATTACAAGCGCTTGCACCTTGCACCATAGCGCCAACTTTGTGAATCGACCCCGTGCCTTCAGTCACTTGTAACGAACCATCGGCCCGCACTTGCGCGCCATTATTGCCTTTGGAATCAACCAAAATTGTACCAGGTTCAATCATGCCACGCTCAATCAATGTTCCAAACGGAATGCGCGGTTCGGATTTTTTACCTTGGCTGACTTTTAAAGTCTCTTCATCCAACGGATCAATCGCATCAATACGTGCCTGAGCGGCTTCTATATAGTCACTTTGCTGCTCACAACCAATAAAATGACGGCCTAATTTTTTAGCCACTGCACCTGTTGTGCCTGTGCCAAAAAACGGGTCTAAAATCACATCACCAACATTGGTAGAGGATAAAATAACCCTGCCCAATAAAGCTTCAGGCTTTTGAGTTGGATGTACCTTTTTGCCATCTTCTTTTTTAAGCCGTTCCCCGCCATTACAAATCGGGAATAACCAATCTGAACGCATTTGAATGTCTTCATTCAACGCCTTCATGGCTTCGTAGTTAAAGGTATATTTTGATTTTTTGTTTTGTGATGCCCAGATCAAAGTTTCATGCGCATTGGTAAAGCGCCGACCGCGGAAATTGGGCATAGGGTTGGATTTGCGCCAGATCACATCATTCAGCATCCAATAACCTAAATCCATAAGCTGTGTGCCAACCCGGAAAATATTATGGTAAGAACCAATCACCCAAATGGTGCCGTTGGGCTTTAAAATACGCCGCGCCGCGATCAGCCATTCTTTGGTAAACTCGTCATAAGCCTGAAAGCTCGAAAACTGATCCCAATCATTGGTGACCGCATCAACATGGCTGGCATCAGGGCGGGTTAAATCGCCTGAGAGCTGTAGGTTATATGGTGGGTCGGCAAATATCATATCTATCGAAGCTTCCGGAAGGCTGTTCATCAGCTCGACACAATTGCCTTGCATGATTCTATCTACACTCAAAATATTGGATGACTTTTTTACCATGACTACCCCTAAACTCAATACAAACTGCTTCTGCAGCGGACTGGGGACATTATGAATCAAGAGGGTTAAAAAATGGTTTAACCTCCTAATAATTTTGTTTCGTTTCGAGAATTATTTTTTGAATGGGCTTAAAAGAACGGCGGTGGTGCTGGGTTACACCATGTTTTGATAGGCCTTCTTGGTGCAATTTTGTGCCATATCCCGCATTGCTATTCCACCCATAATGTGGAAATTCATCATGTAATTTTTGCATTAACCGATCGCGCGTCACTTTGGCGACAATGGATGCCGCGGCAATGCTATAAGAGCGGCCATCGCCTTTTATAATCGCTTCAGCAGGAATATTGAGCTGATCGGGAATTTTATTGCCATCAATAAGCGCATATTGCGCTTTACTTGGCAGGTCATTAATGGCGCGGGTCATCGCCAACATGCTGGCTTGCAAAATATTAATCTCATCAATTTCTTCGACCGAAGCCATGCCAACCGCATAATCGCAATGCTCTAATATGTGTATATATAATGCATCACGTTTTTTGGCCGACAATTTTTTACTGTCATTCAAGCCAGATAAAAAATCGGCTTTATAATGTGGTTTAAAAATGGCGGCAGCGGCCACCACAGGGCCAGCCCAAGGCCCGCGGCCAGCTTCATCAACCCCTGCGACAAAGCACAAATCTTCTTGCCACAAGCCTTGCTCGAATGAAAAGTCGATTGTAGAATTAGATGTATAATTGGGTGTTATTTTTTGCATGAAGGCAAGGTAAACCAAGGGTTGGAAATTGCAAATATATTCTGGTCTTTTTTCGGGAAAGGGGAATATATTTGCAACCCCAAAAGGTTGGCGCAAGCGCCAACCTAGCTGAGTAGAGTCGTAAGTGTATAGTGTCGTAAGTGTATAGAGTAGTAAGTGAGTTGGGTTAAGTGTTGGGTATTCGGTTTTATGCGAACACCCAACACTTAAGCTCAGCCAGAAAACTGGCTTATTCAATATAAACGGTTGGTAAGTGGACGGATAATTATAAAATCAGGAAGGGATTGGTAATGAGTAAGATCCTGATCCAGGTACGGCTAAGTAGATAATTATCTGAGTTATTTATATTGAATTTCGTGCGACATCTCCTTTTTGTTATTAGCGTTTTATCTTTAATATGTGTATGTTTAAGACAAGAATATTTATAGCCGAACGATACGAACAAATCAAGAACAAAATAGAACAAATATGGAAAACTATCGTCTTATGGTAAATGAAAAGTTAACATTTATTTGCGAATTAATTGGGTTAGGATGAGATTTTGACATCTAAAATAACCGTGATCATCCCCAGTTTAAATAGCGCAGCGCGCATAATGCCAACCTTGGCTTGTTTGATCACGCCAATGGCTGACGGGTTGATAAAAAAGGTAATATTCGCCGATGGCGGCTCGACTGATATCACCGCTGACATTGCTGAAGAAACCGGAGCTGCATTTGTTAGCACACCCAAAGGCCGCGGCATGCAATGTAAAATTGGGGTGATTTTTGCCATCCAATCTGACTGGTTGTTATTTTTGCATGATGATAGCCAGCTTAGCAATGATTGGGGCAATGAGGTGGCAAGTTTTGTTCATAATCCAAGCAATATAAATAAATGCGCCTATTTTAAATTGGCACTTGATGACAGATCGATAAAAGCCAAGATTGTGGCATGGGGCGCGAATATGCGCTGCAAAATATTCGCGCTGCCCTATGGCGACCAAGGCCTGCTCATCAGCCGTAAATTATATGAAGAAATTGGCGGGTTTGGCACCATGCCGCTGATGGAAGATGTAGACATAATAGAACGCATTAAAACCAAAATTGGCAAACAGAATTTGGTTATGTTAAGAGCCGTTCTAACCACATCGGCCGATAAATATAAACATGGATATGCCAAACGAGTGTGGCGCAATTTCAAATATTTAAGAGCTTATAAAAACGGCACAGACCCCAAAGAGATTGCCGAAAGCTATTATAAATGAGTGAAAATTTGCATTTGGTAATCATGGCCAAACGCCCGACCATGGGCAGAGTAAAAACCCGCCTCTCCAAAACCATCGGCAATGGTGCTGCCTATAAGTTTTTTAACCAAAATTTGCAAAATCTAATGCGCAAATTAGGCCAAAGCCAAAAATATAAAATGCACGTCGCCACCACCCCAAAAAACGCCATGCAAGATAGCTATTGGCCGTCATACATAAGTGTATTTGACCAAGGGCAGGGCGATTTAGGCGACAGAATGCAGCACGTATTCGAGCACATTCACCAACAATATGGCGCCTCAAAAATCCTCATCATCGGCAGCGATATACCTTATATACAACAACAACATATAATGAGCGGCTTTAAAATGTTAGGCCACAAAAAAACCTGCTTCGGCCCGTCAGGTGACGGCGGTTATTGGCTAGTCGGCCAACGCACCAGCCCCAAAATCACCAAACTTTTTAACAATGTCCGCTGGTCAACCCACCACGCCCTAACCGACACAATAAAAAACGCCCCCAACAACAACACAGGCATAATATCAACCCTAAATGACGTTGATGAAGCCGAAGATTATCATAACTACCTACAAACCCTACGTTAATACAGCAAACACAGAATTTCCGTCTACCCTTTTTTAATGCAACGTGCCATCCAGTATAGGCTGTAAAAAGACAGTTAGTTGGTAGTTAACGCTCTGGAAGTTTGCATTTTTGCTTGGCACTGCACCCCAAGGGCACTTTGTCGCTTCGCTCGGGCGCGTGCGTTCGCTCCGCTCTCTAGCTTAAGCCACACAGCCGCTGGTCGGATGCAAATTCACCACCCAACCTAACCGCATTACGCTTAGTGAGCTGGAGTTTGGCGAAGCTCCGAGTTTCGGTGCGCCCTAGAAGCTCGGCATTTGCGTTAAATTGTCTAACCACAAATTCTGAGTTTCTGTCTACCCCTCGTTTCCACGCAAAGATCATTTCAGCGAGCGCGACAGCGGCCGTTCGAAGCCGCTGCCGACGAACGCGCGGCAGGCAAGCGCAGTACGCGAAGCGTATGGAGCGCACGCAAGTGTCAACAGAGAGGCTTAAGCCGAACGTATAAATGAAGTACCCGAGTATAGGCAGGATGCTTCCCCGAACATCCGAAAATTCTGAGGGAGTTGCTGTGACAGGGGGTGTCACAGCAATCCATCCCCCAAATTCATATCCCCACTCACTTAAAGCAGAGTTATAATGCCATCATATCAAAAGGCTTCCCTTTTGTAATCTTTTGTTATTACTAAGAAATTAGGCTCTAAACCCGCTGATGAGTTTGGAAAGCGGGCATAAATTATTTTTGTTGCTGTGGAAAAGTGGGTGTACAAAAGGGAAGCCTTTTGATGTCCCAATTCCCCGCACAAAATACCCATTAAACTATTGTTCTACATAGCTAAAAAACACCTTGCGGGAAACACAAATTGACGCATTATACAAAAATGAAAATTGGATATATACGAGTTTCGGACTCAGAACAGACGCAAGACCTACAGATTGACGCCCTAAAAGCCGCCAAATGTGACGTGATTTATGCCGACCACGGCATATCGGGCAGTAAAATTAAACGCAAAGGCCTCACAGAAGTTTTCGAAACGCTCAAAAAAGGCGACACATTAATTGTGTGGAAACTAGACCGCCTCGGCCGCTCGACCATTCACTTATTGCTCCTGCTTGATGAACTCCGCAAAAAAGGCATTGATTTTGTGGCACTCACCCAAGGCATTGACACCACAACCGCCATCGGCCGCATGCTATTTGGCCAGCTTGCGGTGTTTGCTGAATTTGAGCGCGAGCAAATACGCGAGCGCACCAAAGCGGGCATGGCGGCCGCCAAAGCGCGCGGCAAACATGTCGGGCGGCCGCGTAAGTTAAGCTCGAAACAGGTGGATCGCGCCGTGCGGTTGATACGCTCGAAGCAGCAGAGCCTTAAGAGTATGTCGAAGGTGCTGAATGTTTCGGCTTTGACTTTATCGCGGGCGATGGGGAGGTGAAAGTGATGGGGCGGTAAAGTGAAAAGTGAAAGTGAAAGAAAGTTGGCACTCCTGCCTATACTCGGGTACTTCATTTATACGCATGCCTTTCGGCATGCTGTTGACACTTGCGTGCGTTCGCTGCGCTCTCTAGCCTACCGCGCGTTCGTCGGCAGCGGCTTCGAACGGCCGTTGTCGCGCTCACTGAAATGACCTTTGCGTGGAAACGGGGGCGAACGAAATTCTGAGTTTGCTGTATGGCACCGAAATGCAGAGCTTCGCCAACCTCTAGCTCACTAAGCATAATGCGGTTAGGTTGGGTGGTGATTTTACCGCTGATCAGCGGCTGAGTGGCTTAAGCTAGAGAGCGGAGCGAACGCACGCAGTGCCAAACATAAAGCGAACTTCCATAGCCCCAACAACCAGCCAACTGTCATCTCTTCACCCCTCAAATCCATCTCAGAAATCCGACGTTATCCCCTTATTCTCCCAATCAGAATACCGAGTCGGCTCAAGCCCCTTAGCCCGTCCATTATATTCCTTATCCATCCCATCAGCCACTTTATCAATCTCAGCCCGCCGCGCCGCTGCCTCACGTATCGCCTGCTCCGCCACCGCCGAAATCACTTTCCCCTTCGCCGCCCCCAATTTTTCCAATTCGGTCAAATCACTCGGCTCAGTCACCAATGTATATTTAATTTCATCACTCATACCCGCACCCTAACGTAAAAACTTGACTTAAACAGCAAAAAAGCGTTTTTGATTTCTAACATATGTAAAACGGATATCCACATTGAACGACACCCCAAAAGCCCCCGAATATAAAGCCAAAAAATCACCAAAAAACATCCCAGGTTTCACGGCACGGCAAGTCGCATTGCAATTTTTAGGCTATATATTATTCAACCGCCTCACCTTCGATGACGCCTTGCTTAAAACCCAATCCGAAACTCAGTGGAATAACTTAGACAATCGCGATCAATCCTTCGTACGAAACCTCATCATCACCAGCTTGCGCCACCACACAAAAATCGAATATTTCATCAAGCTTTACATGAAAAAATCACTGCCACGCAAAGCCTATCAAGCCCATTACATCCTCATCCTAGGCGCCGCCCAACTGCTCTATCTCGAAACCCCGCCCCACGCCGCCATCTCTTTGAGCTTAAACTTGGCCGACAGCAACGACGCCAAACATTTCAAAAAACTCATCAATGCCATTTTGGGTAAAATCAACCGCGAGCAAGATAAATTACGGTTCTTAACCCTAACACCCGAGCAAATATTACCCAAATGGGTCGCCCAAAAATGGCAAAATTATTACGGCGAAGCCATCACATTGCAATTGGCCAAAGCCTATAGCACTCAACCAAAAATGGATTTAACGGTCAAATCCAACCCACAAGATTGGGCAAAAAAACTCGATGCCACCCAAATCGGCGATCTTACAATTCGCCTCAATAACCGCCCCGCTTTCACTCAATTAGAAGGCTTTGCCGATGGCGAATTCTGGGCGCAAGACGCCGCCGCCGCCATCGCCGTCCATTTATTCGATGATGTCAAAGGCAAAAATGTCCTAGACCTCTGCGCCGCCCCAGGTGGAAAAACCATGCAATTGGCCGCCATGGGCGCACATGTTACGGCCATTGACATCAACAAAAACCGCCTCAAACGTTTAGAAGAAAATCTCGAACGCACAAAACTAGCAAAAAACGTCACCATCATCCAAGCCGACATCAGAAAATACGAACCAGAACAAGCCCCAACCCATATATTGCTCGATGCCCCGTGCAGCGCCACAGGCACCATGCGCAAACACCCCGAAATCTTATTGCTAAAATCACATGACGATGTCACCAAATTAAAAAAAATCCAAACCGAGCTACTCAATAAGTGCATCGACATGGCAGCAAAAGGCGCGCAGATCATATATGTAACCTGCTCGTTAGAGCCCGAAGAAGGCGAAAAACAAATCGACAGCATCATCGGCCGCCGCTTGGATGTAGCATTAGAACCAATCACCGAGGCTCAACTCGGCCTCATCGGCGAAATCGCACAACTTAAAATCAGCCCCAAAGGCTGGCTGCGAATATTGCCCGATATTGATGACCCGATCGGTGGAATGGATGGCTTTTTCATGGCAAAATTGCGCAAAATTTAAGTAAAATCACCTGCATAACTATCCACATAAGTTGCCATTGCCTTGCAATGCCCATTATTGCTAGCTATGCTTAAGTTTAAGTAATTATCATTTAAGGTTATGCGGCATAAATATGATACATTTTTCATTTTCTGAGAAAATAAAATTGGTCTATTTAGCCCTCACTTATTATATTCGCCATATAAAACAAAATATTGCCCTGTTTTATATTCTCAGATGGCGCAAAGCTAAAACTCTACCAAAAGCAATTATTCATCAACCAGATGATTTCCATATATCCGACCCCACCATTGCTGAAGACATTTATGATGGCCATATTTCCTTGGCCGGCCTAAGCTTCAACATAGGTGCCAATTCGCCTTTTCAGGTCGTCCCGCCCAATCAAGATTGGTATGAAAAGCTCATTTCATTTGGCTGGTTACGCCATTTCAAAGCCCTAGATTCGCCCATCGCCTTGCTACAAGCCAAAGCCTTATTCATCGATTGGCTGTACAATAAAAAATTTTACAATCGCAAGAATTGGCGGGCTGCAGTCACCGCCAAACGGCTAATTGCCTTGCTTTCATACCATTCCATTATGGTCGATGAAGACGGCGAAATTTCCAGTCAAGTCTATTTTAAAGCCATCGATCGCCACATTCAAATTCTAATCCGCACCTATAAACATGCCAAATATAGCCAAGATAAATTAGATGTCGCCATCGCTTTATGTTTTGCCCAAAATTGCTTGGATACCAACTATACAAACCGATATATCGACAATCATTTCGAAACCATGCTGGCCGATCAGCTCAGCCAGCAAATATTACCTGATGGCGGCCACATTAGCCGCAATCCAGATGTTTTGCTAGAAATTATGCTCAACCTCATCCCACTTAAATCCAGCTATACTGCCCAAAAATTGCCAGTGCCCGTGGCGCTACAAAATGCCATAGACCGCATCATTCCCGTGCTGCATTTCTTCTGCCATCCTGATGGTAATTTCATTCAGTTTAATGGTGCTGGCCCCACCGATTGGGCAGCATTTTTAAGCGTATTCGATGCCGAAGGCGAAGGCCTCAACCCACCAACCCAAGCCCCGCATAGTGGCTATTACCGCCTTTATGCCCCCAATTTACAAGTCACTATAGATGCAGGCGCCACGCCCGAGCCGCAATATAGCACCAGCGCCCATGCAGGGCCATTGGCAATCGAAATTTTCACAGGTGGTCAGCGCATGGTGGTCAATTGCGGCGCTGCGCCTATGCATGATTATAACTGGTTCACCACCACCCGCTCAACCGCCGCCCATTCAACCTTAAGCATTGCTGATGAATCAACCGCCATTATAAAATTACCCGATTGGCTCAGCAATCTCATCGGCAATCAAATTTTCCACGGCCACAGCAAACGCCCTGTTACCATTGGCAAAACCCCAACTGGCCCCAAAGTCAACGCCAGTCATGATGGCTATATCCGCTCTTTTGGCCTCATTCACCAACGCGAAATCACCCTCAATGAAGATGGCAGCCTCGTCACAGGTGTCGATAATTTATCACCCGCAAATCCCAATGCCAGTCCAGCCGAGCCACCCTTACCGTTCGACATCCGCTTTCATCTACACCCAAATGTCGAAACCCAATCTTCGCGCGATGGCCATAGCATTTTAATCACCTTGCCCAATCAAGACGTTTGGCAATTCGTCTCAACTTTCACAAGTTTCAGGCTCGAAGACAGCATCTATCTCGGCGAAGGCCAAGAAAAGAAAAAAACCTCACAAATCATCATTTCAGGCACGGTTGGAGATTATACCGAGGTCAAATGGCAATTCCGAAAAATTTAATCACAACGTTTTGGTAAAGTTTGGCAAAAAATTGTAGATAGCCAAACATAGCTATAGCAAGGCCGACCGCAATATGTTAGTTGAGCGAATAATGCTATAGACCAACTTGATCATCATAAAGGAATAGTTATGAACCTCCCTATCAAACGCGCCCTTATTTCCCTATCAGACAAAACTGGCCTGATTGAATTCGCCCAAAATCTGCACGATTTAGGCGTCGAATTGCTCTCCACTGGCGGCACGTCAAAAGCCATAGCCGATGCAGGCATTCCCGTTATAGATGTTGCCGACATCACCAAATTCCCCGAAATGATGGACGGACGAGTCAAAACATTACACCCCGCCGTACATGGCGGCTTGCTTGCCTTACGCGATAATGATGATCACATCAAAGCCCAACAAGAACATAACATCCCCAACATCGACCTGTTAGTCGTCAACCTATACCCCTTCGAAGAAACCGTCACCAAAGGTGGCGATTACGAAGATTGCGTCGAAAATATCGACATTGGCGGCCCCGCCATGATCCGCGCCGCCTCCAAAAACCACGGCTTCGTCACCACCATTGTCGAAACTGCCGATTACCAAACCGTACTAGACGAAATGGCCGCCAACAATGGCGCCACAACACTAGCCACCCGCAAAAAACTAGCCGCCAAAGCCTATGCCCGCACCGCAGCTTACGATGCCGCAATCTCCAACTGGTTTGCCGAACAACTAAACACCCCAACGCCCGATTACCGCGCGTTCGGCGGCAACCTAAAACAAACCTTGCGTTATGGCGAAAACCCCCATCAAACCGCAGCATTCTACGTTAATGGCGACAACCGCAAAGGCGTGGCCACAGCCACCCAGCTTCAAGGCAAAGAGCTAAGCTTCAACAACATCAACGACACCGATGCCGCCTTCGAATTGGTAGCCGAATTCAACCCAAGCCAAACCAAAGCCGTCGCCATCATCAAACACGCCAACCCATGCGGCGTAGCCACAGGCAACGACCTAGTCGCCACCTACAAAGCCGCCCTAAAATGCGACCCCGTATCAGCCTTCGGCGGCATCGTCGCCATGAACGATACAATCACCGCAGATTTGGCCACCGAAATCGTCAAAGTCTTCACCGAGGTTATCATCGCCCCCGCCGCCACAGACGAAGCAAAAACCATCATCGCCGCCAAGAAAAACCTACGACTTCTCGTCACAGGCGGCCTACCAGATGCAAAATCCGAAGGCCTAAACATCCGCTCAGTAGCAGGCGGCATGCTCGTCCAATCCCGCGACAACGGTTGTGTAGATGACCTAGACCTAAAAACCGTCACCAAACGCGCCCCAAGCGCGCAAGAAATGGCCGACATGAAACTAGCCTTCAAAATCTGCAAACACGTCAAATCAAACGCCATCATATACGTAAAAGACGGCGCAACCGTCGGCATCGGCGCAGGCCAAATGAGCCGCATAGATTCAACCCGCGTCGCCGCCCAAAAAGCCGAAGATGCCGCCGAAACAGCAGGCGAAACAGCTAGCTTAGTCAAAGGCAGCGTCGTCGCATCCGATGCCTTCTTCCCCTTCGCCGATGGCCTCATCGCCGCAGCCGCAGCGGGCGCCACCGCGATAATTCAACCCGGCGGTAGTATGCGTGATGACGAAGTTATCGCCGCAGCCGATGAAGCTGGTTTAGCGATGGTATTCACAGGCATGCGTCACTTCAAGCACTAAAACTTAGGCTGCAAAAAAACAGTTAGCTGGTAGTTGAGGCTCTGGAAGTTTGCATTTTTGCTTGGCACTGCGTGCGTTCGCTCCGCTCTCTAGCTAAGCCACTCAGCCGCTGATCGAATGCAAGTTCACCACCCCAATCAACTACATTACGCTTAGTGAGCTAGAATTTGACGAAACACCGAATTCTAGTGCCACACAGCAAACTCAGAATCTCGTTTGCCCTCGTTTCCACGCAAAGATCATTTCAGTGAGCGCGAGTGCGGCCGTTCGAAGCCGCTGCAGTAGGACGCGCGGTAGGCAAGAGAGCGCAGCGAACGCACGCAAGTGTCAACAGTGAGCTCAAGCGAACGTATAAATGAAGTACCCGAGTATCGGCAGGAACCTTCCCCGCATAGGCCGAAAAAAGACAATTAGCTGATAGCTAATGCTTCTAAATCCTTTTCCCAAGAAAATCATCAACCCTAGAATTGAAAACCCTAAAGGGTTTAAATTCTAGTCCAAACCGCACCCTGACAGAAAAACAAAAAACACCCTTCAAGCTTAACCTCATCATCATTCAGCATATTCACCACACCCTTATAAGTCTTGCCATCCCGCGGATTATACAAATCACCTTCCCATTTCTTCGGATCACCAGTAATCTCAAGCTTAAACAATTGCAAACCCAACATCGGCTGCCCCCGCAATTTCAAGTCTTCATTCTTATCATCCACCGCCCCACGCTTAGCTTCCTTAGCAATCAACCCACAAATCGCAGTGCCACATTTCACAATGTCAATTTCACCTTTTTTATCCTGCGTCGCCCACTTGCCATAAACCTCAGCCGCCAACGCGCCACCGCTCAAAAGCCCAAGCATCATCAACACCAAAACCGCCTTCTTCATATCATTCTCTCTCTTCTTTCACGCTCAAAAACACCACAATGCCAACCACCAAAAACCCGATAATCGTCACCAAACTCATCCGCTGGTCATCAAATGCCAGCGTTAAAATACCAATCAATAATGGCGCCAAAAACGCCGTAGCTTTACCCGACAAAGCAAACAAACCAAAATATTTCGTCGTCTCCCCTTCAGGGATAATTTTCACCAACATAGTGCGGCTCGCCGCCTGCGCAGGCCCTGCAAACAAACCGATACCAATGCCAAATATCAAAATAATCTTCTCGCCCAATGTCGCAAACAACCCAGTCTCGCCAGTGTCTTGCGGCAAATCAATCATCCACAACGCACTCTGCCCATCCACCGACAATATACCCAAAGCCGAAACAATCAGCCCAACAAGCGCCACAATAATGGTCTTTTTCGGCCCAAACCAATCATCACACCAACCACCAACATAAGCCCCCAATGCCGCCGCAACCGATAAAATAATGCCAAAAATCCCCAACGTGGTAATCGTCCAATTAAACACAAAAGACGCATATATCCCACCAAACGCAAAAAGCGCCGAAAGCCCATCATAATAAACCATCCGCGCCACAAAAAATTTCAGAATATTCGGCCGCCCCAATAAACCAGCCAACAAAACCCCCGTGTCCTTCAAACCCGCAATCGCACTATCAACCACCTTGGCTTTTTTAATTTCACTCGGCACTTCATCAGGCGTAAATAAAAACATCGGGATCACAAATATAACAAACCAGATAGCCGCCAACGGCCCCACAAATCGGTCAGCTTCATATAAATTAGGGTCAAAACCAAGCACAGGCGCTAACCCCAACATAGTCAAACCAGTCTCCTTAGAAGCAGAAAGCAACCCAAGCACAATCACCAAAGTAATCAACCCGCCAACATAACCCAATGCCCAACCAAAACCCGATAATTTGCCCATTTTCCCGGGCAGCGCAACTGATGGCAACATCGCATTGTTAAACACCCCCGCAAATTCAATGCCCACCGCCGCCAAAATAATCGCAACCACCACCAAGCTGATCATATTCTCAGCTCCGGGCGCTGCAAACCATAACAGGCTCGTCCCAATAATATAAACCACCGCAAACACCATAATCCATGGCTTCCGTGGCCCAGTTCTGTCAGCGATCGACCCCAATATCGGCGCCATAATTGCCAAAATCAGCCCCGCCGCCGTTTGCGTAAACGACCAAGCGGCTTGCCCTTGCACTCCATCGGCCATAAAATGATTGGTAAAATACGGCGCGAATATAAACGTAAGAATAAGCGTAAAATAAGGCTGCGCCGCCCAATCAAACATCATCCACCCAAACCGACCTTTAAAATCAGCCCCGCGGCTAACAGTTTTTTGCGCCAAACTATCTTTCATATTTTCACCTCACATTTGAAAATAAGTTAAGCATTAATGCAGCGGCATGACAAGCTTGTAATGCCTGCTCCAAATATCCGAATATATGCCATTCGGTATAGGCTGCAAAAAGACAGTTAGCTGCTAGTTAATGCTCTGGAAGTCTCATTTTTTACGCCCACCTTTCGGTGGGCTAGTGGCCCCTGCGGGCGCACGCCTCCGCGTGCTTGCTACGGGCTAACCGCCCGACGGCCAGTCGGCCTTGCCTCAGCCTGGCGGCTTCGGACTCTTTTCCCACGATAGATTGGGCTTGCTGGATGGCACGTTACGTTGAAAAAGGGGTGGATAGAAACTCGGAATATGCTGCGGTTAGTGTCGCAAGCGCACGCCGTATTAATAACTTGCATTGTGGCTTAAATCGGAGTACAAGCATGTAAAATTCATAAATAATATGAGTGGGCCGCAACAGTGACCCGCTTTTTTTATTGCCAAAATTGGAAAATATGCCGCAATGGTAGACATGAACAAAAGACTGGCCAACGAAAATGGTCTAGCCAAAACGATTGCTGAGATTATTGAGCCTGTCATCGAAGATGCGGGCTACCAACTTGTGCGCGTTCGCATCATTGGTGATGAAGATGGTTTGACGGTGCAGATTATGGCCGAAAACTTGAGCGATGGTACTTTGGGTGTTGATGATTGCGCCAAAATTAGCCGGGCTATTTCGCCAGTGCTAGAGGTTGAAGACCCAATTGCCAATGAGTATCGGCTCGAGGTTTCATCGCCTGGCATGAGCCGTCCTTTGGTGCGGCCGATAGATTTTGATCGCAATGCGGGTATGGAAGCCAAGGTTGAGTTAGCCAATATGATTGATGGCCGCAAGCGTTTTCGAGGCAAGCTCGAAGGTTTTGATGTCGAAGAAAATGAAATTCGTATCTTTGTTGAAGTTGAGGGTTTTAGCGAGCCACAACTTATTGGCCTAGATTTTAACAATATTGAAGAAGCGCGTTTGGTGATTACTGATGCGTTATTAAATGCTGGCAAAAAGGCTCAAAAAGCTCGTGCCAAAAACAATGTAAAAGATGGAGAGACAAATGACTGATGCAGCAATTAGCGCTAACCGCTTGGAATTATTACAAATTGCCAATGCCGTGGCGCAAGAAAAACAGATTGATAAATTGGTTGTTTTGGAAGCCATGTCAGATGCCATTCAAAAAGCCGCATCCGCACGTTATGGTGCCGACAATAACATTCAAGTGACCATCGACCCAACAACGGGCGAAACTGTCATCCGCCGTTTGCTCGAAGTGTCATCAGAAATTGAAAATGACAGCCAGCAAATTAGCTTGGCCGAAGCGCATAAACGTAACCCTGATGCCAATTATGGTGACATTTTGGCCGAAGTTTTACCGCCAATTGAATTTGGCCGTATTGCTGCACAAAGTGCCAAACAAGTGATTATGCAACGGGTGCGTGATGCTGAGCGCGCGCAAATGTTTGATGAATATAAAGATCGGGTTGGCGACATTGTACATGGTGTGGTCAAACGGGTTGAATATGGCAATATCATTGTCGACCTTGGCCGCGGCGAAGCCATCATCCGCCGTGACGAAGCGCTGCCACGCGAAAACCTACGCAACGGTGACCGCGTACGGGCATATGTATATGATGTGAATAATGAGCAAAAAGGCCCACAAATTTTCCTTTCGCGCACACGCCCAGAATTTATGAGCAAATTATTCGCGCAGGAAGTGCCTGAGATTTTTGATGGTGTTATTGAAATTAAATCTGTGGCACGTGACCCTGGTAGTCGCGCTAAAATCGCGGTGATTTCATCAGATTCATCGATCGACCCTGTTGGTGCTTGTGTTGGTATGCGCGGTGCGCGGGTGCAAGCTGTGGTTAATGAACTTGGCGGCGAAAAAATTGACATCGTGCCGTGGACTGAAGATTTAGCGGCATTCATTGTGAATGCGCTTGCCCCTGCGGAAGTGGCAAAAGTGCTGCTCGATGAAGAGCTTGACCGCATTGAAGTGGTTGTGCCTGATCATCAGCTTTCTTTGGCGATTGGCCGTCGTGGTCAAAATGTACGGCTTGCCACACAGCTTACGGGTTGGAACATTGAAATTCTGACCGAAGAGCAAGAGAGCGAACGCCATCGTGCTGAATTCCAATTGGTCACCGATCGCTTTACAAAAGCGCTGGATGTGGATGAAACCATTTCGCAGCTTTTGGCAACCGAAGGTTTTACGACACTCGAAGAAGTGGCTTATGTCGCGCCTGAAGAAGTGTCAGCCATTGAAGGCTTTGATGAAGACACCGCCACTGAAATTCAACAACGTGCGGTCGAATATCTTGAAAAACGCCAAGCTGATTTGGAAGCCCGTTGTGGCGAATTGGGCATTGAGCCTGATTTGATTGGCATCACCAGCATGACCACCGAAATGTTGGTGCGTTTGGGTGAAGAGCAAATTGTTTCAGTTGATGATTTCGCGGGTTGCGCGTCTGATGACCTTGTTGGTTGGACAGAACGCGTAAAAGGCGAAACGATTAAAGAAAAAGGTTATTTTGATGGCCTTAATGTTGACCGCACAACAGCCGAAGCGATGATTATCGAAGCGCGTATTCACGCTGGATGGATTGAAGCTGAACCTGAAGTGGTTGAGGAAGACGTTGAAGGCGAAGAAGCTGAAACTGAAGAAATCGAAGCTGTAGTTGAAGAAGCCGAAGCCGAAACTGAAGCTGAAGAAGCTGTAGTTGAAGAAGGCACTGTTGAAGAAGACAATGCCGATGCTGAAGCTGAAGCTACAGACGTTGAAACTACAGATAAAGACGAGGCATAATATTGATGAGCGAAACTCAGAAGCCAGTGCAGAATTTCAAACAGAAAGTTGACGACACACGCAAATGTGTCGCCACCTCTGCTGTGCTTGAAAAAGCCGAAATGTTACGGTTTGTGGTTTCGCCTGATAATGTTGTCACGCCCGATATCAAGGCAAAATTGCCGGGGCGTGGTGCGTGGGTTAGCGCCGAAAAAGAGCTTGTCGAACAAGTGATTGCCAAAAATCTATTTACTAAAGCTTTTAAGCATAAAGTTAAAATTATGGATGGCATGGCCGATTTAATTGGCGATTTGCTCGAAAAAGATGTATTGGATGCGTTGAGCATCTGCCGCAAATCTGGCGATTTGCAAATGGGGCATCTAAAAGCCGAAGAAAGCATTTTATCTGGCCGCACCCGCATTTATGTGGTGGCCAATGATGCAGGCAAAGACACCCGCAAGAAACTCACCGCCAAAATGCGCACCATTGTGGCAAAAAAAGGCAAAAAATGCTATATAATTGATCATTTTAGCACCGCAGAATTGGAAAAATGTTTAGGCCAACAAAAGGTCATTCATATTGCCATTAAAACAGGGCCAATGGCCGTGTCATTGCTGGCTAAAATCGAAAAATGGGACAGATATAATGGCAAGCAAAACATGATTACAATTATTGGCGAATAAATACGCATAAATTAGTCGCTTTTTTAGCGATAAAGGAATATAGGTAAGCAAACTTATATTATATGAGCACGATATACGGGTATATTAGGTGCTTAACTAGATGAATGAGATAGAAATCCTATGACGGATAAAGACAATAATAATGCTGATGACAATGGCCGTAAAAAGCTTAGCCTTAAAGTGGGCGGCGATGCAGGAGCTGCACGTAGCTCGGCAGGCGCAGGTCGTACAGATGTCGTCGTGAAAAAACGTAAGAAAATATTTGTTCCTAATAAACCTGCCCCACGGGCATTCAACAAACCTGGCGGCAATAAGCCAGCTGGTGGTGGCAATAAGCCGCGCCAAGGTGGTAAAGGTGGCGGCAAGGGCGGCCCAACAGGTGGTTTATCATCATCTGAGCAAGAAGCCCGTAACCGCGCTTTGGCATTTGCCCGCGCCAATGCGGCAAAAGATGATGCGCGCCGCAAAGCCGATGAAGAAAGACGCTTAAAAGAAACCGCCGATCGCCGTTCTAAACGCGAAGCCGAAGCGGCAGAAATTGCCGCACGCGAAGCGGCTAAAATTACCAAAGAAGCCGATGCTGTCAAAGCTGCGGAAGCGGCTACACAAGAAGCACCTGCTAAAGGGGCTTCACGCCCGACATCACGCGAAGCAGGCCCTAATGCGACACGCCGCGGTGAAGAACGCAGCCGTACGCCACAAAGACGCGAACAAACAGGCCGCGATGCCCGCCCTAGTGGTGACCGCCCCGCGCGCCCACAAGGCGACAGACCTGCCCGCACTGGCGATAGACCCGCTCGTACTGGTGATAGACCTGCTCGGCCTGGTGACAGAGCGAACCGCCCCACACCAAGAGTTACAGGCGCAGCAGAATCAACAGAAACCAGCAAAACCCCACGCCGTACATTTGGCGCAGATGCCAAAAAAGGCCGTGCCGATCAAAATCGCAATGCAACCCCTGCCCGCAAAGGCATGGCACCCGAGCGTAATCGGGGTCGTTTAACCCTATCGAATGCGTTGAATAGTGATAACCCACGTGAACGTTCATTGGCTTCTATGAAGCGCCGTCAAAAACGTGTACTTGCGCAACAGCGCGGCATTCAAACCCCGCGTGAAAAAGTATCACGCGAAGTGACCATTCCAGATATCATCACTGTGCAAGAACTTGCCAACCGTATGTCAGAACGTGCAGTGGATGTGATTAAAATTCTGATGCAGCAAGGCCAAATGGTCAACCCATCAGATAATATCGATACTGAAATGGCCGAATTGATCGTTGAAGAAATGGGTCATACTGCCAAACGCGTATCCGAAGCTGATGTTGAAGAAGGCTTTATCACCGCAGAGGATGATGAAAGCAAACTCATCAAACGGGCTCCTATTGTGACCGTTATGGGCCATGTTGACCATGGTAAAACTTCATTGCTCGATGCATTCCGCAATGCCGATGTGGTGACTGGCGAAGCTGGTGGTATCACTCAGCATATTGGTGCTTATCAGGTAACCACTGAAGGTGGTGATTTAATTACCTTCCTTGATACACCTGGCCATGCCGCGTTTACTGAAATGCGGGCACGTGGTGCCAATGCGACTGACATTGTTATTTTGGTTGTGGCGGGTGATGACGGTGTGATGCCGCAAACCATTGAAGCCATTAATCATGCCAAAGCGGCAAATGTGCCGATCATTGTGGCGATTAACAAAATGGACAAACCATCAGCCGACCCCGCTCGTGTGCGCAATGAATTGTTGCAACATGAAGTGTTTGTCGAAAGCATGGGTGGTGACATTTTGGAAGTTGAAGTTTCAGCTACCGAAAAAATGAACCTAGATAAATTGCTCGATGCTATCTTGCTACAAGCTGAGTTGGTTGATATGAAAGCCAACCCTGACCGCCCTGCCGATGGCGTGGTGGTTGAAGCCAAGCTTGACCGTGGCCGTGGCCCTGTGGCCACTGTGTTGGTGCAAAATGGTACAATCAGCATTGGTAACATTGTCGTTGCGGGCACAACTTATGGCCGCGTGCGGGCGTTGATAGATGATCATGATCGCAACATTGCCAAAGCTGGCCCTTCTATGCCGGTTGAAATATTAGGCCTTGATGCTGCACCAAGCGCTGGTGAGCCATTTGCCGTGGTAGAAAATGAAGCCCGCGCTCGTGAGCTAACTGAATACCGCATTAACAAAGCTCGTGATTTATCAAGCATTGTTGACAGTAGCGGCATTACCAGCCTTGAATCAATGATGGAAAGCCTCAAAGCTTCTGAGATGAAAGAATTTAACATCTTGCTTAAAGGCGATGTGCAAGGTTCTGTTGAAGCCATTTTGGGTGCTCTTGGCAAGCTAGGTAATGAAGAAGTGAAAGCCCGCATCATCCATAGTGGTGTTGGCGCGATTAACGAAACTGATGTGGCATTGGCTGCTGCGTCTAACGCGGTGATTATGGCGTTTAACGTAAGAGCCAACCCAATGGCGAAAGAATTGGCCGAGCGTGAAGGCAATGAAATTCGTTATTATTCAATCATTTACAACTTAATTGATGATGTACGTGACGCGATGAGCGGCATGCTTGACCCAACGCTCAAAGAAAACTTCATTGGCTATGCCAAAATCTTGGAGATTTTCGACATCAGCAAATTGGGCAAAATTGGTGGTTGTACGGTTACCGAAGGCGTTGTGCGCCGCGGCTCATCTGTGCGCTTGTTGCGTGATAATGTGGTGATCCATGAAGGTAAACTTTCAACATTGCGCCGCTTTAAAGATGAAGTGAAAGAAGCTGCCGTTGGCCAAGAATGTGGTATGGGCTTTGAAAAATATCATGATCTTAAAGTTGATGACGTGATTGAATGCTTCGAAATTGAAGTGATTCAGAATAAGCTTGAGGCTTAAGTCTTACATATAAAATTAATGAGGGTGCGGTTGAGTTTAACTTGAGCGCACCCTTTTATATATTGAATATGGGTATATATATTGGATATGGGAAAAGAAAATGGCAAAACCTGGTAAACCTGGCAAAGGCCCTTCACAGCGCCAATTGCGCGTGGGCGAATTGTTGCGGCATGAATTGGCCGATATTTTCAGCCGTCAAAAAATTCAAGATGATGTGCTCGAAGCGCATGTGATCACGGTGACAGAAGTGAGCATCAGCCCTGATTTGCGCAGTGCTGTGGCGTATATTTTACCGCTCGGCGGCAAAGGCAGCAAAATCGTCGTCAAAGCCGCCCGTCAGCACATTCCGTTCATCCGCAGCTTGTTGGCCAAAAGCATTAATTTGAAGCAAGTGCCCCTGCTGAATTTCGAAAAAGACAGTGCTTATGATAATAGCAGTCACATCAACGAAGTGCTGAATAACCCGCATGTGCAGCAGGATTTGCAGAGTGATGATGATGAAGGTTCTGAGTCTGAGCTATAGATTCAGGCTCGGAGTTTCTACCTGCCTTTTAAACGCAAATTCTGAATATCTATCTACCGCAATTACCGCAACCTCAGCATCCTCGTATGCCCGCAAGCACCCCTGCGATTCGACAAGTGCGCCCAGAAGCCGCAAGGCAAACTGTGTGGCCGACGCGCGGCAAGCTAGCTGTGTGCGCCGCTAGGTGCGCGCTGCGCACGCAAGTGCTAACAGTGAGAAAGCCGATAGGCCGTAGGAACGTATGAATGGAAGAATCCCTGTGTTGGCAGGAGTGCTAAGTGGCTTTGTCTCTAGGCTGCTGTCTCAGGTACAATAGATATACGCATACCCATTGCGTGTAGCACCTTGGTAATCGTATCCATTTGTGGGTTACCGTCTTTTGACAGCGACCGATAGAGCGCTTGCCTTGTGAGGTTAGTTTCATCGGCCAGTGCTGTCATGCCGCCTTGAGCTTTGGCCACATTGCCTAATGCCTCCTGAAATAAGTGCATATCGCCATCTATGAGGCATTCTTCTAAATATACGGCTGCATTCTTTGGGTCTTTCAACAATTCGTCACGGCCTGAAAAATCAAATGGTGTGGTTTTTTTTCTAGTCATTGTTCAAATCCTCTAAATATTGCTTGGCTTTCGCGATCACTTTGTTCTGATCTTTTTTGGTCGATCCTGCTAATAACAGAACAATCTTAGCGTCAATAATCGTATAATAAATACGCAAACCTGCACCATGCCGATCACGCATTTCAAATAGGCCTTTTGTGCCTTTGATCGGCTTGTGATCGCCGAAGTTTCCATAGCTGGCACGGTCTAAACGAGCATAAACTTTGGTTTGAGCGATGCTGTCTTTTAGGCCAGCAAGCCAATCTTGAAACGGAACTTTGCCATTTTCGGCAATATAGGCTTCAATTTGGTATTTTTTCATGAGGTGGAGTGTAAACTGTGGGGGACAGATTGTCAACTGTGGGGGATGGGTTCTGAATTTCTGTTTGCCCGCAAGAATCCCTGTGGTTCGGCGAGTGCGCCCAGAAGTCGCAAGGCAAACTATGTGACCGACGCGCGGTCGGCTAGCTGTGCGCGCCGCAGGTGTGCGCTGCGCACGCAAGTGCTAACAGTGAGAAGGCCGATAGGCCGTAGGAACGTATGAATGGGAGAATCCCTGTGTTGGCAGGAGTGCTACCCAAGCTTTATTGGACTGGGATTCATGCAGAATGGCAACTCGTCTGCTTTTGGATATGTGAGGAGTTCTGGCCAACCGTAGAGTGCTAGAATGGCAACTGCTAATGCTAGGAATGCTGTGCCGTAGTGAGCAAGTTTTGTGAGGAGACTGTTCAGAATTCTGTGTCAGCTAAATTATATGTCTAATACGTCATCTAATCTGCCTCCAAAATATATATGCAATTGGGATAATGTCAAATTC
>NVQL02000049.1 GCA_002400495.2 Alphaproteobacteria bacterium | reverse complement strand
TCTCTTTGCCCTGCTAACCCAAACCTTCGTCACCAACCAAATGGCCACAGGCTTAGCCCTAACCATCCTCTGCCTAGGCCTATCAGGCCTAATCGGCGAGCCACTAACCGGCTTCCCGGGCAACAAACTCCCCGCCCTCTACATCCCATATCTAACCGATATCCCCTACATAGGCTCCATAATCTTCGGCCAAGACATCCTAGTCTACACATCAATCGCCCTAGTCTTCGCAGTCCAACACGTCCTATTCAAAACCCGCATAGGCTTAGTAATCCGCGCAGTCGGCGATAGCCACACCTCAGCCCACGCCCTAGGCTACAGCGTCACCAAAGTCCGCTACCTCACAATAATGTTCGGCGGTGCCTGCTCAGGCCTAGCTGGCGGCTATCTTTCCCTAGCCTACACCCCACAATGGATCGAAGATATGACCGCAGGCCGCGGCTGGATCGCACTCGCATTAGTCGTTTTCGCCACATGGATGCCCCGCCGCATCTTCATGGGCGCCTACCTTTTCGGCGCAGTGTGGATCATGGGTCTCTACGCCCAAGGCGCAGGCGTCCCCATCCCCTCACAACTCCTATCGGCTCTACCATACGTAGTCACAATAGTCGCCTTGGTCATCATCTCGCGCAATGCCACCCTAACCAAGCTCAACACCCCCGCTTGCCTAGGCCAGTCATTCGTACCCGATAGGTAGTAGGGCTTTCGTAGCAGATCGCTAAAAAACCTTGCTCAAACAGCAGTAAATACTTATAACTACAAATAAAAAAACAATAATGAGGAGAATAAAATGAGTATATTTAAAAAAGCAATAGCAGTAGGTGCTTTGCTATCCATGTCAACAACAGCCTTTGCTGCTGATCTAAAAGTCGGCTTCGTCTATGTCGGCGATACAGGCGATGGCGGTTGGACATACCAACATGAACAAGGCCGCATAGCCGTACAAGAAAAATTCGGCGATGCAGTCGAAACCATTTCGGTCGAAAAAGTAGCCGAAGGCCCAGATGCCGAACGCATCATCACCCGCATGGCACGCCAAGGCGTTAACCTAATTTTCACAACATCTTTCGGCTACATGGATCCAACAATCAACGTTGCCAAAAAATTCCCAGATGTAAAATTCGAACACGCAACAGGCTATAAACAAGCCGAAAACGTGTCATCATATAGCGCCCGTTTCTACGAAGGCCGCTACATCATCGGTCAAATCGCCGCCAACGAATCCAAAACAGGCGTAGCAGGCTATATCGGCTCATTCCCAATCCCAGAAGTTGTGCGCGGCATCAACGCTTTCATGCTTGGCGCACAATCAGTAAACCCAGACTTCAAACTAAAAGTCATCTGGGTAAACTCATGGTATGATCCCGGCAAAGAAGCCGATGCTGTCAAAGTTTTCGCCGCACAAGGCGTCGACATCATCACCCAACACACCGACTCAACCGCCCCCATGCAAATCGCCGAAGAAAAAGGCCTCAAAGCCTTCGGTCAAGCATCAGACATGGCGAAGTTCGGCCCAACAGCCCAAATGACCGCCATCGTAGACGATTGGGCACCATACTATATCGAACGCGTACAAGCGGTTATCGATGGCACATGGAAATCAGTCAACACATGGGACGGCATCAAACAAGGCATGGTTCACATGACCGAGTTTAAAAACATGAAACCAGAAACCGCAGCAATGGCCGAAGCCACAAAAGAAGCCATCCGCTCAGGCGCTTTGGTTCCTTTCGCAGGCCCCATCACCAACCAAGCTGGCGAAATCGCCGTTAAAGCAGGCGAAAGCCTAGACGACGGCGCACTTGCAGGCATGGACTGGTATGTGCAAGGCGTAGAAACCAACTAGGTTTCACCCCAAAACAAACAAAACAAACAAAAATAAAGGCAGCGCCCAATCTCTGAGCGCTGCCTTTTTCATGTCATATTTCTATAAAATCAGAACCTACTGATTGTCAGCATCAAACCCGCCAGATAATTCCTGCACTTGGTCATCATCAATGTTCTTTGGTAAAACCAAATTCAACACAATGGCAATCACCGCCGCTGGCAACAGGCCAGAAACCATCAGCACTCTAAATGTATCAGGTAAATGCTGCACCGCACCAGGTTCAAGCTGCAACCCAAGCCCAACAGATATCGCAATGGCAAAAATCACCATATTGCGCCTGTCCCATTTCACGGTAGATAACATAGACATACCAGCCGCAACCACCATGCCAAACATCACCATCACACCGCCGCCCAACACTTCAATCGGTATCGTGCGTATCACACTACCCACTTTTGGCACCAGTCCGCATATAATCAAAAATACAGCACCAATCGTCACCACATGGCGGCTCATCACCCCCGTCATAGCAATCAGTCCCACATTTTGGCTAAAGCTCGTGTTCGGCAAACCACCAAATATACCAGCAATCGATGTGCCCAAACCATCAGCATAAGTCGCGCCTTGAATCTCTTTATCAGTCGCTTCACGTCCCGCGCCACCTTTGGTGATACCAGACACGTCGCCCACAGTTTCAATCGCCGATACAAACGCCATCAAACAAAAGCCAATAATCGCCGCAGCACTAATCTCAAACCCATATTTAAACGGTTGAGGCAAAGCAAAACTAGCCGAGTTGTTCCAACTGCCCGCAATCGCGTCAAAGGTCAAAATACCCACCATAAGCGCGTAAATATAACCCACAATCATACCAATAATCACCGCAGATATAGACAACATACCTTTGGTGAAAAATTTAAGCCCCAACGTCACCAAAATCACAACAATGGCAGCAGACCAATTCAACAAGCTACCATATTCAGGCGTGCCAATTGCAGGTACACCACCAGCAGAATATTGTATGCCAACTTTCACCAAAGCCAAACCAATCATCATCACCACCAAACCAGTTACCAATGGCGGCAAAGCAAACCGTATCTTGCCAATAAATGTACCAATTAATGCGTGGAACAAACCACCAATCATCACCCCAGTAAATAAAGCCGCAAGCCCGTCAATGCCTTTACCCGCCACAATCGGAATCATAATCGGCAAAAACGCAAAACTTGTCCCTTGCACAATCGGCAATTTCGCACCAATAGGTCCCATGCCAATGGTCTGAAACAAAGTCGCCACACCCGCAAACAACATCGACATCTGAATCATATATAATAATTCAGGAAAATGCGGCGAGTTAGAACCAAATCCAAATCCTGCCACCCCTGCTAAAATAATCGCGGGCGTCACATTGGCCACAAACATCGCCAAAACATGTTGTATCCCTAGCGGTATAGCCTTGCCCAAACTGGGCGTGTAATTTGGGTTGCGCAGCTGCTCTGGCGTCCCTATTGAATCATTTGTAGCCATTTTTATTCTCCTTTAATATTAGGTTTCACCTTGGTTTAAGGTTCTCCTGAGTAAAGCTCCCCGTTGAGCATTTAATGCCAATCCCTCCATTGGAATGAGCAAATATTTTAATGTCCCCACCGTTAAAATTATAAATCAAACGACATATGGCGGTTCACATCCTTATATAATAAATATCTAAATGGCTCAGGCCCCGCCGCCACACAAGCCTGCGGGCAAAAGGCGCGCAACCACATATAGTCACCCGCTTCAACCTCAACCCAATCTTCATTCAACCGATAGATAGCCTTGCCCTGCAATACATAAAGCCCATGTTCCATCACATGCGTCTCAGCAAATGGTATATTTCCACCGGGTTTAAAACTCACAATAGTCACGTGCATATCGTGGCGTAAATCATCAGGCTCAACAAACCGCGTCGTCGCCCAAGCCCCATCCGTGCCCGCCATTTCGGTCGGCGCAACATTCTGGTCAGATGTCACAAACGCCTTAGGCATATCAACCCCATCCGCCGCCACATAACGCTTACGTATCCAATGAAAGGTTGCATTCGAGCCAGAACTATTGTGCAACTGCCAGTCACATTTAGGCGGCAAAAACGCATAACCACCCGCGTCTAACTTATGCATCTTGTCATCAATGGTCAGGTCAATGCTGCCTTCGACCACAAATATCACACTCTCAACTGTGTCGTCAGCTTCAGGCTGCACACTGCCACCTTCGGGCGCAATGTCCGCAATATAATGGCTAAATGTCTCCGCAAATCCGCTCAATGGCCGCGCAATCACCCAAAATCTTGTATGTGCCCAATGCGGCAAAAAACTCACCACAATGTCAGTCATCACCCCTTTGGGTATCACGGCATAGGCGTCTTTAAACACCGCACGGTCAGTCATAATTTGGCTTTGCGGCGGCAGGCCACCTTTTGGTGCGTAATATTGCGGCTTATCTTTCAACATATAAATCTTTCTAACGGCTTGTTATCTTAATTCACCCTGTTAATATAAAATTAACTAAATGTATCAGAGTTTTTAAAGCCCATTATACAGATATATTTGAAGGTCTATCAATTAAAATTTGAAGGTAACAGCATGACAGACAAAACCTATATGGATGATGTCGCAGGCCTCATGGCGCAAATCGAACGCCGTGGCAAAATCGAAAATCCCATCGTGCTATACGGCTCTTCTTCATTCAATTATTGGCACAGAATGGCCGAGGATTTAAACAGCCTCTCACTCATCAATGCAGGTTTTGGCGGCGGCACGTACCAAGGCGCATTCGAGCATTACCAGCGTGTCCTCAAACCCTTGATCCCCAGTCAAATCCTCATCTATTTCGGCGAAAATGACATCGCGGCCGATGGCAATACCGCCGAGCAAGTCCTAGCCCAACAGCAAAAATTTCACAAAATGCTACGCGCCGATTTCCCCACCACAAAAATCATCTATCTCGGCATCAAAACAGGCCCATCAAGATGGATCTGGCACACCGAATACACCAAATATAACAATTTATTAGCAGAATTTCTTGAAGCAGACCCTCAATCCGAAACCCTCGACATAATGTCCTGCCTAATCGGCGCAAACGGCCTACCCATGCAAAAATATTTCGAAAATGATGGCATCCACGTCACCGATCAAGGCTATGCCCTGTGGGTACCCATCATCCGCACTGCACTCAACATTTAACCCCCATATTTTAATCAAAGCTTGCGCCAACTAAGTTATTCTATTAACTGTATTAACGTAAATACAAATACGGGGACATTCAAATTTTGACTGATTTAACAACCGCGCAAATCCGCACCGCCCGCATCCGCACATCAATAGGTTTCATCCTCTATGGCTTGGTGCAAGGCCTGTGGTTGGTGCAAATCCCCGCCGTGGTCGAGCGCTTAGATATAGATGCCAAAACCTTAGGTCTGGTGGTGCTCATGTCAGGCGTAGGCTCCGCCGTGGCGCAACCATTTGCAGGTTGGTTTGTCGGTTTGATAGGCTCCCGCCGCGCCACCCGCATTTTCCAACCCAGCTTTTTCTTCATGATTCCCGTCATGATCTTAGCCCCCAACATCACATTCCTATTCATCGCCTCATTCATCATGGGGCTAGCAGGCGGGCCGCTCAATGTCGCCATAAACACCCAAGCGGCCGAGGTCGAAAACGCCCGTGGCACCACCACCATGCCCTCATTTCACGGCTGGTTCAGTGTCGGCAGTTTAGTTTCAGCTAGTATTGTAGCCATCATCATTTGGTCAGGCTATGGCAATGGCTCAGGCATTATATTTGTCATTTCACTCACCATAGCTACCAGCATCTGGCTATGCGCAGGCATGCTGCCCGCAACAACTAACCCATCAGATAGCCCCAAAAAACGCGGCCTACGCCTGCCAACAGGCGCAGTTCTAGGCATTGCCCTCATCATGGTGTTCAGCAATTTGGTCGAAGGCGGCACAGCCAATTTCACTTCATTATTTCTAAAACAAGTCAAAGGTGCCGATGCCGCCATGGTCGGCGCAGGCTTTACTTTTTATAGCTTCGCCATGGCCGTCATGCGCTTCGCAGGCGGTGCTTTGGTCGAAAAATGGGGCGCGCGTAAAATCCTCACCTTTGGCGGCATTTTCATTGCCATCGGCATTGCAATCGCCATCCTGTCCCCCAACATCTGGTTCAGCGCCTTCGGTTTCCTCATTGTCGGCCTAGGTGCAGCCAATTCCTACCCCGTTTTGGTCGGCGCAGCCAGCCGCATCAAAGGCGTCGCCCCCAGCGTTGGTGTGGCCTCAGTCGCCACAGCAGGCCTGTTCGGTTTCCTATTAGGCCCACTTCTAGTCGGCTTCGTCACCGATTATTCAAACCTTTCCATCGGCTTAAGCACATTAGGCATTAGCGGTTTAGCTATGATTCTGGGCGCGAATCTATATAGTTGGCCTAAAAAGTCACAAAGCTGAATGTCGAGACTATCAGAGGGAAACATCATGACAGGTCGTTTAAGCGGTAAAACCGCACTCATCACCGCCGCAGGCCAAGGCATCGGCCGCACCAGCGCCGAACTTTTCGCCAAACAAGGCGCAACAGTCTTCGCCACCGATATCAACGACCAAGCACTGGCTGAATTAGATAAAATAGCAGGCATCACCGCCCTAAAACTAGATGTCACCAATGCCGATGCCATCAAAGCCCTACCGAAAAAAATCGGTAACATCGACATTCTTTTCAACTGCGCAGGCTATGTCGCCAACGGCGCAATTCTAGAATGCGATGATGACGAATGGGATTTCTCATTCGACCTAAATGTCAAATCAATGTACCGCCTCAACAAAGCTTTTTTGCCTGCCATGCTCAAAAACAAAAACGGCTCCATCATCAACATGTCCTCAGTCGCAGGCGCACCCAAAGGCGTGCCCAACCGCTTCGCCTATTGCGCCTCCAAAGCCGCCATCATCGGCCTCACCAAATCTATCGCGGCCGACTATGTCACCCAAGGCATCCGATGCAACGCCATCTGCCCGGGCACAGTCGATAGCCCCTCAATGCACGAACGCCTCCGCGCCACTTCCGATTACGATGCCGCCCTAAAAGCCTTCATCGATCGCCAACCCATGGGCAGAATCGGCAAAACCGACGAAATCGCCCAACTGGCATTATATCTAGCTTCTGACGAAAGCAGTTTCACAACTGGCCAAGCCCACCTCATAGATGGCGGCTGGCTGTGCTAATTAAAAATTTATGTTTACTAATAAGTTTAAAGGGAGAATAAAATGAAGTTACTACGAGTTGGTGCATTAGGTGCCGAAAAACCCGCAATTCTAGATGATGACGACAATCTACGCGACCTATCAGGCGTGATCAGCGATCTATCAGGCGATAACCTGTCCGATGCCACAATCGCCAAAATCCGCGATACCGACCTCAGCAGTCTACCCAGAATAGTTGGTTCACCCCGCATCGGCGCTTGCATCGGCAATGTCGGCAAATTCATCTGCATCGGCCTTAATTACGCCGATCACGCGGCAGAAGCTGGCATGGAACTACCCAAAGAACCCGTAATCTTCTTCAAAGCCACCTCAGCCATCATGGGGCCAAATGACAATGTAGAAATCCCCCGCAATTCAGTCAAAACCGATTGGGAGGTCGAGCTTGGCGTGGTCATCGGCAAAGCCGCAAAATACATCAATGTCGCAGATGCACTGGACTATGTAGCAGGCTATTGCGTCGTCAACGATCTGTCAGAACGCGATTTCCAACTACACCGCTCAGGCCAATGGGTCAAAGGCAAATCCGCCGACACATTCGGCCCCATCGGCCCCTACCTAATCACCCGCGATGAAATCCCAGACCCACAAAATCTAGACATGTATCTAGAGGTCAACGGCAAACGCTACCAAAACGGATCAACCAAAACCATGCATTTCGATGTCGCCACCGTCATCGCGCATCTGTCTCAATTCATGAGCCTACAACCAGGCGATGTCATCTCAACAGGCACCCCTCCAGGTGTCGGTATGGGTCAAAAACCCGAAACCTATCTCAAAGCTGGCGATAAAATCGAACTCGGCATTGCAGGCCTAGGCCAACAAAATCAAAATGTCATCCAAGGCTAGCTTGACTAATTCTATCCATTCATTATGCTTAAATGCATGGATAGAAGCTCAATAAAATTCGATTGGAACCGCGCCCGCGCCTTCCTAGTCACTGCCGAAGAAGGCTCACTTTCAGCCGCCGCCCGCGCTCTAGGCATGGCACAACCAACCCTAGGCCGCCAAGTCAGCGCCCTAGAAGAAGAACTCGGCGTCGTCCTTTTCGAACGCGTCGGCCGCGGCCTAACCCTAACCCCCAGCGGCGAGCAACTGCTCGAACACGTCCGTAAAATGGGCGATGCCGCCACCGCAA
This sequence comes from Alphaproteobacteria bacterium, assembly GCA_002400495.2. GTDB lineage: Bacteria > Pseudomonadota > Alphaproteobacteria > Rhizobiales > OSC116 > OCS116. Next base: position 455 of record NVQL02000049.1, on the reverse strand, counting down.
TGTCCCTAAAATCCTTCGGCCAATCACAAGTCATCGAAGGTAAAGTCCGCCTAGCCGTCAGCGAGGTTTTCGCCGCCTTCACCCTCCCTCCAATCCTCGCAAAACTCCGCCAAATCCACGCTGGCATAGAGATTGACGTCATAACCTCCACCCAAGCCAGCGATCTCCTGCGCCGCGAGGCCGACATCGCCATCCGCTATTTCCACCCCAAAGAGCCAGATTTAATCGCCAAAAAAATCACCAACGCCGCCGCCAGACTCTACGCCACCCCCGAATACCTAAAAAAAATCGGCAACCCCCAACTCCCCTACGATTTACGAAACGCCGATTTCATCAGCACCGACAATTCAGGCGCACTCCTCAAAGGCCTCAACGGAATGGGCTTAAACCTAACCGAAAAAAATTTCCCCATCTACACCCCAAATTGGCTAGTCATGTGGGAATATGTCAAGCAA
>NVQL02000096.1 GCA_002400495.2 Alphaproteobacteria bacterium | reverse complement strand
GAAGTGGGCGCCATACATTTTGTAGGCATTGGCGGCATTGGCATGAGTGGCATTGCCGAAGTTTTGCATAATTTAGGTTATATTGTGCAAGGCAGTGACGTGGGCGAAAATGCCAATGTGGCGCGCTTGCGTGATATGGGCGTAAAAGTGATTGTTGGGCATAATGCTAAGAATGTGGATGAAGCTGCGGTTTTGGTGGTTTCATCGGCGATTAAGCCAGATAATGAAGAGCTGGTCGCGGCGCGCTCGCATTATATTCCTATTGTAAGACGAGCTGAAATGTTGGCCGAATTGATGCGGCTTAAAAGCTGTGTCACCGTGGCGGGAACGCATGGTAAGACGACTACCACCTCGCTGATTGCTTGCATATTAGAGGCGGCTGAATTTGACGCTTCGGTGATTAATGGCGGGATTATTAATGATTATGGCACCAATGCCAAGCTGGGCAGCGGTGAATGGATGGTGGTTGAAGCTGATGAGAGCGATGGCTCGTTTATGAAATTGCCTGCCGAAGTGGCGGTGGTGACCAATATCGACCCCGAACATTTGGATCATTATGGTGATTTTGATGCGTTGAAAGCCGCGTTTAAGGGTTTTGTTGAAAAAGTGCCTTTTTACGGGTTTGCAGTGATGTGTATTGACCATCCCGAAGTGCAATCTTTGGTGGGGCGGATTGATGATAAGCGCATGGTGACTTATGGAGAAAGTCGGCAAGCGGATGTGCGGTTTTTAAACCTGACTTTTAAACAAGGTGACAGCTTGTTTGATGTTGAAATTCATGACCGTAAAACGGGTGATGTAACTTTGATTGAGCAAATTCGTTTGCCGATGCCCGGTAAGCATAATGTGTCTAATGCGACAGCGGCGATTGCTGTTGCCTATCATATGGGCGCTAGCGTTGAGGCGATTAAATCTGGGCTTGAGGGCTTTAAAGGGGTGAAGCGGCGGTTTACCAAAACGGGCGTGTGGAATGGTGCGGCGTTTTTTGATGATTATGCGCATCACCCTGTTGAAATTAATGCGGTGTTGCGGGCGGCACGTGATGCCTCGAGCGCCAATGTGATTGCGGTTGTGCAGCCACATCGTTATACGCGCTTGCGAGATTTATTTGATGAATTTGCCACTTGTTTTAATGACGCGGATATGGTGATTGTTTGCCCCGTATTTGAAGCGGGTGAGGCGCCGATTGAGGGCATAGACCATGTGCACTTGGCTGATGCGACGCGCAGGAATGGCCATCGGCATGTGGTGAGTGTTGAGCATCAAGATGAGCTGGCTAAATTGCTGGCGCAGAATGCCAAGCCAGATGATTTTGTGGTGTTTTGTGGCGCGGGCAGTATTAGCACTTGGGCCAATGACATGCCGAAAATTTTGAATGAACAAGGTTTTTAACTGATGGCAAAAACCACGATTGATATGCTGCCTGTAGTGCGCGGAAAATACAAACAAGATGCTGATTTGGGCAAACTGACTTGGTTTCGGGTTGGCGGTACTGCGGATGTATTATATACGCCTGAAGATGAGGCGGATTTGGTGCATTTTTTGCAAAATAAGCCTGCTGATTTACCTGTTATGTTGATTGGTATGGGATCGAATATGTTGGTTCGTGACGGTGGTGTTGCGGGTGTGGTGATTAAGCTTGGTCGTGGGTTTGGCAAGGCTGAAGCGATTGGTGATAACCGCATTGTGGCGGGTGCGGGGATGAGTGACGCGCGGGTGGCTAAAGTGGCTTATGATGCTGGTTTGAGTGGTTTTGCATTTTTGAAGGGTGTGCCTGGCGCGATAGGCGGGGCTTTGCGGATGAATGCAGGGGCGCACGGGGCTGAAATAAAAGATATTTTGGTTGAATGCCGGGCTTTGGATGTGGATGGCAATGTGCATATTTTAAGCCTTGATGATATGGGGTTTGATTACCGCCATTGCGGTGTGCCTGAGGATTATATTTTTATTTCGGCTGTGTTTGAAGGTGTGCCAATGGCGCAGGATGTTATCAAAGCTGAAATGGACAAGGTGACGGATTTGCGCGAGGCGGCACAGCCGATTAAAAGCCGCACAGGTGGTTCTACATTTAAGAATCCTGACGATAAAAGTGCTTGGAAATATGTTGATGAAGCTGGGTTTCGGGGGCAGATAAATGGCGGGGCACAGGTGAGTGAAATGCATACTAATTTTTTGATTAATATGGGTGAGGCGACCGCGAGCGACATTGAAAATTTGGGTGATATGGTCAAAGCCAAAGTTAAGGCTGACACGGGGACAGATTTGCATTGGGAAATCAAACGTGTGGGACGTAAGTTATGAGTGATATAAGGCTGCCGCAGGCTGAAATTGATGCGATTATTGATTTGAACAATTTAAAACGTGTGCCTAAAGATACCCATGTGGCGGTGTTGATGGGCGGGTGGTCGGCCGAGCGGCCTGTGAGCATTTGGTCGGGCGATGCCTGTGCTGAAGCGCTGGAAAAGGTCGGCTATAAGGTGACAAAAATTGATGTTGGGCGTGATGTGGCATTGCGTTTGGCTGAGGTGAAACCCGATGTGTGTTTTAATGCATTGCACGGGCCATTTGGTGAAGATGGGCACATTCAAGGTTTGCTGGAAATTCTTGGCATTCCTTATACGCATAGTGATGTTTTGGCCTCGGCGATGGCGATGAATAAGCATGTGGCGCGGCAATTATTTGCTGGCGTTGGCATTCCGATTGCCAAGGGTAAAGTTATCAACCGTTTTGATGCGGCTAAAGAACATGTGATGGAACCGCCATATGTGCTTAAACCAGTGGCTGATGGCTCATCATTTGGGGTGTTTATTGTGCCCCATGGTGCCAACCAACCGCCGCAAGAATTACTGGCTGCCGATTGGCCGTTAAGTGACGATATGCTTGGTGAACAATATGTTGCAGGGCGCGAGCTAACCTGCACCGTGATGGGCAATAGAGCCTTGGCGGTGACCGACATATATTCGAATAGTGAGTTTTATGATTTTGAAGGAAAATATGCTGAAGGTGGTTCTCAACACATAGTTCCTGCAAAAATTAAACCAAATATTTACCAAGATATAATGAAATGGTCAGTTAGAGCCTGTGAAGTTTTGGGCTGCACGGGGGTGGCGCGAGTCGATTGGCGATATGATGACAGTGACGGCGCCAATGATGAGTTAATCTGTCTTGAGGTGAATACACAGCCTGGTATGACGGGCTCATCTTTAGCCCCAGAGCAAGCACAAAAGCTAGGTATTAGTTTTGAGAAATTTGTTGCATGGATGGTGGAGCAAGCAAAATGCAAACAAGAAATAGTCGGTATCAAGGCGAAGGTGAAAAACCGCTGAGACCCACAATTGATCGTGATCAGCTGAGGCGCAATGTCTCGGAACGGGTTTCTGCATCTAAATCTCAGCAACAACAAGCTCAAGAATTTACTTATAATCAACAGGTTGGGCAATCACACGCGCAGCAAGTGCGCCAAGCTAGCGCGCGCATTGGTGTGGCGAATGAAAATAGATTTGTGCAAACCAGCCAAAAAGTTAAAGCCAAAACGACCAAAAAACTAAGCTTTGGCAAAAATATATTTAAGGGTGCTGCGATTGTTCTTTGGCGGCCATTTGGCGGTCTTTTGGGTTTTGTTAAACGTAGATATACGCATTTGTCGCTTAAATTTGAGCAAGCCAATCTATTTAATGCCAGTTTACACTCTTTGGTCAATTCGGCTTTGGTTATTACATTTATCATCTTGGCGGCTATTTTTTATCAGAATGGCCAAATTGCGACCATTAAGCAGGATGTTATTGAAAAAATGGGCGAATGGTCGGGCGCTGCTGGGGTGAATGTGCAAGAGGTTAAATTATACAACCGCCAACATACCAGTAAGGCAGAGGTTTTGGCGGCGTTGAATGTTGCGATTGGCACGCCACTGCTAAGTTTTGATGTTGATGCAGCGCGGCAGCGCATCGAGAAAATTGGGTGGGTGGCAGAAGCTGAAGTGCAGCGCATTTTACCTGATCGGTTGGAAATCTCGATTGTGGAGCGTGACCCGTTTGCTATATGGCAAATTGAAGGCAAACGTAAATTGGTTGACCGCCAAGGGGTTGTGGTCTCTGACGAGGTGCTGCGTGGTTATCATTTATTGCCGCTTATTGTAGGTAAGGGGGCGGCGACGGAAGCGTTGGGTTTGTTAAACGCGTTAGAAGAACGGCCTGAAATATTTGAATATATCCGCGCATTGGTGCGGGTGGGTGAACGCCGTTGGGATTTGGATTTAACCAATGGCATTAGAGTGCTATTGCCAGCAAAAAAACCCGAAGCTATGTTGGCTGATTTAGAGCGGATGATTGTTGACCAAGATATATTTAGCCGCGGCATTAAGCTTATTGATTTTAGGTTGAATGACCGCGTGCGGTTTGAAATGGATGAAGTGACAGCCAATGCCTATTTTGATGCTAAGCAAGCTGCGTTAGAAGATATAAAATAGAAATATTTGTAAAGTAAAGAGTATTTGTTATGACGATTATTAACATGCCGATTGCGGCCAAGACGCCAAGCAAACAGCCATTTGTTGCTATATTGGATATTGGAACGAGCAAGATTACCTGCATGATTGCTAAAATTGGCCATTCAAGCAATTGGCCCGGTTTGCGGGGAGCGCGGCATCAGATTCATGTTTTAGGTGTTGGTTATACCCGCTCACGCGGCATTAAAGCTGGCAATGTGATGGATATGGAGCTTGCTGAACATTCTATTCGTAATGCTGTGGCGGCGGCTGAAAAAGAAGCCAATGTGCGGGTGAGCGAAGTGATTGTTAATGTATCTGGCGGGCGGGCGCGCAGTGATATATATGACATTGAAGTTAAAATTGCGGGTGAGCAAGTTACGGATGCTGACATGTGCCATGTGGTTGAAGAAGGCAGACGCCAGAGCCAAGCGTTAGACCGTGCGATTTTGCACACTGTGCCTGTGGCGTTTTCGATGGATGGCAACCGCGGTATTACAGACCCGCGTGGCATGTTTGGCGAGCGATTGGGTGTGGATATGCATGTGGTGAGCGCCGATGCGGGGCCATTGCGCAACCTAAAATTATGCGTTGAGAAATGCCATTTGAAAATTCAAGATTTTGTGGTGGCGGCTTATGCCTCTGGATTGGCTTGTTTGGTTGAAGATGAGATGGATTTGGGCGTTACTTGTATTGATATGGGATCGGGTTCTACATCTATCTCGGTGTTTTTTGAGGGGCGGTTTATCTTTACTGATATGATTGCTATTGGTGGGCAGAATGTGACCATTGATGTGGCGCGTGGGTTGAACACCCAAATTGCGCATGCCGAACGGGCGAAAATTATGCATGGTTCGGCCATTGCGGGTGCGGTGGATGAGAGTGAATTAATCAGCATGCCGATATTGGGCGAAGAAGACTGGGAATTACAGGATATTGAGAAATCGTTGCTGACGGGCATTATTGGGCCGCGTATTGAAGAGACATTTGAGATTATTCGCGACCGATTGGATGCCAGTGGTTATGGTGATGTGGCGGGGCATCGCGTGGTGTTGACAGGTGGGGCGAGCCAGCTAACTGGCGTGCGGGAGATTGCAGCTAGGACTTTGGGGCGCCAAGTGCGGATTGGTAAGCCGTTGACGATAGCGGGATTGAGTGCTGATTATGCTGACCCGAGCTTTGCGACTGCTGCTGGGCTGTTGGCCTATGCGGGTAGTAAGCCGTTGGCGTTGAATAATGCTGAGACTGAAGAGACGCAGAAGCTGGTGGCGAATGGTGGGATATTCTCGCGTATGGCGCATTGGTTGAGGAATGATTTTTGAATTGTGAGTTTGCTGCGGGTTTGGGATTTTGGTGGTGCCCTTGTTGATGCTCTGGAAGTTTGCATTTTTTCGTTCGGCTTTGGCCTCTCTTTTTTTCGTTCGCGTTGCTCTCTATAAGCACTAGCGTGCGTTTGCTCCGCTCTCTTGCCACGCCTAACGGCGACGGCCAGTCGGCCTTGCCTCACCCTTCGGGTTCGGACTTTTTTTCCTAGAAAAGCACAATGAGTAAATAGTTTAGCACCTATACTCGGAGCTTTGCCAAACTCTAGCTCACTAAGCGTAATACGGTAAGGTTGGGTGATGTATTTGCACCCGACCAGCGGCTGAGTGGCTTGGCTAGAGAGCGGAGCGAACGCACGCAGTGCCCAATATAATGCAAACTTCCAGAGCATTGGCAGTAGCGCTATACTGCTTGTTCAGAATATAGTTGTTTGGCACGGTCTAAATCTATTTCGGGGCTGAATTCTAAAAAATAACCTAACTGCCAATTCTGAGTTTTGACGGCTTGTTTGTTGATGGCTTTGTCCCATGATGGGTAAACTCGTATGCCGTTTTTGCCGCGTTTTTGGGTGGTCGATATTATACCATGTTTGGCTAAGGCTGTTTTGGGGAAGATGAATTGTCCGAACTTATCGCCACTGGCGCAATTGATGACCAGTAGATCGAACTCGCCATCTATATGCTGTGGTTGGGTGATGCCGTTTTGATCGCGTTGCCAGATGGCGACAAATTGGCCGATCTTTTTTGGCGTGATTTTGGCGGTGCGGGTGATGATTGTGAGTTGGTTTAATTTATATGTGCCTGCACCATATTCGTCGCTTTCTTTATCTTTAGTCGCATGTGAAATTGTGAAATTTGATGGTTGATAGAGTTGTTTTTGAACGAAATTGAGATTTTGAGTGAATATTGTTTGGCAGGACATCTGTAAAATTTTCCTAAAATTTAATTAAAAAATAGTCTTAATAAAATGTAAAAAAACCGTTAAATTAACGCTTTGATAACTATATCAGGGTAAATATTAGTCCAGTATAGGTGAACAAATCAAGACTGAGGTTTAGTATGACAATTAATATTCAAATGCCCGAGTTAAGAGAATTGAAACCACGCATCACAGTTTTTGGTGTTGGCGGGGCTGGCGGTAACGCCGTTAATAACATGGCAGCACAAGGCCTTGAGGGTGTTGAATTTGTTGTTGCAAATACCGATGCGCAGGCATTGGCGCAATCTAAAGTCGAGCGTCAAATACAGCTTGGCACAATGATTACCGAAGGTTTGGGCGCTGGCTCACGGCCTGAAATTGGCGCTGCAGCGGCCGAAGACAGTTTGCCAGATATTGCTGATTGCATGCATGGCTCGCATATGTGCTTTATCACGGCTGGTATGGGCGGCGGTACAGGCACTGGTGCTGCACCGGTTATTGCGCGGGCTGCGCGAGAGCTTGATATTTTGACTGTTGGTGTGGTGACGAAGCCATTCCAATTTGAAGGTGCGCGCCGTATGGATATTGCTGAGCGCGGCATTACTGAGCTTGAGCAACATGTGGATACGCTGATTGTTATTCCGAATCAAAATCTATTCCGCATTGCTAATGAGAATACAACATTCTCTGATGCCTTTGCGATGGCTGACCAAGTTCTTATGAGCGGCGTTTCTGGCATTACTGATTTGATGGTCAAAGAAGGCCTGATTAATTTGGATTTTGCTGATGTGCGTTCAATTATGAAAGACATGGGTAAAGCCATGATGGGCACGGGCGAATCATCTGGCGAAAAACGCGCTGTTGAAGCTGCTGAAGCCGCGATTTCTAACCCATTGCTTGATGATGTATCAATGAAGGGCGCTAAAGGCCTGTTGATTAGCATCACTGGTGGTAGCGATTTAACGCTTTATGAAGTTGATGAAGCGGCGTCTCGCATTCGCTCGGAAGTGGACCCTGAAGCTAACATTATTTTGGGTGCAACATTTGACGATAGTTTAGATGGCGCGATGCGTGTATCGGTTGTTGCAACAGGTATTGATAAAGAAGATATACTGGTGCTAGATAATGGTGCTCAAACGAGCGTTAATGCTTATGGCCGTAGTGCGGCTGATAAAATATCTGCACCCCGCATGCAGCAGGCTGCACCTGTAGCTCCTGCGCCGCGCATGGCTGTGGAAGCACCAAAAGCGACTATGCAACCACAAAATGAGAATGTCGAAGTTAGACGCATGAGTGCAACAGATGCTGCTGAAAAAGCTGGTCGTCGGTTGGAGCAATCTGGCTTGAATGCTGAACAGCCGCAAGTGACTAAAACCAACTCTGGTTTTGAAGCACAGCGCCCTGTGACAGCGCGACCAAATATGACTATGCAACAACAACCACAAGTGCGGCCTTTAACTGATCAAGCACAAAGCCGAGTGGCTGCTAATGTTGGCAATAGCACACCACGGGCTAATTTGGCACAGCAAAGCCCTGCGCATGCTTTGCGCACTGATGATTTTTCACCAGTTGCCCAGCGTGAGATTCGCCAATCGCAAGAAATGCAGCAACGTGATGAGCAAGTGAGAGTGCAACCTCAAGCTCAAGCAGCAGAGACTAGCGTAAAGCGTAACGGGTTTTTTGACCGTTTGGCAAATGTTGGCCTAGGCCGTAAGGATACTGACTTGGTAGATGGAGCTCAACAACCTGCACAAGAGCCAGCTGTTCGTGAAGAAGCGCCGCAAATGCGAGCTGCTGAACCACAATCAGCCGATGCGCCCGTTGATGAAAGTTCAATTGAAGCGGTTGAAAACTTGGAAATCCCAGCTTTCTTGAGACGGCAAAACAATTAAAAATTTATAATTTTTAAAGTAAAAGCACCGAGTTTCTCGGTGTTTTTTTTGTTTTGGGTTATGCTTGGCCTCTTTATGTTTGGCACTGCGTGCGTTCGCTCCGCTCTCTAGCTTAAGCCACTCAGCCGCTGGTCGGATGCGAACTCACCACCCAAAGCCAGCTCATTAAGCTAAGTTAGCTCGAGTTTGGCGAAACACCGTATTTCGGTGCGGCCCAACAAATTCTGAGTTTGCTGCCTTGTGCTTTTCATGGGAAAAGGGTCCGAAGCCG
>NVQL02000064.1 GCA_002400495.2 Alphaproteobacteria bacterium | reverse complement strand
GAACCAGAACCAAACGTTCCTTTAAAGAGTTCTTATGGCCTGTCATAGTGTCCGCTTAACTTAAGTGGACGCTTAAAAATCCTTAAAGGGCGGTCGTCACCAGACGTTTACGTTTCTAGGTTGTTGTCTAGCCAATAATTGGACCATATTTTACCGACACTAATATCAGGAATGGTTTTATCGTTCACGCTAAGTCCTGAGTTTATCAAATCCACTACTAGGCCGTTAATTTCAGAGAAAATGATGAAAAATCCATTAGGCGAACTGTTTGCAAGATTGAAATACGTTCTCTATGGTAATCCCAAACATCTTGAGGCTTGTAGCCAAGTGCCTGATAAATGAAGGATTGCATGCCAAAGCTAGCAAAGTTTCTATAATTCTTTATGGCGACTGGCCTCGTGGTCTTTGCTTCAAATGCGTAGTATTCGAGGACTACAGAGCACACAATATCAGGATAAGCGTGATGTACTACACCATTTTTTCTAGTCTCAATATATAGCTTTTTTTCAGAATAGCCTTTTGAAAATAGTTGCTCTTTAATATAAGATATTCTATCTTTAGTTAATATGTCATCATCAATATGTTCTTCCCATTCGGCCGATATATCTTGAATTTGGGACCTAGTGACCCCACAAATATTGGCTAAGCCAGTTTGAGTGAGAAACGGAATTCCGTTATCAAGAACTCCCATTTCAATTCCATTGATATCCCTTTGCATTTCAATGCCGAGATCAAGTATAAGTTGAGTTGGGGAAGAAGCCATACTAGGCATTTTATATATCCTTTGTTATCAAGTGAAATACAGAACAAATTGTCGGTTAATTGTTGATTTTTGTGTTTGATCGGAATTTAAAATATTTGGTAATTGCCAACCTAATAATTATCCTCAGGATCCTCGCGGTCATTAGGATGTTGCGCGACAATCCCTTTGTCTCTCAAATAATGAATAAAGTTTGCACCATCTGTGGTTAACATGTTTCCATTTAATTTCATGCTATCTGTATGATGAGGTGCTGTTATCAGATCTATGTCAAAAGTTTCTTTTGCGAATAAAACCATTTTAGTTGCAATTTTGTTATGTTGATATTTGATGTTTACATCAACATCATATAAATCAATATACTGCCGCTCACTGTGGAATACCTCTGGAATATCAAAGCCAAGCTCGCCGATTTTCACACCATTTTTTGTGTGTGCTTTAATTGAATTAACGTGGGCAGACAGGGTAATCATTTCGCCATTTTTAATTGCTATTTCTTTTGTTTCAGTCATTTGATTTTATCAGTATTAAAATATGTTAAGTTGAAATATTTGTGTTTTTTGTCTTTCTTCGTAAACCTCTTTTAAGATTTTCTTAAATGATGTCTCAGATTCCAATGCATCATTGATTAAATTGTTTTTTACGAGTGAAACGTAGAGTGCTGCGGAATAGGCTTGGCAATTAATTGATTTTTCGGGGTTGAATTCTATGTCGGAAAAAGCATCATAGTTTAATATGCCTTCGGCTAGGGTTGGGTTTTTAACCAATGTGTTAATATAAAGCCAGTCGTAGAAGAAGGTTATCGGTATTATCGGGAAATCTTTTCTAAAAAACGTGAATTTTGTTAATTTACCTTGCTGACGTAACCTGATTTCTTTTTTTGCATCTCTTGCACTCATGTTGTATAGGTCTGGGAATGGGCCAGAAAATTCAAACTTTTTACTCCCTTGAAATGCTGATTCAACGGAAACCTCTGTTTGGCTGTTTTTTCTTTTGAAATATAAATTAAACGCACTAGATTGAATGCCAGTTTCAATTTCAGATTTACTAGAAATTTCTAGAATTGAGTTTATTCCTTTTATTAAAGCCTCAGTATGCAACGCGCGCACAGACTTCTGCTTTTGCGTAACTGCAAAGCCAGGGAACCATTTAAATTCTATTTCTTTTTCGGTTACGCCCAAACAACTAGTATTTGGGACATAAACGTATCTTTTAGCCATTTTAAGTCCAAAAACTGTAATCTGCTCGGGGGGTGAAAAACCCATTTTCAGTCACTACTTTAATATTTGTGAGCAAACTACCATATTTTAATTTCACGCCTACGTTTTTAACTGCAATACCGAGTATATCCTCTTTGTTAATATTACCAAATACCAATACTTCAGCTTGTGGGCTAGTTGTGTAGTTTTCTGATAAACTAAGGTTAGAACGTTGTCTGCCTTGTATACTGTTTGCAAACATGGCCTCCAGGTTATCAGCCCCTTTTAAGTTTTCAGGCTGTTGGCAACTCATCGCTGAAGATGCTGCATTTAAGGGGTAAAATGAACAGTCGTGTGTTAAAAGAATTTCTGGTTTAATACCTATTATTGCCCAATCTATTTCTGGGTTATCCATTTGATATCGATAGAACATTTGATAATTTGGGAATTGAATAGAAAGGCTTAAACCATCGGTATGCCCATCAGCTCTAATTTGGTCATAGTTATAGGAAGGTATAGCAACACGACGTAATTCATCCCTAGAGATAAGACCGTTTTCTATAATAGAAGGAATGTTTCTGATGTCAGTAAAATGAATAAGCTGACTTATTTTTCGGTTTTCAATAATTGTTTGCAAAGTTTTGCCTCATAAATGTTGTATGGCAAAACCGATGTGCATATTGCAATATATCACTTGTCAGGGCGAATATTCATCAATACACTAAAATTGTTAAATTAGCTCGGCTCTGCCTTGTTAAGTTTTGGGGTCACTAAAGTTTGCCGCTTTTTTGACCCTTTTGAACACCGATTAGAATACATTAAATATTCGTTAATTTCTATAGTTAATTTATTTAGTTAACCCGAATTAAGTAGAAGTTTATTCAATTGAAATGTTGCTAGTGGCTGAGAATGACGCTTGTAGTAAAGTCTAATTAGCTCGATGAACTAATTTCTTACTTTGTTATTATACTCGCTATGTGGATAAAATCCGAGTTGATAGTTTATTGCCATATTTCGCTATGACTAACTTATCTAACATTCTCTAGTAGCTAAGTGTTTAGTGGTGCAGCGTTTTTTTGGGGGGGCTTTCCAAGAATTTCTTGCTGGTCTTAGTGTTTCTATTATTTTCTGATTAATTTGATTATCAAAGTATTATAAAATAGAAACTGTATGAAACAAAAGATCAAATAAATGAATTCTCGTTTGTCATAATCACGGTAAAATAATCCTCTATGTAGCTACCTTAAGCTTATCTATTCGTACATTTCAAGATTGCCTAAAGTGTGGAACACATGCATATCTATTATTGTCATTTTCATATTCCTTATGCGGTTATGAGAATATAGTTATGATGCATAAAAAGACACGCCTCAAACGACAGTTTCACAACTTATACTTGTTGAGATTATGTCCAATCTTGCTACCTGACTTTTGAGGCACTAATAAATGGAACAATTAGGAATTTTGATCTATAAATAGATATTTAAAAACAATAGGTTGAGGTGTAATATTCGATGGATGGGGAGGCCTATGATTTGGCATGCAAAACTGCCCATTTCGTTGTGTAATTTGCGTTTAAAATCACCCCACTATTAATGTTATAATCCGCTCTTTTATTTGCAGCTAATTGTCAGTTGGCCTTATTCTTCGATGCAGGTGGGTCGGTTTTAAATGCCGATGCTGGTTCAATTTTAAATGTTCACTGACAATGACAGAAGTGCAGAGTTTGCTACCCACCTAGTATTGCAATTTATTCGATGTATTTCCCATTCTTTGGACATAATTTGCAATTCGTGTATAATAGGGAAGAGGCTCTAATTGTGGGTTTCGGAGGAGATTGCGTCATGGCTAAATCAAGCTTGCTGGTCGGTTTTGACCAGCCTGAATATGATATGAAGACAGCACCAATTTTGAATGTTTTTGAAAGTGCAGAGGTGATAAAATCGGACAGGCACGAGTTTTGGAAATCTCGTGTGTTGAATGATTATGGGGTATCTTTTTTTTGTGAACCAGAGGAATTTTCTGGCCGAATGCGAAGTAAACTTCTAGGGCGTTACTCTGTTCACAGCGTAGAATTTTCTCAAGCCCATCGTGCCGAAAGAATAGTAACAAATCCTGACATTGTTTTTGTAAATTGCATGTTACAAAACGAAGGCGCTAAAATTTGTGGCAAACGAGAGAAAATACTCGAGGATGGAGGTATGGTTGTCTATGAAGCATCAGAGCCATATTTCTTAAGTTTCGATGGTGCTAGCAAATGGTTGGTTCTTGGTATGCTAAAGTCAGATCTTGCCGATAATATTGGTGATTTAGATCGTCATTTTGAAGAGCAAGTCACATATGATAGCCAACTCGTAGCGGCATTATCAGAGTTAATGTTCAAAATATTAAATGCAAATTTACCAGAGCAGCAGTCTATCGATGACGCTCTTGGGGATTCTGTATTCAACCTTCTTTTGGCTACCATTCTTTCGTCTGATCTAGAACTTGAAAATTCGTCGAGTTTTAGCAGTACCGCAATGCTGCAGCGAGCGAGGCGTTATGTGCGCGAAAACCTAGTCAATCCAGATCTAGAACCGTCTATTGTGTCGGATGCACTTGGCATAACTACGGGCTATCTTCACAAAGTGTTTTCTTCGACAAATACAACACTAATGCAGTATGTTCTTACTGAACGACTTGAAAAGTGTCGAGTTGAAATAGGACGCATGGATCGCGCTCGCAATATTACACAAATTGCTTTTAAATGGGGATTTAACGATACATCTCATTTTTCTCGTACATTTCGTCGACGTTTCGGTGTAAGCGCTAAGGAGTATCGTGATCAGGTGCAGAAAAACCGTAGGTACAATTGAAATGAGTTTATGAAATGAGATTTCATAAACCGTAAACGATTGTCGCCGTTTCCCTGAAAACGGCATCCTGTTCATCCGTTGAATAGGATTTAGACATACGAATGAAGGCATTCCATAACACGGTATAAGACATGGAAAGCTTATCGACTGGGAAATTGCTTTCTGCCATACATCGGCTAGGGCCAAACGTGTTCATGGCTACATCAAAAAACGGCTGCCAATCTTTTGCTACATCCTTTGAACTTGGTGGTGCAGCTCTGTCTGGATATCCGAATCGAGAATTGGGCATTCCAAGCCCACCAAGTTTAAGGTAGACATTGGGACGTTTCGATAGCTCTGTGATGTTCATCTTCCAGGTGTTGAACATTTCATTTTGAGTATGGGCATAAGGGCCAACCCCGAGCGGACCACCAAAATGATCAGCAACAATCGTGGTGTTTGGGAAGGCGTCCGCGAGTGCACAAAGTTCAGGTAATTGTGGAAAATAAATCCAAGCTTCATAAAGTAAGCCTAAACGAGCTAAGTGACTGAAGCCTTTACGAAAGCCCGTTGACTGCATTATTTTAGGTTTATTTGAAGGCCCGTTAATTATATCTGGTGACGGATCCCATTGATTTAAATTTCGTACGCCCCGGAAACGATCAGGTGCACGAGACAAATGCGCTTCTAGCAATGGCGCTACTATGTCACCAAGAGTTAAATCTGCGTAACCGATAATTGCAGCCCCGAAAGCTGGCATGTCATAACGAATGCTCGCCGCCATCGCGGCTTGTCCATTGAGAAACTCAGTCTCGCCTAGTGGTGCTATTTCTTCGCTTACGCCATCCCTATACATTTGGCCCGCCTGGACAACAACCGATGCCTGCACAGCGAGTTTTTTTGCATCGTTTGCAAATTCATCAATCATATAACAATCCCTGCGATGCCAGAAATGATGATGAGCGTCCACGATCAATTGATTAGGCTTAAGTGGTTCCTCCTGTGTCTTGGCAAGCCAATCGGGTCGGACGCCAATTGGCTCCGGATGCATCCACTTTGGTTCGTTATTCATATTCAAGTTTCCTTTGACGTTGAGTAAAAAGTGGTACCATTATTAGAATCTCTATTTTGCAGATTCTTCAACGACAAGTTCTTGAAAGCGCTTCAATAGGGTATCTGCGACTTCACTATCACCCAGCCAATTATCAATGGTGGCTTGAAAGCCTGTATTCCATGCGGCTTTTTGTTCATCTGTTAGCGTAACTTTGCTTGCTCCAGAATGTGCCATCATCACATCTTTGAAATAATTCACTTCAATATCTCGTAAAAATGCGCTGGTCCAACGAGACATTTCATAACCTGAATTTTCGTCAATGGCGCGTTGAAGGTCTGCTGGCAGCCCTTCGTATACTTCCTTGTTCATGAGTGCGATTGTTGTGCCGCCGCCAAATGGGCCGATAATGGTATGTCTCAGAACTTCATCCATTTTAAAGGCTTGAATGGCAGCGACTGATGTCATGACCCCGTCAACAAGTCCCCGTTGGAGGGAAGGATAATATTCAGGAATGTTCAGTGCCACAGGCGTTCCGCCCATTGCTGAAATCATCACAGCTCGCCCGCGAGCTTCGACTGCCAACTTTAGGCCGTCTAACTTGGTGACGCTTTTTATGGGGTTAGTTGAGAAAATTGAGTTGTTACCAATGCCTTGGATCCACAGTACCTTATAATTGTCAAGCTGGCCGTCTAAGAGGCCTTCTTCATGGGCTCTAAAGAGAGCACCGCCTGCATCTTCAGCGTCATCAAAAACACCAGGTAGGCCAGTTATTGCCAGCGTTGAGAATTGGGCTCCGAACAAAGCCGGTATAACCCAACCAGCATCAACGACACCTTGTTCGATCCTGTCTACAATTTCACGGTTATCCGCCAGAATTCCGTCGCAGACAATTTTTACCGTGATTTGGCCCTTTGAAGAAGCCTCGACACCATCGGCCCATTTTTTTAATTGGCCTGTGCAAACATTGCTAGATGATGGTGAACCAGCAGCAAAGGTTAGTACGATTGGCTCTTGTGCATTAGCCGATCCAGTTGATAAAAAAGTAAAGCCTAGAAGTACGGCCGTGTAAAATTTGAATCTCTTAAGTGACATATTTCCCTCCAGTAGTGACGGCTAACAGGTATTTTACCTTTCCATCATCTCTTAACAGATCGTCCTCGTTTTCTATGCTTGTAGCTTGACCGAGAGTCGACCCAGAATTGAGTATTTAATATTTTTCGTTAAAATGTCTCTTCCAGTCCATTTTGAGTTGAGTATGCGTCAAGACGCGGCAGAACTAGTACGGCATGCTCTTAAGCATCGGTCAGTGACTTGCTGAACCGGAATAATGTTTGGGAGGACTATATGAATAAATTTAATAATGTCTGCGCGGCAGTAATTCTAGCAACCGTTGTCGTTGCAACGCCAGCATTTGGTGAAGCGGAATTTACAATGCAAATAGCCAGCGGCACACCATCAGCAGGTAATGTTTGCAATAATTATCTTGATGTATGGGCAGACGAAGTCAAAGAAAAATCAGGTGGTCGCATTGACTGGGAATTGCATTGCGACGGAACACTTGCAAAAATGGGTGATGCAGTTAATCGAGTACAGCAAGGTGTCGCCGATGTTGCCTGGGATTTACCAGCTGCATATGGCGCACGCTTTGAAGCGCTCAATGTTATCGGTGTGCCCGGCTTGTATGGAGATCCAGAACCAGCTTCTGGTGCGCTTTGGAAGACATATGAGAGTGGTGCTCTGGGAGAAATTTCTGATGTAAAGCTTCTCTGGGTGCAAGCTGTTGTAAACCAAAGCCTCTTTATGCGAAAGGGTTTAAAAAGCTACACTGAGCTTGATAATGCTAAACTTGCTTTGGGCAGTCAAATTCGGGCTGCGGTTATTGAAGAGCTTGGGGGTATTCCTGTTGCACTGAAAGTTACTGAATATTATCAGGCAATGGCTAAAGGTACAGTTGATGGCATGATGACAACTCCGGCAGCTATGTTTGATTTTGGAATTGACGAGCATGTCACTGAAATTTTCAGCGCTCCCTTTGGTGGCGGAATGTCATTTGTTGTTATGAATAATGATTTCTATAATGGGTTGCCCGATGATCTGAAGGCAATCATTGATGAAACGACTGGTTATGAACGTTCAAAGTGGGCGTCAGCCTATCTGCGTGATGACGACAACGCTAACCTTGCAGCACTTGAGGGGGTTACTGTCATTCAGGCCAACTCTAAGGATTTAATGTCCTTGCAAGCTGGTATCGATGCTGGTAAAGCGCTTTATCTCAATGGATCACCAGAACGTGTTGCATATTTAGACGCACTTAGCACCGCATTGGCCGTTGAATTGGCTAAATGATATTGATGTTTTAGACTAAAAACAAATGTGACCCAGCTAAAAATGGTTGGGTCGCATGCTATGAACTCTTAGAAAAATAGTAGGTAATTTCTGCATGAATGGTATTAGCCTTTGAACGGAATAGGTAAATTTTATGAAACAAAAACCAAAGGTTGTTTTGGTCACAGGCGGTTCGAGAGGTATCGGTGCAGCAATTGTGAAGCGATTTGCCGAACATGGCTGCATCGTTCATTCGCTCGATTTGTCTGAACCCAACAAAACCTCAACTATATCTGGAACAATAATCAGGCGACTCGGTGATGTTTCTGACCCAAATTTTGTTGCAAGTTATTGCGACGAATTAATAACTAAACATGGAGCTGTCGACATCTTGATCAACAACGCAGGTATTACACCTCGCAAACCAAACGGAAAAAAAGCGTTAGTTGAAGAATGGACAGTAGAATTATGGGACGAAGTATTGCGCGTTAATCTGACAGCTGGTTTTTTGTTCGCTAAGGGATTAATAGCTGCGATGAAAGAGAAAAGATGGGGGCGAATCGTCAATATGTCAAGTCAAGCTGGTCGAACGAAATCCGATGTGGCTTCAGCATGTTATTCGGCTTCAAAAGCGGCATTAATCGGTTTTTCGCGTACGTTTGCTGCTGAGATCGCGCAACACGGAATTACGGTTAATTGTATAGCGCCAGGCCGCATCGACACACCCTTAGCAGCAGTTGCTGGTAGCGCTCTTAACCGCAAGTATGCGGCTGCAATTCCAGTCGGGCGGCTAGGGACCCCAGACGACATAGCCTCGATCACGGCATTCTTGGCGTCTGAGGAGGCCAGTTTTCTTACTGGAATCACAATTGATGCAAATGGCGGATACTACATGCAGTGAAGTGATTTAACTACCTGCTACAATCTGAAAACGTTCAAGAATCGTGGATAAGGAGTGGTATTTTGGTTGCCAGTTCCATTCTTCGCGCGCCTTGCTATCATCTATTCGGCGCGTTGTTACACGTGGTTCCGTCTCAGCACGCCATGTGACTGAGAAGCCAGGAAAATGCTCTTTAAGGAATGCGGCAAGAACATCAGCACGGGTCATCTCATTCATCCCAGCAATGTTATAATTCACTTCTTTTACGCATACCGCTGGTGCAGACATAAGTTCGACTGCTGCGCGTCCAGCATCTGAAATTTCTAGAAACACGCCATTGTCTTCTGGTGCGGCAAACTCGGCGTGGTGAGGTCGCCCTTTAATAGCGTCGTCTAACATCGACGGTGCCCAATGCCCCTTGGTGCGTACGCCAGGTGCAAGGATCGTTGGATAGCGGAGCGAACGCACATCGACGCCGCGGTTCTCGCGATACCAGCGCCCGATATTTTCGATATAAAGTTTACCGCACCCGTAGAAGGTCTCAGGCCGTTGTAGGGTACGGTCATCTACCTCATCTCCAATTCCAAGTCCGTAGACGCCGCGAGATGATGCGAAGAATACGCGCGAAACATCATGAGTTCGGGCAGCCTCGAACACATTCAAACTGCCTTTTACATTCACCTCAAAGCTGCGTGATGGATTTTCTTCTGATACCCGATTGAGAAGACCGCCCATGTGGTAAATTACTTCTGGGCGTGTGGCTTTTACCACATCTAAAACCTCAGGCATCTGGCTTACATCGCAGGGCATAAATGTAACACGTCCATCAAGAGACCCCAAATGTGATCCAGGCAAATCTACAATCACCACCTGTTGCCCTGTTTCAAGAAGATATTCAGCAACAGCGCGTCCTATGTGGCCGCAGCCGCCGGTTATTAAATTAGTCATTTTGTTTTTCCATGAAAATAAAGTCTGTCTGGCGTGTCAACTAGGATTAGTTCGCGTGCCGCAGATGGGATGGTTGCAAGAATATTTACAAGTGCGACGTCATCCACTTGTGTCACATTGATATGAGGCCAATCATTGCCCCAGATGATTTTTTCAGCAGCGCGAGCGATCAAATTTTTAGCGTGTGCAGTACCGATGGTGAGATCAGTTTCGCAAACACGTTCGATGCAGGAAATTTTGCAAAAGACATTGGCCAAATCAAATGCATGAAATAGGTCATCGTGCATCAAGGGGTTAGGATAAGCCATATGATCAATTACAACGTTGCAGGGGAGGCGTGCCATCACTGGTAACATTTCGGCAAGCTCTGGCCCGTGCAGATGTAGTTCGATATGCCATCCTGCATCGGCACATAATGAGCCAAGCTCAGCCAGACGTTCAGGCCCAACGGCGTTGGGTATCATTTTGGGGACATGGGCACGCATCCCTACAAAGCCCTCAATAGAACGATCGGCAATCTCGTTGGCATTAGCTTGGGATGAAAGCAGTGCAATTCCACGTGCCATGCTGCCATAAGCGGCGATGGCATCTGCGGCAGCGCTGTGATCAAGCCCATGTGCAAGAGATTGTACGATTACCACACGATCAAATCCAAGTTGCTTTTGCAAAGCAAAGAGTGCCTCAGCAGGTGAATCTGGAGGAATAGCTGGATGATTTTCATCCACTCGATAGCGTGCGCGTGGGCCAACAACATGACAATGGCTGTTGCAGGCCCATCGAGGTGGGTTGAATGTGGGGAGGCTATTCATATTATTTATCTCTTTTCAAATTAGAGGGCCTTATTTGTCCAATGTTCCAGCAAAAAGAGACAACGCTGGATGCGCCTTAGGCGAGGTCATAATTTCAATCAAGCGAGGCGCTTTGGCGGCTAACGCCTCTTTGAGTGCTGGAGCAATGTCGTTGACATTGTTTATTCGTATAGCTTTCATACCCACAGCGCGTGCAACAGCAGCATGATCAACATCCTTGAAGTGACATGAAGTGGTGTATTTACCAAATTTAACTGTCTCGGCATCTTTTTGAAACCCGAGTATACCGTTATTAAGCACGATCGTGACAAGCGCAATATTGTGTCGCACAGCGGTTTCTAATTCAGCCCAGTTATGGGCAAAGCCGCCATCACCAACAAGCGCAACAACAGATGCACCTGGGCGAGCGGTTGCCGCTCCAATACCAAATGGCATACCCCAACCAAGTCCAGCAAGACCGCGAGGTGTTAGGATCCGTTGGCCTGCTGCTTGTATTCTTAGCTGGCCAACAGTCCACATTGAAGAATATGATGCATCGGCAACAACGATTGTTTTTTGTGTTAACAAAGGCTGGAGTTCGGCCATGACGCGTTCTGGGCGAATAGGGCTTTCATCTGAGCCGTAATATTTAGAGCGAGACACTTCAAATGCAGCCCAAGCGTTAGAAATTTGTGCTTCAATGGCAGGGCGCGCGGCTTTGCGTATTGTTAAATCTTGTTGTGCCATCATCTCTATCAGAACTTCAAGCGTTTCGCGAGCATCACCTTGCAGGCGAAGAGCCTCGTAGGTACGACCAATTTCCATTGGATCTATATCGATATGAATAAAACGTGCGTTTTGTGGGTAAATTTTCCAGTTATCTGTACCGTTTTGGTTTGTGCGCGTACCGATCAGTAACACTACATCTGCTGCATCAAGCATTGGCTGCGTTTCGCGCGCTAGCGACGCAGGTCCGTTCAATGCACCTTGAACTCCACCCGATAGTGGGTGGGTTTCGTCAACACTACCCTTACCCATATTGGTGGTAAATACTGGTAGGTGAACTGTATCGATTAGCTTCATTAAAGTGCTTGATGCATTTGAATTATGAACACCGCCACCAGCGATGACGATGGGTGCTTTAGCTTTTGCCAGTAGATCGGCTGCTATTTTTAACTCAGAGCGTGTGGCACAAGGGCGATCAAGTGGCCAATGGCCAAGTTTAGCTGTTCGCGCGAAAGGCGCTTTTGCCGCTGGTCCGCGTAATATATCGGCTGGTAGCAATAGAACAACAGGTCCAGGCTTACCAGTAGTTGCCGCGGTTATTGCCATGTCGATATAATCGTCTACACGAGCTGGGTCATCAATCCGACGACAGAATTTGGTAACGCCAGTGAAGAGTGCAAAATGATCAAGTTCTTGAAAAGCATTACGGTCGACTGTCGGAGTTTCGACTTCTTGTACAAACGCAATCAAAGGGGTGCCAGCTTGTTTCGCTTCAGCCATTGGTGCCACAAGAAGCGTGGCAGCTGGCCCATTCTGTGCCACTACCATGCCAATTCTTCCTGAAATTCGAGCATAAGCATCTGCCGCTGCTCCGCCGGAATTTTCTTGGCGATATGAAATTTGTTTAATGCCCGCCGCTTCACAAGCCAACACCAGACTAGAAGGCAGACTTTGCCCGAAAAAGCAGTCAATTTGATGACGCTTCAACGCGGTAACAATACGATCCGATACAGTTTCGGCAGGTGTAGACATAATTTTTACTCCAGTTGTAATGACTTTAACTATAAATGCCACAATTGAGATTTGAGTGATTGCCTGAGAGTCGCCAGTTTTTGCCTTTGTAAGATAACAGACCAAAATCTGGCGACTCTTGGTCAAGACCTAGCTCCTTACATCAGACACAATGGGGCTAATCTTAAACATCACATCGAAAGGACATATGAGATGACTAAAACTTCAGAACAATCGCGCCCCCAAACAGGTGCCGAATATCTTGAATCTATTGCTAATGACGGTCGTGAGGTTTGGATTGATGGGGAGCGTGTTAAAGATGTGACCACTCATCCAGCGTTTCGTAACTCTACACGTATGATATGCCGTCTTTATGATGCGATGCATGATGAAGCAAATTCCAAAATATTGCGTGCGCCACTGCATGATGGTTCTGGTTGGACACATCCAGGTTTTTTAGCTCCTCGTACTCTAGAAGAAAGCATTCAGCAAACCGATGCTTATGCAGCATGGGCAAAGATCGGGTATGGTTGGCTTGGGCGTTCGCCTGACTTTATTGGCGCTGCATTCTGTCCAAGCTTTGATATCGAGTCCGAATATTTTGGGGAATATGCAAGTAACGCTAAAAACTATGCCCGGCATCTTCAAAAGAATGTCCCTTATATTGGGCATGCTATTGTAAACCCACCTATTGACCGTTCGACTCCTGAAACAGCCAAGGACATTTTGATTCGAGTAGTAAAAGAAACCGATGCAGGTATATACGTGTCAGGCGCGAAGGTTGTAGCGACAGGAATGGTGGTTGCACAAGAAGTGTTGATCGCTCATCATTTTATTGCCGTTCCCGATAAAAAATACGCACCGGTTTTTGCAATTGATATAAATACACCAGGTGTGAAAATGATTTGTCGTCGATCTTATGAGCAGGATGCAGCAAAAACATCGACCCCATTTGATTCTCCTATTTCATCGCGGATGGACGAAAACGATTCGATTCTTGTCCTCGACAATGCATTCGTGCCTTGGGAACGCGTATTTATGTATGATTCAGCTGCCGCGAACACCTTTATGGCCGTTCCAGGCCAAGCAGCGCGTGGTTTGCTGCAAGCGGGTGTGCGTCTTGCAACTAAGTTAGATTTTATCTGTGGCCTGTTTATGAAGGCTGCCGAAGTCGGAGGCACCAAAGATTTTCGTGGTGTTCAAGCTGGTATTGGTGAAGCGATTGGTTTTCGCCACATGATGTGGGCTTTGATGCAAGCAATGACCCGTGATTTGCAGCCATGGCAGGGCGGATATTTACAACCAAACGCCACGCATGGTCATGCCTACCGAGTGCTGGCAGGTGAACAATATTCAAAGGTGCGTACGAATATTTTGAAGCATATCGCATCTGGGCTTATTTATTTGCCATCTTCTGCGAAAGACCATCTGAATCCTGAAATCAAACCATTCTTAGACCAATACGCACGTGGATCAAATGGGATCGACTCTGTTGAACGTAGTAAAATTCTTAAATTGTTGTGGGACACAATTGGCTCGGAATTTGGGTCTCGGCATGAGCTTTATGAGATGAACTATTCTGGTAGCCAAGAACAGGTTCGCGTCGATCAATATACACGAAGTTTCTCAAACGGAACTGCGGATCAAATGCTCGGTTTGGTTGATACCTGCATGGGTGAATATGATCTGAACGGTTGGACTGTTCCTGATCTTATCAACCCAGAAGGATGAACTGATGCGCAATATCGTTAAAAATCCTGATGCTGAGTTTCCAGAAACCTTCAAGTCAATTTGGCTTAATGGGCCTGAAGGCGGAGTGGATAGTTGTAGTTGCCTTGTCAGTAGAGTTCCTTCTGGTCACAAAGGGCCACGCTTACACACACATCCGGTCGATCAGTTCTATTTCGTGTTTGAGGGGCAAACCACTGTTAGAATAGGAACTGAGGTTTTCACTGTCGGACCAATGGCGATGGTGCATTTTCCTGCTGGAACACCGCATTGCAACTGGAATGAAACCGAGGACTACGAAAAACATTTCGAGCTTTTGGTGCCACGTCCGCCCGCTGATCGGGTTATTGAATATTGGGAAGGTGAGGTGCCAACTGTACCAGATGCGGCAAGTCTAATCACTCCTATTACTGCTGGCGGATACACAATGGGTCGACTTTTTGCGTCTCAACATTTGGCGCGTCGTGAAACTGGATCAGAACATGCCCGTATCTACGCTGCTAAAGTATCACCCAACACTGGTGGTCCTGCTTTACACTTTCATGACTTCGACCAACTTTATTATGTTTTCGGTGGCGAACTAACCATCCAAGTTGGGCATGAAAAGAAAGTAGCCCGTTCTGGCGATCTAGTTCTGCTGCCTAAGGGCTGCTTGCATACAAACTTTAATGCGGGGGACGAAGATGAATACCATCTTGCAATACTAATCCCAGAACCACAGGAAGGTGAACAGTTCGACTATAAAGTTGAAATTGAATACCGAGTCGAAAAACCATTTATCAATGAACCAACGGAGGATAAAAAATGAGTCATTCAAAGACACTTAGTCCACTTACTGATGAAAAACTGAAAGCGGCGTTTGGTGAAATGTCGCATCCACGGGATTTTCGCCCATTCGTACCAAAAGAGCTCGCTTCTGCTTCGTTAAACACATCACGCCGAGTTCGCACGGATGAGGTGATGGAAACTGATCTTATTCGAGAGACCCATGATCTTTGGGGTTCAATGATGACCGAGCCGTATAAGGGGATTACTCTCGATGGTACAGTCAATTCGGCGAATCGGAAATTAATCGAAAATGAGTCGCCCAGAGTGGCAATGGAAACTGCTGCGGTCGCGCTTCTGGATGTCATGCGCCATGAGATAGCTGAAAAAGTGTGTTTTAAATGGGATGCGCCGGAATGGCGACGTTGGCACAATATGCCCCTTCAGTGGTTACGCGATGGAATTGGCCTTGAAGAAATGAATGAACCAGAACGGCTTGCAACCCATGCGTTGATCCGTGCTTCTATTTCGGAGGCGGGTTATCAGCATTTGTTGGAACTAATGGAGGTGAACCGCTTTTCGGGTGAACTCATTGGTCGGCCAGCATATTTAAACGAACATAGTTATAGTATCAGTATTTATGGCAAGCCCGGTGACAAGATTTGGGGCTGGCAGATATTTGGTCATCACTTATGCTTATCTTGCCGTTTAATTGGTGACATGTATACCCTTTCGCCAACCTTTCTAGCAGCGGAACCAACGGTCGTTGATACGGGCGCGATGGCGGGGATTAATGCTTTCATTGAAACCGAAGAGGCAGCGCTTGAATTGTTGCGCAACCTCACTCCTGACGTTCGTCGTGAAGCGGTCATTTTAGAAAGTATCTTGAATGCAGATGTGCCCGAAGGGCGGAGGCATTGGGCGGATAGTTTACATCTTGGCGGCGCTTTTCAGGACAACCGCGTGATTCCATATGAAGGTGTCTGCGTCAGCACTTTCGGCGCTGAGGACAAGGCGCGTCTTATGACATTGTTTGAAACATTCTTTTTGCTTTTGCCAGAGGGGCCAAAGAAAGCACGTCTGGCAGAGATAGAAACACATCTCGACGAAACTTGGCTTTGTTGGATGGGCGGATATGATGACTGGTCACCGTTCTATTTTCGGCTTCATTCACCAGTGGTGCTCGCAGAGTTAGACCATCATCAAGCTGTATTCTTAACCAATGCCGAACCGGCAAGATTTCACGTTCATACCATTACGCGCATCCCTGAGGGAGGCGATTACGGGATGGACTTAATTGATCAACTTTAAAGGAAGACTATGAAACTCGCGACCGTAACTTATCAAGGCGCATTGCGCTTCGGCCTTGTTGAAGGCGACTCTATACATTTAGCAGCTCCTGGACTTACACTTAAAGGTGCTCTTCAGGGGCTTCCTGCTGCTGCTGATCTGCGGGCTTTCCCATCTGTGCCGCTTGCCGATGTAAACTTTGCACCTGTAATTCCTGATCCCGATCAGATTTTTTGCGCTGGACTTAACTATCAGCATCACCGAGATGAGACGCGTCCTGAACACCGTAAGGCTTATCCAAAACATCCCGTGATATTTATGCGCTTTGCTACATCGTTAACAGGTCACGGCACACCGGTGATCAAACCGCGAAATTCAGATGTTGTGGACTATGAAGGCGAGTTGGCGGTGATCATTGGTAAACCAGGTCGTTATATTAGCACTGAAACGGCAATGGATCATGTTGCTGGGGTCACTTGTTTTAATGATGTCTCAATGCGTGACTGGCAAATGCGTGCGGAACAATGGGGGCCAGGTAAGAACTTCCCCACTTCTGGTCCTTTTGGTCCGTACATGGTAACTCTCGATGAGACTGGCCCGCTTGAAGAACTTGAATTACGCACAATCCTTGATGGTAAAATTATGCAACAGTCAAAGCTTGATTTTCTAATTTTTGACATTCCGACTCTCATTTCTTATTGTTCGGAATTTGCCGAATTGCGTCCAGGAGATGTCATCGTGACAGGCACTCCCGGTGGTGTTGGCTTTATGCAAAAGCCACCTGTACTATTAGAACCAGGCAAAACCGTTATTGTTGAAATCGACAAAGTCGGTCGCCTCGAAAATAAGATCGTGGCCGAATGACATTTGCAAAACTAAACGGTAAAATGCTACATTACGACTGGTGTCCTGGAGAAGGGGTGCCTATTGTGTTTATACATGAAATGGGCGGCACTCTGGATAGTTGGTCGCTCGTTCGCAATCAACTTCCAGGGCGAGCAACGCTTGCTATTGATTTATGTGGTTTCGGGCTTTCAGAAAAACCAGTAGGGCCGGTTGTAATCGGCGATCACGTGTTGGATGTTGTATCTTTGATTGAGCATATTGGGATTTCAAACGTACATTTGGTCGGCGGTGCGGTAGGTGGCGGGATCGCAATAGCGACGGCCGCTGCGTTTGGAGAACGTGCATCAAGGCTTACAGCGCTTGCGCCTGCAACGGGCATACCCACTGAAAGGCGCGCGGCTGTGCGTGAACTTGCAGACATGTTCGCGCGCGAGGGTGTCCGAGATTTCATTCTTTCCGATATGATTCCAAATGCTTGGCCGGCAGAAATATTCGAACAGACAGGGCCGGGTTATGAACTTTTTCTAGCAACACAATTATCAACACCACCTGAAAGTTTGGCCACAACCTATCGGATGTTGGCAGACCTGGATTTAGAACCTGATTTGGCATCGTTAACTTGTCCATGCACTTTTGTGGCTGGAACGCATGATAAAGCACGAACACCTATCCTTGTCCGTCAAATAGCAATGAAGGTTCAAGGTAGCCATTTTTTAGAGATTCCGTCAGGTCATTTTATGGCTCTTCAAACCCCTGAAACTGTTGCTAAATTATTGGCTTAATGCGATAAATAGAGATGCCAATATACAGAAGACTTCTAGTAAATTTCTAATTTTCAAAAGGTTAGGATCAGGCATATGTTACGTAAGTTGCAAGGTCTGTATACCAATTAATGGGTAAGAATAATGGCACTTAAGATCAAGACATTCATTTTGGTGAATGTCCTGTTAAAATAAATATCTGAGGAGAAAAATATGATGCATCACCGCTCTATTGGAGACGCCGACGTATATAATATAGTGGAACTCATTGGGCCAACCCATGACCCCGCGCGGTTGTACCCTGATTTGCCCCGCGGTGAATTTGAAAAACTAATCCCAAGTCTGATTCCAGCTCACTATGCAGTTAGCACAGATCGATTAATTATTGGGATTCAAATCTGGGTCATAAAAATTGGTACCGAAGTCATAATTATCGATACGGGGGTAGGAAATGCAAAACCGCGTGAACTGCCGCGTTTCGATCAACTTAACACATTAGTACCCGAATGGCTTGCTGCAATTGGGGCAGGGTCTGAGCAGGTCACCCAAGTGATCAATACACATTTACATGGCGATCATGTTGGCTGGAATACAGTAGCAGATGGAAACGATTGGGTGGCAACATTCCCCAACGCTTCTTATTGGTTCCCTCAAATAGATTACGATTGGTGGCTTCCAATATTCAAAGAGAAGAATGGCATAGGAGAAACCGAGGCGTTCACGGATGCAGTGATGCCTTTGGTAAACCAAGGTCGTGTCCAGTTTTACCAAGCTGGTCAAGTCTTTACACCTGGACTTAGTGCTGCATCTGCGAGTGGCCATACACCAGGTCAGATGCGAATTGATTTGCTAAGGAACGGACAAAAGGGTGTATTTTGTGCTGATATTTTTCATTCTCCATTGCAGATATTACGCCCAGACATCAACACCGTTGTTGACGTTGAAGGTGATATAGCACGCGCGACGCGGTTCGCTTTTTTAGAAGAAATGGCTGATACAGGCGCGCTTGTAATGCCATGCCACTTTGGTACACCGCATTGTGTTCGGATTATACGTAAAGGAGATGGGTTTGACTTTGTTCCGGGATGAGATTGTAACACCCGATGGGGCACGGCTTCACATCACGCGCAGAGCCGCGCCAGGGCCACTTGTAGTTTTTTCCCACCCACATTCAGGTCATAGTGAAACATTTGATCCACTTCTAGAGTGTTGGGGCGGGAACGCCTTGTTATGGGATCGTCGAGGCTACGGTGGTTCAAGTTATGGAGATGATCCTGAACGTAGTCAAGAAGATGATCTGATGACAATCTTAGAGCACTTCTCTCCTAACAACCCTGTGGTTCTGTTGGGCGTGGCAGCAGGTGGTGCTGTAAGTTTATCCTTTGCTGCTCAATATCCTAAAAGAGTTCGTGGGCTGATATTTGTCAGTTCATTTCTGGGACAAGTAGTAGATTATTGGTTTGAAGCAACCTCTGAGACACCCCCAAAGGGAGATTCTGCTGCGCGCGAACTATCGCCAAACTTTCAAAATGACCCGCGGGCTGATCGATGGCGTGAAATCGCAGGTGAAAATCATAGAAACGGGGCAGGAGAGCCACCTCAGTCTTGTGCTCCTGCAATGATGTCTATCGAGGCACGTAAAGATGTAGTGATTGCTACAGGAGAATACGACCTACTGTTTACACCCAAGATGTTGCAGCATGCGAAAACACTATTGCCGCATGCCCAAATTGATGTGTTGCCTGAGGTTGCCCACGGGGCACCCTATGAAGATCCTTTAGGTTTTGCTACTTGGTTAAATCTGACTATCAATCGTTTTTTAGAGTATTAATTTCATTGTTAGGTAATTTAACATCAGCCTCGTTCAAGATCATTGCAACGGTTGTATAAGTGCCACATAAAACGATGAGGTCCACTACGGTCGCTTCGTCAAATACAGTTCGTAGTGCTGTGAGCGTAACACCCGGAGTTGGCGTGCCTTGTATTAGTGCACTAACATAATCGTATACAGCATCTAACATTTTCCCAAGGCCCTCTGGTTTCCTGCGTTCATTGATCGCATTAATTTGGCCTTCAGTGAACTCCTTTGCAGACAAGGCGCGTCTCTGATGAGACCACCATGCGTAGCTTGAATGGGCGTTCCGAGCTAGTAACAGGACAGTAAGTCGACGCGCGAGCGGCGGTACATGACTGAAATTACCGTTGAAATGATCCAGCATGTCGACGAACAAAGATCCTGTCTGCGGTGATTTTAACAGCATATTGAAGGGGCCGCCAATACCATCGGATGAAACTTTGAGAACCCGTTCGGCCAATGGCTGTGCAGCTGTATCAAGCTGGTCCAGTGTTTCTAGTTTAAATCGCATATTAAATCCTCTAATGTTCAATAGGGACGCGCTGAAAATTTATTCTCAGCACATATAGGTTATTTTTGAATTACTTACCAATAACGACGGTAAGTGCAGCCAAGTAAACCTGCATTTTCCTGTGTATTTTCTAGATAAGGTCGGCACCTTGTTTTTATTTTTGATTGTGTGCGGGTTTCCCCAATATCACCTATCCATGATATGACCGTCAGGTGTTTAGGTCTTGTCATAGAGTCTCCAATCTCTAGTGCCGATATTCACTGATCCTTGTTTTAAAATGGTCCGCAAACAATATATAAGTCGTTGTAGAAGACAACAAATTGTCGTCTTTCAGGCTACCAGAACACTCCAACTCACGCTACAAAGAACTTTAATGGTAAACGAGGAGAATGTTATGACTGAGACAAACCTTGCGGATAGATTGTCCGCTGCACTGGGAATAAATCATGAGGCTTTGCCCATCATGGCTGAAATGGATCCAATCATAAGTGTCGAATTTGCGACTATGGCCGAAGCGGTACGAGATTCAAATGCACTAGACGCCAAACAACAAGCTTTGGTTAATCTTGCTTTGAATTCGGCAGTGGTTCATCTGAATGCTGAAATGGTTAGAGCTTATATAGCCGCGGCATTGCGCGAAGGTGCCACATCGGGTGAAATCCGCGAAGTGCTTCAGCTTACCTCAGTACTTGGTGTTCATGGAACGCTTCCTGGTGCGTTGATCCTAACTGATGCTGAAGGTGGACTTGAATCTATGCGCAGCAATGCTTCTCCTGAACGCTGTGAACGGGCAGAAGCTTCTCAAGCTGCTTTTGAGGCTCAGCGCGGCCCAATGACACCCGCGTGGCAAGCCGCAACTTATCATGTCCCATTACTGGTTGAAGCCTATGCAGGGTTTTCTGGTGTTCCATGGAACACGAGCCATTTGAGTTCAAAGATGAAAGAGCTAATCTACATAGCTATCGACTTATTACCACAGCATACACATATGGAAGGCACGCGCGTTCATATGAAAAAAGCACGTAGTCATGGTGCAAGTGAAGATGAAATCACCTCAATCCTGCAAATGATTGCTTTGATTGGTGTGCAAACACATATGTTGGCTCTACCTATTCTAAAAGAAGAGCTGGAAAAAATAGGAATGTAATTATGTATTGGTGCCGTACATGGCTTTGGCTTAATAGCTAACTAACCGAAAAATACCCATATATTCCAATTGCTAGCTGAGCCAATTCTATTGATATAATGTAGGGTGTGCCTTTCGTCTTGTCTAGGAATCGCCTAAATATTGTAATTCACTATTTGTCAAGATGTCTATCTTGCGTTAAATTGTCGCATGTTCTATCATCTAGAATAAGGGAGAAGAATTTATGGCACAGATATTATTTAATTCTGTTTGTGGTGACGCTTCGTCTGCAGCATTCTCGAAAACAGTTGTTGGATCCATCAACAGCAACAGAGTTGCACCAAATGAGCGTCTTAAATATTGGCGAAATCAAGTTGACGAACTTAGTGGTCTTGACGTCATCTGTGGAACTTCGAATTTTGTTGGTCGTATGGAGACGCGCCATCTGGGCCTATGTACAATTCACGGTGTTAATATTGAAACACCGCACCGAGCGGTGCGTGAGAGGTCTGATGAAGACTTGATTTTTGTCAATTTGCAATTGAAAAATAATGGTGCGCGGTATAATGGACGTCGAGAAGTTACCATCGCCAAAGGTTCAATGTTTCTTTATGAAGCACGAGAACCTTACGAACTTGATTTTGATGATAAAAGTGAAAGCCTCGTTCTTGCTTTGCCGCGGTTAGAACTTCAAAAACGAGTTACTAACCTCCAATTGCATATAGATGAAGCTATTGAATATGATACCAGTAACATTGAATTACTTTCTGGACTCATGCGCGGCATCCTGGGAACGCGGCGAAATGCTCCGCAAGCTGTCCGCGATGGAATGGCAGAAGCCGCGATAAACCTTTTAGTGGCAACGCTTTATGACAGTTCTGAAGCTAATGCTTGTGCACCCACATATGGTGTGGCCGCGACGTTGCAGAGGATAAGAGTATTTATCAATGAAAACATTTCCGATCCAAATCTAAGTCCGGTAGTTGCGTCCGAGGCTATGGGTATCACTGTCAGCTATTTGCATAAAATATTTTTACAAAACAATACAACTATGATGCAATATGTCCTCAAAGAACGCCTTGAGCGATGTCGTAAAGATATTGCAAAAACGGACCGCTCGGGTGGAATTAGTCAAATTGCTTATAATTGGGGCTTTAATGATGCATCCCATTTTTCGCGTAGCTTCCGAAAACATTTTGGTATGAGTGCACGAGAGTATCGTCAAAGTGTCATTGAACGTAATGAACTCTTAGCCAATGGCAACGCCTAAACTAATTGAAGAAAGCGGCTCAACAATATAGTTGGCCGCCTCCATTTTTCTAGTTCTCGCCTGTTAGTTGCTTTCTTAGTATTGATCTTAGAATTAAATTTCTTGAATACGTTTTAATTCTTCTTTGAGAATGGGAAGAGCCATCATCTGGGTTTGGAAACCAACCATCCCTATAATCTCTAGCACTTCCATCATTTCATCAAACGTTGCTCCGAACTTATCAACAGCAACCCTTGCATGATGTGTTGCTCCCCCAATATCAACATGTGTCGGTGATAAATCAATCGTGACATACAAAAACTCTTTGATCTTGCCTGGCAGCGCTGTACTTTTCCACGGAACGCCAGAATATTTTGCGTAGGCAGCTACAAAGTCTGGAGCAAGTAAACAGTTTGCCTCCCAGACATCCCCAACTTCTCCGCGTTCTGTCTTGAAAGTTTCCATAGCTTGATTGGCGCGGCGAGCACCATCTTCGCCCAAATTTTCACGAATTTTTTCTAGCCCACCAAAGATATCCAAAACCATGAATGTTCCTGGAATAAAACCATGGATACCAAGTACGGATGTAATTTCAAGAACTTCGCAGATTTCTTCTGTGGTTGCTCCCAATTTAAGTGCTTCTACGATATGAAGACGAGTAAAATGAGATTTCAGATGAGTTGGTGTCGCGCTAAGGGCAAGCTTGATAAGCGCTCTGTATTTTGGTTCGAGCGCGCCCCGCTTTTTTGTCGCATCATTTAATTCAAGAAATGCTTCTGCAATTTCAGGGTCTAAATCTGAAATTGCCTCAAAGGACGGATCGGTGCTTCCAAACACTTTGGTCAGTTCTTCTACAATCTCATCGGATCTGTTATTGTTGTTTTTAGTCATAATATTAGCCTTCTTATTTGAGTAATAGTCATGGAAATGCTAGCGTTCGCGTGGCTGATTGTTGTTTCGAATGAATTATTTCTCGGTGATTTTTTGGGCGCGTTCCCATTCTTCTGCCGCGATAGGCAATCCGACCGAAGAAGACAGGAAGCCAAAAGTTGCTACCATTTCTAGAACTTCAAGGATCTCATCTTTTGTCGCACCATGCGCAATCGCCTGAGTCATATGACCTTTGCCGCCCGGCCCAGCTTGCATTGTTGGAAAAAAATCAATCGCTGTGTAAATAATTTCGCGGTCCTTCTTTGCCAAATTTTGGTCCAGATGAGGACGCGATGAATAGCTAGCATATGCCTCAACAAACTCAGGGCCCATCCATGAGGCTCGCTCCCATGCGTCTACCCAATAGCCCCTAAGCCGTTCAAACTCCGTACGAGCAGCCAAAGCGCGTCTTTTAAGGTCTTCTCCACCTTCCTGTTTGATGTCATCAAGGCTGTAAAGTTCAAGAAAACTTTCTACCCCCATGACGTAGCCGTGAACGCCCAGTACCGAAGTCAAACGAAGTGTGTCAATAATCTCGCCATGTGTTGCTTCATTCTCTATCGCCTTGCGAGCATAAAAGCGAATTGCTTCACGATCCATCAACCCAATAGATGAGCTCAGCGCCAATCCAACCAATGCACGCATTTTTTTAGTTAGAGCGCCACGACGCTGGGTGGCGATTTCGAGTTTGGCGAAATCAGAAGCAAAGGTTGGATCAACGGAATACGCTTCGGTATATGATGGAAACGATGGGGCTTCATTGTTCGGCTTTGTGGTGCTTGAATTAGAGTTATTCATGTAATTATCTACTTTCTTTCAAAGGGAAATGTGGGTGGTGCCTGTGAAGGGGGCAACATCGAATAAGTTGATGTAAAAATGTCAGTCGACAGAAAACTAATGTCGACTGACCAATTTCTTATTTATTTAAAATTGTTCGGAATGTATCCAAAATCTGCGCACCATTTTCAGTATTCGACACCCATTCGTCACTTACGGCATCAAATGCTGACTGCCAAAGTGGGTAGTCTTCCACACTCACAGTCTCGACGATGTTGCCTTCAACTTTTGCGAGTCGTTCCCATTGGCTTTCTTCATATTTCATGTTGAATTCAGCAATTTCGCGGGAACCCAACTCATAACTGGAGGCATCAATCGCAGCCTTAGCTTCCGGTGGTAGACCAGCGTATACGTTCTTGTTCATGACGATGATGGTTGCGCCGCCTCCGAATGGTCCGCGAAGGTAATAGTTTAAAAGTTCATCAATCTTTACGCTGACCACAGCGATCATAGCCGTCAATGCACCTTCAGCAACGCCCTTTTGGATCGCCTGGTAGTATTCTGGAGGGGATAACGAGATTGGACGGCCGCCAACACCGCGCATTAACATTGCTCGACCTTTTGAACCGACCAACATACCGCGACTTTCGAGGCTTGTTGGTTTTTCTGGTTTTTCACGTAAAAACATCCCCATCGGCGGGCCTGTATAAAGCATTAATACTTTCACGTTGTCGAGATTATCTGAAAAAAGGCCAGTGTCGTACCCCTTCCACAATGCAGCACTTGCTTTAACCGGATCTTGAAATAATCCAGGCAAACCAATGACGCCGATCTTTTCATACTGTTTTCCATAAGCGAGCGGGTTGTCCCATCCAATATCTGCAACACCAGACGCGACGCGTTCAATAGTATTGCCTATATTTGAAAGGATCCCATCTGGATAGACTTTCATTTTGATTGTACCGCCTGAAGCATTACTTACTTTTTCTGCCCATGGAATCAGGAAGTCCTGTACGGTTGAGCTTTTACCTGGCACATTGACAGAAAAACTCAATATCTGTGGTTCTGCCGCATTTGCAACGCCAGAGACCAGTAAAGCGGTCAGACTTAGCATTAGTTTTTTCTTGAAATTCATAATTTCCCTCCATTAAAATTATTTTGCTCGTATAATAGATCACGGATCGACTGTGCTGACTTGACTGTGGCAGATCAAATCACAGTCTGTCAGTGATCTGATTAGAAACCTCAAATTCAATGACAGAACGTGATTCCAGAATTGCTTTAATTATTAGTAGAGGCAAAATCCGTTGGTAGGGTCTTTCAGGAAAGCTGGATGGGGTCGAGGAATAAGTATTTGTGTTTGAACAGAATATACTAGGCCTTGGATTTTCGTCGCAGAGCCATGACTGTCATGACAACACTACCTACAACATACACTAATCCCAAAATAACAAATGTCGTTTTCCCATCGTATCTTGAAACCAAAGGAAACGTAACCAATGGTGAGAGAAATTGCCCAGTAAAAACACTAGCACTCATCATGCCGGCAACACGCCCTCGCATGCTTGGGGTAGCTCTAGAAATTGCACTAGCAGTTATGTTAGGGAGCAACAAGCCAGACCCTATACCAACTAGAGACATTGACAGGATTAGAATGGTCAACGTTTGTGCAGCCGATACAGAAAAATATCCTGCTGCAATGAAAATAAATGCGATGCTAAACACTAATTCACCAGAGAAGCGTTCTCTCGCATACGCAAAAATAGCTGAAAAAAGTGCACTAAATGCTGTCACCATACCCAGTACGATTCCAAGCTTAGTGGATGAAGTCTCACCAATCTCAATCATAAGAAAAGGAATTTGTAGAAACACAAAATAAAAGGCGATGAAGTGAACCATTCCAATAATATATAAATGGATATGACGCAGATGTTCTTGAAAAACTGAGTGTGTGAGGTCAGATTTTTTGGTGTCGATATGCTCGGTGCTAGGTTCTGTAATGGTTAGGATTGCTAAGGGCAGTAGTGGCAGTGCTAATAGATAAATGGCAAACGGGGCACGCCAACTCCATTCAGCAAGCAGACCACCTCCTAGTAAGAATAAGAGTCCGCCAACACTGACCGCTGTGGATCGATAACCCATGAAAGCAATTCTGCGATGCCCATCGAAATAGTCGCCAACCAGTGCCGTGGTAGTAACCATGATCCCTGCGACTGCAATACCCAATACAGCTCGACTGAATAACAAGGCTGGGATTGTATCTAGAAATAACCCACCGGCACCAGCCAAACCATAAATTAAAACACCAGTCAATAACGTACTCCTGCGCCCAATCCGATCGGTCAAGATACCAATAAATGGTGCAGAAACTGCGATGATTATTGCAGGAATGGTCACAACCAACTGTGCCAGCAAATTGGCATGTTTTGCATCACCAAAGTAGGAGACCATTCCCGGTAAAGCAGGAGAGACAACTGTTCCAGACATTATAGTAAGGGTGCTTAAGAGTAGGAGTGTTATATTGCGTATTTGATTGTTTTTAGTTTTTATATCTGTTGCCCCAGCATTCATCTTATTGCCTCTCAAAATTAATGTCTAAACGTCTATGGTGAGGGTAAGCGCTATTCGTCTTTCCTTTTACAGTCACCCAGAAACGTTAGCTAAGGTTGTCGGAAATTTAAATACGAGACTTTTTATCAAAAAATCGCATTCCTTCATCCAAAATTTAGGGAGAGGGATATGGATGAAGGATGCGAATATGCTCAATTAGCTCTTATTCACCCATTGAACAAGTTTTTGATCTTCTATTTTTCAAGGATGACTTTTCTAGAGCATAATTGAATTTGATTGTCTTTAGAATGATATGAGACAAAAGAACATTTTAAGTAATCTACCACGTTAACGGTCGGAGTGATTGTCTGAGACTCACCAATTAAAGGATTGGCCTAATTAATGTCGGGTGACACAAGAATAAAATCTTAGAGTAGTACCTAATTGGTGCTATCCCTGACTATGCGGCGTCAAATATAATATAAATCAGCGTAAATATTTTGGATTTTAAAATAAAAACACGTTTGTTGCACATGAATTTGACCCTTTGTCGCCTGTCTCTAGGACGTAGGACGAAAGAGGAATTACTTTCTGGACAGGCATGGCTCATGTCTGGAAAAGTACATTAAATACATGTGAGAGGAAAATATCATGCGCTTTTCAGGACAGAATATAATTATTACAGCAGCTGCTTCGGGGATTTGCCGTGCAACTGCTTTAAGGCTTGCAGCCGAAGGTGCCACGGTTGCTTGTGTGGATGTGTCACCTGGAGTTAACGACACTGTCGAGGCCATTAAAGCAGCTGGTGGTGTAGCAAAAGGATGGGTGTTGGATGTGACTGACCGTCAGGCAGTTATTGATACCATGCTGCAGATAGAACGTGCACAAGGGCCAACTGATGTGTTGGTAAATGGAGTTGGGCGGTCTTCTGCTGTAAAAGGTGGCGGTGAGTTTTGTGAGAGCAATCCTGACGATTGGGCCGAAGTGATTGATATTTCTCTTTTTTCAATGATGATGATTAGTCGGCAGATTGTGCCTGGTATGAAGGATCGTGGTAAAGGCCGAGTGGTCAATATAGCATCTGTGGCCTTCCTTATGCCTACGCCAACGTTTTGTGATTATGCGGCTGCCAAGGCTGGAGTTGTTGGGTTTACTCGCGTGCTTGCCATTGAAGTTGCCAAGAATGGAGTTACTGTGAATGCTGTATCGCCTGGCCCAATCCGCACGCCAGCGACGGAGAGACACCCGCCTGAGACAACTGCACGTGTGCTTTCGACAATTCCAATGGGTCGTTACGGTGAGCCTGAAGATATTGCCGCTGCGATTCTGTTTTTGGCCTCTGATGATGCCAAGTTCATCACCGCACAGAACTTGGTGGTGAGTGGTGGGCGAGGTATGGTTTAATGACAGGAACACCGAAACAAGGATGGGCTAGTACCGCTGGTCTTTTCACTTTGCCGCATCGCCAACAGATAACCGCTGATAGTATGCAACACTGGATTGCGATTAGTGAAGTTTTTGCCCG
Source organism: Alphaproteobacteria bacterium (assembly GCA_002400495.2). Taxonomy (GTDB): domain Bacteria; phylum Pseudomonadota; class Alphaproteobacteria; order Rhizobiales; family OSC116; genus OCS116. Next base: position 7,631 of record NVQL02000064.1, on the reverse strand, counting down.
CTATGGTATGGCGCATGATGAAATTGATATTCCGGCGATGGGAGATGTTTTTGCTGAAGATGGCATATTAGAAGTGTCAATCGCGGGGCCTGTATTTGAGCGCCATGTAGGGCGTGCGGCAATTATGAAGAATTTCAAATTTGTAACTAGTACACAGAGCGATCAACGTCGCCATGCGATTTCTAATCTGGAGATATCGATGTCGGAAGATAGTCGAGCTGAAGCCCGCGCGTATGGAATTGTAACATCTGCAGATTCTGACGGCATTCGACTTGCGGTGAGCTGTGTTTACACAGCTGAGTTGGTCTACAATGCAGATGGCTTGTGGTATTTTGCGAGACTTTGGATTGGCATGGATATTTATACTGGCCGTGCGCCGGGAACTGATGAAGGAGAAAAAAATGCGTAAGTTTGACGATTATAAAGACAGTTATAAAACAATGAAGATGGAACGAGATGAACAAGGTATCTTGTTACTAACGGTACATACTGATGACGGCCCGCTACGATGGGGAGCGTTACCGCATGAAGAATGGCCGCATGCATTTCACGACATTGCTATGGACCGTGAGAACAGAGTAATCATTCTAACTGGGACCGGTGATGAATTTTCTGGACCACGACCGCCTGCGGCGACTCGCTATGCTCGTCCAGTAGCCGATATGGATCGAATTGTTTTTGATGGCCGGCAATTATTGGCTAACTTGTTGGAAATTCAGGCGCCAATGATTACGGCGTTTAACGGACCGTGTATTAGGCATTCGGAAATTCCTTTATTATCAGACATTGTCTTGGCATCAGATACCACTGTAATTGAAGACGCAGGACATTTTGAAAGCGGCTTGGTGCCCGGAGATGGTGTGAATTTGATTTATCCGATGCTGATGGGGTTCAACCGTGCGCGGTATTTTTTGATGACTTCACAGAAATTAACAGCACACGAAGCCAAAGATATGGGCTTAATTAATGAAATTTTGCCTAAGGATCAAGTGATGGCGAGAGCCTGGGAATGGGCACGTGAGTTGGCGCGTCATAACGATATGCATTTGCGTAATACGAGGCAGATCATGACACTTGAATTCCGTAAAAAGGTACACGAGCATCTTGGTTACACACTCACAATGGAAGCAATGGCCAACCTTGGCCGCGAGAAGGCACCGGAGTAGATTATGAAAGATTTTGCTATTTTTAACCCGGCCACTGGTGCCGAAATTTCGCGAGTGCCCGATATGGGAGCATCTGAAACAGAAACAGCGATTGAGGCCGCGGAAGCGGCTATGCCTGCTTGGACTGCGCGGACTGCAAAAGACCGCTCACAAGTATTACGACGTTGGTTTGATTTGGTGTGCTCGCATACGAATGAAATTGCTGCGCTTGTGACGGCGGAAGCGGGTAAACCGCTTGCGGAGGCGGCAGGTGAGGTGGCATATGGCGCTGCGTTTATCGAGTGGTTTGCAGAAGAGGCGAAGCGGGTGTACGGCGAGACAATCCCAGCGACTAAATCAGGTCAACGCTTAATGGTTCTACGTCAGCCAATTGGTGTTGTAGCTGCTATAACACCTTGGAACTTTCCGTTGGCGATGATCACGCGAAAGGTTGCACCCGCACTGGCTGCGGGTTGTACAGTGGTTCTAAAACCTGCAAAAGAAACTCCATTAACCGCATTGAGGCTAGCAGAGCTAGCATACGAAGCTGGCGTGCCACAGGATTGTTTTAGTGTGATCACTGGAACAAGTTCGAGTGTGATTGGTAAGGTTATGACCGATAGCCCAATCGTAAAAAAGCTGACATTTACTGGATCTACAGCTGTCGGTAAATTGTTGATGAAAGCGAGCGCTGGAACAGTAAAAAAGCTTTCGCTTGAGCTAGGAGGAAACGCTCCGTTTATTGTATTTGATGATGCTAATCTCGACCTTGCAGTAGAAGGCGCAATTGTAGCGAAGTTCCGCAATGCGGGTCAAACATGTGTTTGCGCTAACCGCATTCTTGTTCAGGCAGGCGTATATGATGAATTTGCAGAAAAATTCACAACGGCTGTGGCTAAGCTGAAAGTTGGTGATGGAGCCAAAGATGGGACTGAAATCGGCCCGTTGATTGGCGCGGCTGGTGTTGCAAAAGCCCATGAACATGTTACCGATGCATTGGCAAAAGGTGGTGTAACTATATTGGGTGGCACACCGATTGATGGCCCCGGGCATTTCTATTCACCGACGGTGATTCGTGATGTGCCAGTTTCCGCAATTGTAGCTAGGGAAGAAACTTTTGGTCCAATTGCACCGCTATTTCGATTTGAAACCGAGGCGGAGGCAATTGCTATGGCGAATGATACTGAGTTTGGGCTGGCTGCCTATGCATATACGCGCGATTTATCGCGAGCATTTCGCGTGATTGAAGCGCTGGAATATGGAATCGTTGGTTTGAACGAAGGTCTTATTTCAACAGAAGTGGCACCTTTTGGTGGTGTGAAGGAAAGCGGATTAGGCCGTGAGGGTAGCCATCATGGAATCGAAGATTTTTTAGAACTGAAATATGTTTGTATTGGGTTAGAGGGCATCGCATGAGTGGGATTGATACCGATGGATTTAAACGTGCAATGCGTGCTTTACCAGCTCAAGTTGCGGTGATCTCGGCGCAGATGGGTGATACGCGGATTGCGATGACGGCTACGGCAGTAACATCGCTTTCGGCGGAACCGCCACAACTATTGATTTGTGTACATAAAATGGCACGCTCAGCTGCGGTGATTATTGAAGCCAAGGCGTTTGCGGTGAACTTAGTAGGCATAGCTCAAATCGATGTGGCGACACAATGTGCGCTTCCGGGTTTGGAGCCTGAAGCGCGTTTTAATTGTGGTAATTGGAGCGCCTCTGAGGTGCTAGGTCAACCGTTCCTTGAGAATGCTTTAGTTAATTTTGAGTGCCGTTTGGTTTCTCAAAGTGAACACGGCAGTCATTATGTTTTTGTAGGATTAATAGAAGGGTTAAAGTTCGCAGAAGGGAACCCGCTACTTTACCATGAGGCGAGTTATTGCAGTATCGGTAAGCTGCTCGATGCATAATGATTAAGGAGATGATATTTGCGATTTATGAAGCAAAAAAATACATAATTAATCAAACATGTATCTTGTGAGCTATTGGTTTGTCAATACTTTGGATGAATAACATAATCAAGAATATTATTTTTATCTAAATTTGTAAAGTTTCTTCTTTCGAAAAAAGCTCATATACGAGAAGAGTAGGCCTAGCTTTAGAATGTTGCGTCGCATTATAGAATAGTCTGTGTAAGAATGTATTCAGAGTTGTGTTTGATTTTAATTTGAAATTCTACGAAAATTTAGGGGAGGGGAGGCCATCTCAATTATTTTTACAATAGGAAAATATAATGAAATTATTTCACTGCAGAGGCACATGTTCGCTAGGGATATTGATAATTCTTGAAGAATTGTCAATAGAATTTGAAGTTGAGATAGTTGATTTGAAAGCTGGGGATCAATATAAGGATAAATACTTATCATCGAACCCTAAGGGCAAGGTTCCAGCACTACTACTTGACAATGGAACTGTACTTACTGAATTTCAAGCCATCGCTATGTGGTTAGGTCGCAGCTTTAAAAATAGCAATTTATTGCCTCATACCTTAATGGAAGAAATTAAGGTTTTAGAGTGCCTGGATTATTTAGTCGGCACTATCCATATGAGGGGCTTTACAATGATATTTATGCCACATAAATTTGTAAAAACCAATACAGGCCAAATAGAAATTAAAGATTTTGGGTTCAAAACTTTGGAGGCATCATTGAAAATTTTGAGTGAGATGTTAGGGGATAATGTTTATTTGTTTAATGAATTTTCAGTGGCTGATGCAGCGGCATTCTATATATTAAACTGGGCTGTTCGACTTGATTTAAAGTTAGCATCTAATTTACAAAATTATCACAATCGGCTTTTAGGCCGAAAATCTATAATGAAAGCTTTGAGACACTGATTCTATTTTAATTGTCCCCATTCCATCGTGGACAGCTTGCAGAGCATTCCGCCGCGTTCTGGGGATGTCTCGCATGAGCCCAGTAATTAACTCAATCGTACCGATGACGTATACTGTAGATCTAGGCTCAGATGGCGCGTCTCTATACGTCAAACAATATTTGATGTCCCATAGATTGCATCAAGACCACTAAGTTAGTCAACTTTATTTCGCCAATATCTAAGCCGCTCATTTGGTGCAACTCTGTTGCTGTTGATAGATCCAACAACTGTCTTTGAGAATGCTGCAGACGAAGTGTCTCCATAATCAGAATTAAATAATACCTGAACCATGAATTCTTTCTCCTTTGTTTGAGAAGATAGGACGCACGGCTTCTTTACGTAAGAGAAGTAGGCTGATAGACAATTATTTTCAAGACATAATCGATTCTCAGGCAAGACCGCTTGCGAGTTTTTATTCAAAATAATAAGGTTAAATATAATGCGCGTAAGCGAGAGGGATAATAATGAATAGCACAGATGAAGCGTCCAAAAACATGGTACTAGAAAAATCTAAATTAGCAAATATTGTTGAGGGGACGGCAAGACGAGTAGCGTCTGTTGCCGTTGTAGCTGTGCTTTTGATTTCTTTTGCCAACGTCTATGACATCGTTCTACGAAATTTTTTCGGATCCTCACTTTTTGGCTTGAATGAGATTAATTCCTATCTTGTCGCGATAGCTGCTGCTACCTGTTTGCCTTATGGTCTACATGTAGGTGCTGCAATAACCATTAGAGTACTCGATAGTCATGCTAAACCATCGGTTCGGGTGATGATGGCCGTCTTTGCATCTTTGATGACGATGATTTTTTTTGGAATTGTAGCTTGGCGGATTTTGGACGTGGCTCAGAACATGGCTAGGTCAAACCAGACTACAATTATGACCGATATACCAACTGCGCCATTTGTCTATGCGATGAGTATTGCACTATCGATCGCGGCCATTGTGATGGTCGCTAAATCAATTGAATGCGTGCGTGTAGCATTTAAACAGTCAGGTTATCTGGCCTCAGTTGGCACGGTTGTCGTTGTCATTGTGGTTGCTTGGATGCTGTTGGCGTTGGTGGGCTATGCTCCTACGGTACCTTTTACAGTATTTGCTCCGGAAAGCCCGTTGGTTCTAGCGCTTGTCGCATTCATTGCTATGTGGATATTAATTCTTCTGACAGTGCCAATTGGCGTCGCAATGGGCATTGTTGGGATAGTAGGGACTGCAACCTTGATGGGCAATTCGATCTCATTAAGTGTAGTTGGCTCCGAAATTACCAGTTTTATACTGCAAGACAGTATGAGTGTTCTACCTCTGTTTTTGTTGATGGGGGCATTCGCAACTGTTGCTGGCATTGGATCTGACTTATATCGATTTGCGTATGCGTTGGTTGGACATATCAAGGGTGGACTCGCTTACGCTTCCATTTTAGCTTGCGCTGCGTTTGGAACATTAACCGGCTCGTCCATTGCCACTCAAATGTCGATTGGCAAGATAGCATTGGGCGAAATGCGAGAAAGAAAATATTCCACTGAGCTTTCTTCGGGATCCATTGCAGCCGGTGGCACCCTGGGGCAGTTAATTCCCCCCTCATCTGCGCTCATCCTATACGCGATTATGACTGAAGAGTCGGTAGGGCAACTTTTTGTCGGGGCTATACTGCCTGGCCTGTTAGCAACCGCTCTCTATATGGGAGCTGTATTCGTCTGGTTGAAATTCTTTCCCAAACACGCAGAAAGCGGCCCTAAAACGCCAACCAAAGAATTAATCGCCGCTGCAAAAGGCGCATGGTCAGTGTTGCTGCTGTTAGGCGTTGTTCTTGGTGGGATCTATTTTGGTTTCTTTACTGAATTGGAGGCGGGTTCCGTTGGCGCTAGTGGCGCTTTCTTGATCGCTGCAGCACGTGGCAAACTTAACATGAGCAGTTTTTGGGGAACGATGGCAGATACCACGAAGACCTTGGCGATGATGTATTCGCTTATCTTCGGGGTTACGATGTTGTCATTCTTTTTTGGAATTTCTAATGTCCCAGGTGCCTTTGTAGACTTTGTAAATGGCATGGGCTTATCGCCACTGGGTGTGATCATATCACTTGTTGCCTGCTATCTTATTCTTGGGACTGCAATGGACGCCTTTGCGATGATGGTTATTACTATCCCGATCTTCGTGCCTTTGGTTACATCCCTTGGTTATGATCCGATTTGGTGGGGCATTATGACAATCATGTGCGTTGAAGCTGGTATGATTTCACCACCGTTTGGGATTAATATATTTGTTATTCAGGCTCTCGACAGTAAAATTCCAATCTCAACGGTGTATAGAGGATGTTGGCCATTTTTTGCTTCCGCAGTCGTCAAAATAATACTTTTGATTATGTTCCCAGCTTTGGTAACTTGGCTACCGTCCACAATGTAACTGGACTTTAAATAGTATACGCCCAATGCAGCAGTCCAATTAATTCCAATGGCTGCTGCAAACAACAATATTATGATCGGTAAGCTGAGCATCTTACTAGTTACAACGGAGATAATCATGCAAATTGACGTGTTGGACGATTGGGCAGGAGTCGCACGTAACTGTGTAGATTGGGACCCGTTGAAAAAACGTTGTTTGGTCGTCTTTCATGAAGCCCCTTTAAGTAAAGTAGAGGGAATGCGAGCGCTCGCCAAAACGACAATTTTATTGCCAATGCGCGAACGTACAATAATAGATAAATCCATGTTGGACAAAATGCCACGATTGCAAATGATTGCTTTGACTGGGGCTACGACGAGGCATGTTGATCTACGTGAAATTCATAGGCGCGGTATTGTGCTCTGCTGGTCAGGCCAATACTATCCAGAAGAAACGGCTGAGTTTGCATTCGGTCTCATGCTGGCGGCAGAAAAAAATATAGTTCGTGGTGCCGCTGCAATTCGTTCTGGTGGCTTTATGACTGATACGGGACTTGGTCGCCGCCTAAGTGGTCGCGTCATGGGAATCCTTGGGCTTGGTAACATTGGTAGTCGTTTGGCTCGGCTAGCTAGTGCCATGGATATGAAGGTGATGGCGTGGTCAAAGTCGTTGACACCGGAGCGAGCTGCAGCACACGGCGCAATTTCAGCCTCACTTGATGAGGTGATCTTAAAATCCGATATTTTATCGCTTAATATGACTATGTCAGAGGCGACCCGAGGCTTGATTGGCGCACGTGAGCTGGCCTTAATGAAACCGGGAGCCTTGCTGTTGAATACAGCGCGCAGTGCATTAGTAGATGAGACTGCCTTGATTATTGCGTTGAAACGCGGAAATATCCGTGCCGCTCTTGATGTTTTTGAGGAAGAGCCTCTGCCTTGCAACCATTCATTTAGAACCTTGTCAAATGTTACATTGACGCCTCATATGGGATATGCGACGGTTGAATGTATGGAGATGTTCTATTCAGAATGTGTTGAAAACATTCATGCTTGGCTTGACGGCGCTCCAATGAGATTATTGGATCAGAGCGCTGCCAAGGAGTAGTTGGAGGTTATAAACCCGCTTTTTCCAGCTCTTCTTTTAGAATAGGTAGAGCCAACATATGTGTTTGCACACCAATCAAAGCAATCATTTGCAGGATTGAGGTGATTTCATCTTCACT
>NVQL02000095.1 GCA_002400495.2 Alphaproteobacteria bacterium | reverse complement strand
CCTCGTGGCAGTCTCCTCGACGATCGGGTTTTGGTAATCTGCTAGAATTAATGGATTCTGCATAAAATATCTCCTGATATGACAAACTTACCTACTTTTCAGCCTATCCTCTATTCTATGAATAATTAATAGAATTGGCATTGACCTTGATCAACGCGGCATCGAAACCGCATAATCGGACATCTGGAGCTTTTTTGTCCATTTGTGACAGCAAATGAACGGCAGGTTTGAAGTGGGATAATATTACACAATTTAGTTTTAGGTTCGGCTCTGAGAACCGCAATCCAAAAGCCGACTACTTTGCCCCTTCCCAGCGGGGGCGGCGGGGGCTGTGGAATTGTATTGAAAGCTGCGTCTCAAATATCGCGATGGCATGGGCGCGCGGCTTGGCTTGGTTTCAGCTGAACTGACGCCGCCCACACAATGCATTTCGCGAAGGGTCACTTAGGATTGAAGAATTGTCTGAATTGGCCGCGCATAGCGCAGCCTGGCCCGCCCTAGTTAATACTAATCCCTGCACTTTGGAAAGGGGACTAAAAGAACATTAATTAGAGTATCAATTTCGTGCGAGCAAGGAAATTCGTGCCAATCATCTTAAATATCAATGGTATAGAGGTTTGTAAATGGCGGATGGGGAGAGGTTGCTGAAGTTATTAATATATAATTATATCAATAATTTAAAGTTAAAAATTGACTTCATGAGCCTCAAATGGCCTTTGTTCTGGGCCTCAATTAAGAGATAGCTCCAGTCTGTCTAAAAAGGGTAGTTTTTGGCATTAACGAATCTATGGCGCATTTACATTGACTTGCGAAGAAGGCATTTTAACATTGAATTTCGATTCATTAAATTTTGAGCTTGAGTTTAAATTTTTCCGCGACTTGATGGGTATCACGCAATATCTTGTCTTTATCGAGTGTTTGTACTTCACGGTTCTGCATAACCCATTTGCCATTTATCATCACATCTTGAACATCAGATGCAATCGTTGCAAATACCAAAGTTGAATAAATATCATAGATTGGATGCATACGTGGCTCTGCCAACGAAATACGAATTAGATCGGCTTTTTTTCCTGCTTCAAGGGAACCGATATTTTCTGCCATTCCCAAAACTTTTGCACCCTCAATTGTCGCCATTTTGACAACGACTTTAGCTGGAAGGCAAGATCGGCTCTGGCCGCGCAGCTTTGCAAACATACTAGCTGGTGCCATTTGAGCCAATATATCCAAACTATTGCCACTCATCGGCCCATCTGTTGCTAGCCCAACAGGAATACCCCGACTGCGCAGGTCTTCGATCGGTGCAATGCCGCGGCCAGCTTTGGCGTTGGAACGAGCATTATGTGCAACAGTTACGCCCCTTTGTTGCAAGATTTCGATCTCGTCAGTGGTAATTTCGAGACAGTGAGCCATAATCGCCCCGGGTGATAGCAAGCCTGATTTGTCTGCTAGTTCAACTGGGCGGCAATTGTAATTTTTAGCGCACCATTCCAATTCAGATTTCATCTCGGCTAAGTGCATTTGTATTTTAACCTCTGGATAGTCCGATGCGTAGCGTGCCACGCGCTCCATTATTTCTAATCCCGTTGAATAGGGCGCATGTGGCGCAATAGAGACGCTGATCATTTCACTAGTTTTAAACTCATCTCGCAACTCATCCACGAGCGCAAACCCTTCATCAAAGCTCTGATGATCTGGCGACGAAAAGTTCGCAAGGGTTTGACCAACGAGCGCTCTTATGCCCGACCTTTCTGCAACATGCCCGACAGTTTTTTCAAAATAATACATATCCGAGGTGGTTGTCACGCCGCCCATTATCATTTCCAGAGCCGCAAGCTCTGCGCCAATGCGCACAACATCTTCGGTGACTGCTTTTTTCTCTAGCGGCAAAATATATTTAAATAAACGATCATCGACATCTTCACCCAACCCACGAAATAATACCATAGACATGTGGCAGTGAGTGTTTATCATGCCTGGCATGATCAGATCGCCATCTACATCAATCATTTGATCTATATGGTTATTTTCTTCATTATAAGTGTCGGGCCCACAGGAAATAATTTCATTTCCCTCGATAAGAATCCATCCGAGTTGGTATTCATCAAACTTGCAATTCATGGTCAGAATGCGGGCATTATGGATAAGCGTTTTCAAAAAATATATCACTTTCTTTTTAATAAAATGAATCACACTTGACAAATGAACCAAATAGTTGACTATTTGATTAATCGTTTAATCAGTCTATAGGTTTTTTTTGACAAATCAAAAACAAATTGCACAGAAACTTGGAATATCGATTGCAACTGTCTCAAATGCTTTGACTGGCAAAGGCCGTGTGTCCGCTAATGTCATTGAACAAGTGCTAGCGCACGCAAAGCAGATGGCATATGTTCCGGACGCTGCTGGCCGCGCCTTAAAAACTGGACGAACAGGCATTATAGGCTTGGTTATTCCAGACATTACGCAACCAGTTTTTCCCGATTTTGCCGAAGGCATAGAAGCCGCAGCTGATGAATATGGCTATGGCGTGCTCATTGGAAATAGCCGTAGAATGAAAGACAACCAAGCAAAAACCATTAACCAGCTGATTCAACGAGGCGTCGATGGTCTGATAATTGTTCCGCAACGTGGAACCAAAATTCAGGCATTAAATGTACCGTTTGCGGTTATTAGCACGGCAACCGACCCGAGCTTTACTGTGGTGGCTAACCACAAGCAGGGCGGTCAATTATCCGCCAAATCGATGTTAGATATTGGCCATAGAAAATTTGTTATCTTGGGTGATGACTGCCATTCACCCGTTGAGAATGAACGAATTGCTGGCATGGTTGAGGAACTTGAAAATGTGGCATCTTATGAGGTTTTTTGGGCTCAAGACGAATTTCCTGATTTGCTAGCGCAACACAAACAGGGTGTAACAGCCGTGCTGACGGTTTCAGATTTACTAGCCTTACGCGTGATCACTGAATCATCGAACTTAGGACTAAGGTGCCCAAAAGACTTGAGTGTTTTAGGCTTTGATAATTTGCCATTGGCCACAGCGGTTCGACCTACCCTTACTAGCATTGTGCCGAATACCGCTGAACTATCCAAACGATCTATTGAATATTTGGACGCTGCGATACGCAGGAATGTCCAACTACCCCCGCCCAGCATTGTAAATATGTCTATTGAATTTCGTGAATCTACAGCTGCGCTTACCGCTAAAATTTAAAACCAAAGAAGGAGTTAACAATGAAAAAATTACTTGGAGCTGTTTCCATGTTGTGTCTAATGACGACAGGAGCACTAGCAGCTGACAAAACCCTCACAATATCAGTGTATTCATTTGGTATGGATGCCATGGCTGAGGCCGTATTTACACCATTTGAAGCCGTGTGTGGTTGCGATGTTGTCATCGAGACTGGCAATAGCGTTGAAAGAATGGCTAAGATCGAAGCAAATGCTGCGAAGCCTATTATCGATGTTGCTGTTATGTCAGCTCATGATGCGCTTTCTCTCTCAAGAAAAAACCTTCTACATACGATGGACTTTTCTAAAATTAGCAGTCATGCAGATTTGTATGATTCGGCTAAAGATCCACTTGGCAACCAAAGCGCGGTTGGCTATGGATATTATGCGACATCAATCGTTTATCGTTCTGACTTAGTCACCATTAACAGCTGGGCAGATTTGTTGTCTGATGATTTGAAGGGACGCGTTGCGTTGCCTAACATTACCGGCACACAAGGGCCTTTAACATTAAAAATGCTAAGTGAAGCGCTGGGTCATGAGGGCGCAGGTTTTGAAGAAACAATCGATGCCATTGGCGATAGTGCAGACGACATCGTTACATTCTATAACCGCTCGTCTGAGCTTGCACAACTTATGCTGCAAGAAGAAGTTATTGCCGCGCCAGTTGGCCGTTTTGCTTGGAGCCGTTTTTCAGGCGCCGACTTACCGTTTAAATGGGCTGACCCTAAAGAAGGCCAAACTGGTGGTATGAACGTGATGTTGATGACCAAAGACAGTGGCAACGAAGAACTTGCTTATCAGTTTATTGATTATTGGCTTTCAGAAGAAGTTCAAACTCGGGTGGCTAATTCTAAGCTCGATAGCCCAGCAAACTCAAAAGTAGTGGTTAGCGATGAAGTTGCTGAAGCCCTTACATATGGTGCAGATCTAATTAATTCTCTGCACATGCTTTCGCCAGCAACAATCATCGACAATCGTGATGCGTGGGTTGACCGTTGGAATGAAAAAGTTGTGAATTAACAATAATATGACCATTGGTGCAGTCTAGATGCTGCACCAATTTTTTATTTAATTTGGAGTGAAGATCTGATGTTTCAGAACAACCGAGAGGGCTTGTTTTTAGCGCTACCTGCTGCTGTTTTTACGGGCTTGCTTTTTCTGCTTCCTGTTGGTTTCCTTTTGGCAGAGGCATTTAAAGTTGAGGGAAGCTGGTCGCTACAGGGTTATATCGACTTTGCTTTAAAACCACTTAATCAGACAGTTTTTTTACGCACGCTAAAACTGGGCTTTTTTGTTGCCTTACTCAGTGCGATAATTGGTTATTTATGTGCATTTTGCATTATAAATTTAAATGATAAAAGTAGGGGACGGGTGTTCGGGCTTGTCATTTTACCACTTATGATCTCGCCTGTCGCAAGGACTTATGCTTGGATTGTTATATTGGGCCGCACAGGCATCGTCAATGACGCCCTTATCGGCATGGGTTTGTTAGATACGCCAATTCGAATTTTATTTACCGAAACCGCAGTGTTTATCGGGCTATTACAATTGTTTTTACCTTTGATGATAATATCACTGGTGAGTGCAATGGAAAATTTGCCCAAGGATGTCATTGCCGCGGCGCGGGTGCTTGGCGCAAATTGGTTTCAGGTTTTCACCAAAGTAATTTTGCCACTCACTAAAGATGGCTTAGTGATGGGGGGAACACTGGTTTTTACTGGTTGCCTGACAGCCTATATCACGCCAGCTATTTTGGGCGGTTCTAAAGTTCTAATGTTAGAAACTTTGCTCTACCAACGTGTTAATGTCGCGAATGATTTTATTTCCGCAGGCATTATCGCGACTATTTTAATTGTAATGAGTTTTAGCGCCAATCAACTGCTTAAACGCATCGCATCAGCGAGGCAATGATATGAACAGTAAACTTGCTTCCAGATCAATTATCGTCATAACCTTATTATTCCTCATAGGTCCGTTTGGCATCATTATCCTTGCAGGTCTATCGGCAGGCGATTTTATGACATTTCCACCCGACGGCATATCCTTAAAGTGGTATGCTAAAGTATTTGAGGTTAAAAGTTTCAGAGCCAGTTTTGCACTGTCTATGTTCCTAGCCATCGGCGGCACTATCGCGGCATTATTGTTGGGCATCCCAGCGGCCTACGCAATTAGCCGGTATAAAATACCGTTTGCTGAAACCATCAAAACAATTGTGGCGGCACCTATTATTGTTCCTGGTATCATCGTTGGTCTCGCGCTTTTGCGTTATCTTGTGGTGCCCCTTAACTTTACGGTTACAATTGCCTTATTTTTGGCGCATACGGCGCTGGTATTGCCCTATGCAGTGCGTGTCGTATCATCAAGTTTAAATAATCTTCGTAGTGATATGGAAGAAGCTGCAGTTCTGCTTGGTTGTTCTCGTGTAGGTGCTTTTATACGTGTTGTTTTGCCAAATATACGCAGCGGCGTGCTTGCTGCTTTTATTCTTGGTTTTGTTACCAGCTTTAATCAAGTGCCAGTTTCTTTGTTTTTATCGGGTCCTGGTGTCCGTACGCTGCCTATAGACATGCTGTCTTATATGGAAATGACTTACGACCCTTCTGTTGCTGCATTGTCTGCCCTTCTGGCTTTCCTTTCCGTCGCGATTGTTTTTATCGCTGAAAAATTTCTAGGTTTCTCTCGGTATGTCTAATTCAATTTTATCACTCAAAAAGTTAAATCTTGCCTATAATAAAACAGTTGTTGTGCCAGATCTTGACTTAGATGTTCGAGAAGGCGAGCTGATCGCGTTGCTCGGGCCATCAGGTTGCGGCAAAACAACCACCATGCGCGCTATTGCTGGTTTAATGGCACCTCACTCAGGCACTATCCATATTGATGGCAAAGATGTAACCCGAATGCCTGCCAACAAACGGGGCATTGGTCTGGTGTTTCAATCTTATGCATTATTTCCACATCTAAATGCGTTTGAAAATGTTGCTTTTGGCTTGCGGTTAAAAAAATTGGCCGAAACCGAAATAAAATCTAAAGTTGAACACGGCCTGCAAACTGTTGGTTTAGCACATTTAGCAACACGCAAACCAGCCGAAATGTCAGGTGGGCAACAACAACGGTTATCGCTTGCCCGTTCGCTGGTTATGGAACCAAAAATATTGCTGCTTGACGAGCCATTATCGAATTTAGATGCTAGATTGAGACTAGATATGCGCACGGAATTGCAACGTGTGCAGCGCGAAACAGGTGTTACCATGGTATTTGTAACTCATGACCAGTCTGAAGCTTTGGCGTTGGCTGATCGTATTGTGCTGATGAAAGATGGGTTGATAGAACAAATTGGAACACCAAGCGAGCTTTATAACCGACCACGCACAAAATTTGCAGCTGATTTTTTTGGCTTTGAAAATATTTTTAAAATTTCGGGCAATGCGTTGGTAGGTGATGCGGGGAGCTTGCAGGTTAGTTATCAAGTTGACGCGGAATATCTTGCATGGCGGCCAAGTGCTGTAACGGTTGGCAACGGGAGCTATAATGGCAAAATTGTAGGTGTGGCTTTCGCTGGAGAGCATATAGAATATGTTTTAGAAACATTGCTCGGGCAGATAACGGCTTCGTCCCCAGCAGCAGAAAGAAAATTTAAAGTGGGTGAAACTATTAAATTTGATCTACCACTGGCTAGTGGTTTTGCTCTTTATCCTTAGATATGGCTACATTATATAAAAATATACGTAAATGTGCAGAATTTATATCTGGGTTGAGAAGCTAACTATTAAAAAAAACGGCTTCAAAAAAGGCAGTTGAGTGCTAGTTATCAAAGCGCTCAACATCTATGCAATGCAAAACTAATATATACTTTGAAAACCTATCCTGAAAACATAAGCTTAATAGCTGATTTAGTTTTGTGGAGAAGCAGCAAGTGGCGGATGGGAAGAGTGTCTAATTATGATAATTACGTATTACATAATAATAGGTTACCTTCGGCACCACGCTACACGAAAAGGCCGGAGACAAGCCTGCACTCGATCGCTGGATCAAAATACAAAAACATCGTGTCAAATAGAGGCAGTCCACACATGGCACGATTGGGTTCCATCTCAGCCATTTTTGGCATGAATTCGGACGATTGCAAAGATATTACGCACTATAAAGCATATATTGTCAGTACCGGTCTGTTTATAGTTTGTTTTGAACAATGTCCTTAGGACGTCAAATTACCCCATCAAGAGGAAAATATATGCCAGATCGTCGCTCTTTCTTAGTTGCAGCCCCCATCACCTTCGCCGGCTTGCTTTCAATCGTTTCCACCAAGGCAAGTGCCCAAAGTTCTGATGGTATTTTAACGCCTAATGCACTGCCCGACGCAGGCGCAACCCGGGCAGCTGTTGCCGCTGCCACCAATTTCTTGGATAGCCTGTCTCCGGAACAGCAGGACCGAGTTCTGTATGACGTTTTAGATTCTGCAATACGAGAGTGGATCTATTTTCCGCAGCAGGGCGACCGCAATGGTATTTCGTTTGGCGAATTATCTGACCAACAACTCTCCAACGCATTCGGTGTCGCCGAGGCGGTCCTGTCAGTAAGCGGCTACACTCAGTTTCGTGGTATAATTGCAGCTGAAGACGAACTTGGGGTGCGCAACAATAACAGTGCCGTTAACTCCGGTCGATATTTTATCGCTTTTTTCGGCCGTCCGAGTGCCACCAGCCGGTTCACTGTTCAAATCACTGGGCATCATTTCGCGATCAATACCACGTACGAAAACGGCCAGATAAGCCCCACACCAACCTTTACAGGTGCCGATCCGGTTGAAATCGAAATGGATGGTCGGCGCGTTCGACCGATGCTTGCAAAAACCAACGCGTATTCTGGCCTTCTGAACAGCTTCAATGACGAAGAGCTCGCCGCCGGCCGCATGGGTCGCATGGGTGATGTCCGCGTCGGGAACGGCGACAGCAATCGTTATCCGGAACCGGAGGGTGTATTTGTCACTGACCTGAAGCCTGAGCAACAAGAACGGGTCTACACATTGGTTCGTGCTTGGGTAGGTGACGCCGACGAGCGAATTGTTGAGCCGCTGATGAGTCAATATCAAGCTGATTTTGATCGTACCCGAGTTGCTTGGTCCGGCAGCACTGATCCTGACGTGAAAGGAGCATATCTACGCGTCGACGGTCCTCGATTGTGGATCGAATTTTCAAACGTCGGCCGCTTCGGAAATGGCGACGAGCACTACCACACTATTTTCCGCGATAAGCAAGCTGATTATCTAGCCTAACTCCAAATTTTCAGCACTCGGCTCACTAGTATTTTAGTCAGCAGCACGAACCATTGGTGCGTAATTATAAAAATACTTGGCTCAAAACTAATAGTTGAAATTACCCTAAAAATTTGCTAAGTATCATATTTGACCGTTAATTAATATATAGGTATCAAATATGGGAGCTAATATAAATTCCATTAGCGCGCAAAAGGCTCTTCGAGCATTGGGAGCTAATATCAAAACAGCTCGTTTAAAGCGTCGAATATCAATCAATGGACTTGCTGAACGCATAGGTGCGTCTAAAAGCACCGTTATGCGCCTAGAAAAAGGTGACAGCGGAGTGAGTATTGGAACACTTTCTATGGCTTGCCTCGTACTGGGTGAACTTGATCGAATAACAAATTTTTTTGATGTTGCCACAGACGATACAGGCTTGCTTCTCGACAGAACTGCATTACCCAAACGTATCGACAGCAAGCGGGACGTAAAAAACAAAAAACAAGTAGAATCTCAACCAACCTCTGTGACTGAAATAGATGATGATGAAGGGATGGGGTTCTAATGCCAGAAGCGATTGTAGCTATAGGTGAGGGTAAACATATCGTTGGTAAGCTGCGTTTTGAAACGGATGGTCGCCGTCAGCATTCTCAATTTGAATATGATACAAAGTGGCTAAATTCAAAACAGCG
>NVQL02000116.1 GCA_002400495.2 Alphaproteobacteria bacterium | reverse complement strand
CGAACATGCAAAACAGTGTTGAAGAGGCCAGAGCGGATGCTAAAAGCCACATCGTTACCTTGAGCATGTTGCCGTCGGTCGCCACAAAATGGATGGCCCCAAGATTGGAACGGTTTGCCCGAGCGCACCCCAATATTGACCTGCGCATCAGCGCCACGCGCAATCTTGTGAATTTTACAGCTGAGGGTATCGATACCGCTATTCGGTATGGAAAAGGAGAATGGCCAGGGGTAATTGCAACATCGCTTGGATCGGAAACTATTCAACCTGTGTGCACACCCGAATATGCGCGCAGATTAGGCCTGACTACTCCGGAAGATCTGTTGCGCGCAACACTTCTCCGCAGCGATTTCGCAGAAGATTGGCAAAAATGGTTTGCCGCAGCCGGGATTTCAGATGTGGCAATACCCAGAGGCCCGAAATTGGGGGATGATACAGCAACCCTGCAGGCAGCAATTGATCATCAGGGTGTTGCTCTTGGCCGCTCAATGCTTGTCGCGAATGACTTGGAAACAGATCGTTTGGTTGCACCATTTCCGACCATATTGCATGCAAGCTACAGCTATTGGCTTGTCCGGCCGCAATCATCGAACTCTAGATTACATCTCTCCGCCGTCAACGCTTGGATTGCTGAAGAGTTTGCCAACGATCCTGCAATCTTTCAAAAACCCGGCAACACTGTTAGAATTTAGAAAATTGTGTAGTGTAGGAACATCACCGCATCATATGGACAAAACCAATGCAAAGCCCAGTTAGATTCTGCTTTCTGGCTTGATAAAATAACTCTTCGTTTTGTCCTAAAGGACCGGAAATGCCGAATATCAAAGCTTTTTAGAATAGTTTCCAAGGTCACGATAACTGGTATTTATCATTACCAACTGAAGGCAGGGTGGTAAGTTTGGGGGGAGAGCGGAACTTGGCTCAGTTCAGGCCTGCCGTCTAGTATTCCACTTAGCGGACATCCAAATCAACAATGGCGCAAAATGTGCTATCGGCTGCCCTGGGCTCAAACCGGTCATGTTCTTGTCGCAACCAATAACCGGTTTTACTCATGGTGCTGTTTTCAATTCGAATTGATGCGCTCGATACTCAACAGGAGAAAGAGCGTATATTCTTTCAAATTCGCGATAGAAATTTGAACGGCTTAGGAAACCCGACTGTTCCATAACTTGTGTCACGTTCAAATCACTTGTCTCTAATAGTTTGATTGCATGCCGCAGACGAAATCCATTCACATATTGCGAGACATTCATCTTTTGCGTTTGATTTATAGCTTCTGATAAAGCGCGAGCGGGCACATGTAAACGCTTTGCCAAACGCGCTAACGTCAAATCAGTATCAAGATACAATTGGCTTTGTATCAACAAGGACCGGGCAGACGACTCCAATTTGGCGCTTTCGGATTCTTGTGACACATAAGCGGATTTCGTGCCGGATCGACGCGATGTTCCTTTGGAAATTACGATTATTGCTATGATCAGACCGATCATTGAAATGACGGAGCCGTATGAGATCAATTGGATCGCTTCATCCGAACGCCGCATGGCAAAATTTATCGCAATGACGGTATCAAAAACGAGCATAATGGCCAGCATCGCTGCCGATCCTAGCATCCACTGTCTAAGACTACGGGACATATCCAATGGCGCATAAGCCAAGCTATCGCCCCCTTTGCGCCAAAGAATTAGCAAAGCGATGCAGTAAAAAAGGTAGCTGGCACCGATTACGAAATCAAAACCGGGCCGTATCTGTGGGATGATTTGAGGCAATATTGCGGCGACGACTGCCACACCAACATGCGTGCTAATAGTGCGGTGCATTTCATTTTTTGACTGTATCAAGGCGGCAAAGCCAAGATAGATAAATGGCCCTACAAAAAGTGGAATAATCCTTTGGATGATAATAAACTGCGATAGCCCATAACCGAACCTCAGTCCAATAAGCAACGTGCTTACGGTGACTAATGCAAAGACAACGGTGAAAAGATTGCGGGCTAAATGATTGCCGATGTCCAAACGCCAAACAAGCACGCATGCAACCGCAGAAAGTATAAAAGTCAGCATCGGTAATGGCAGCGCAAGCAAATTGGTTTCTCCTTTTATTGTTCTCTTTGGTGTCTGCGCTGTCCTTGATCTTGCGCTTAATGTCCTCGATCAAGATCAAGGACAGCAGAACGCAGACTTAGCCATTGTTTTTCGCCAGTTCTATCAAATATCTCAGTCACCAGTTATGTAAAAATGGAGACTACCCGATGAAAATTAGAACTGCAATCTACGCGCTTCTCTCGCTTGCATTTGGAGCAACGGCCCTTGCGGCAGAAGAGTTCCAGACCGGTCTTACTGACCTTGCGATAATCGACACCGATGGCGACCGTAATATTCAGGGGTATTTATGGTACCCGACGCATCAAACAGATGGGCTTACCCGCGAGCATGGCAATGGTGTATGGGAGGCAATCAGCGTCATTCGGGGAGCGGGTCCCGTTAGCGGTCAACACCCACTTGTGATCCTGTCACACGGCATGTTTGGCAATGCCAGAAATCAGGCATGGCTTGCGAAGTCTCTGACTGAGAGAGGCTATATCGTAGCCGCGATTGATCACCCCGGCACTTCGACGTTTCAACGCAACGCAGACCATCGGCGTGAACTGTGGGAGCGAGCAAACGATATTACCCGCACTATTGACTATATTATTGACGCGTCAAAATTTAGCGATTTGATCGATCAAGACCGCATCTATATGGCCGGTCATTCCTTGGGAGGATTCACGGCCGTTATGTTGGCAGGAGGGCGCTATGACGTTGATAAGACCGATGCCTATTGCGACGCGGACCCCAACCAATTAATTTGCAAAATTTTTGGTAAGTGGGATGTCGCCAAAACACCCAAAGATCGTGAAATGATTTCAAAGGATTGGTCAGATGACCGGATCACTGCCTTCGCGGTTTTTGATCTGGGCGGAACCCAGACTTTTTCGGTTGAGAGTCTGGCGAAGATGAACAACCCGATGTTTATAATTGGAGCGCCGCTCGATATTTCAGGATTGGATCTGGATGTTGAATCCCGTGCACTTGTTGCTGCATTACCCAAAAACAATGTGACGTATATCGAACCCGCAACTTTGTCTCACTTCGATTTTCTTGGGGTCTGCACACCGCAGGCTTTGGATATTCTGAAAGAAGAAGAGCCAGACGACGTATTTGTATGCGAACGTGGTACCGATGAGCGCAGAATGGAACATGATGAAATTGCTCAAAAAGTAGTAAGCTTCTTTTCCGATCGGTGATCCATTAGCCGTCATTACAGCCCGCTGGTTGGTTGTACCAAATGTTCTGCCATAACAATTCCCAAGTGTTTTTTACTATTGCAGTCGTCCTCAAAGAGTTATGACATATGTAATGCTGCCGTTGAGTTCACTGACATCAACGGCAGCATTGTCGTCATTCAAGTAGGCGCAATATTTATCTTAGTTGAATGTCTGCTTCCATCCAAAATGGTGTTCGTCAAAATCTGGCGTTGAAGGTCCGCTAAGGGCCGTGATTACCGAAAACCAAACCCAGTTACCAAAGTCACGATAGCTGGTAATTATTATTACCAACCGATTGATGGCTAACTGGCCAATAACGAGTTTTATACAACGCATTTCTAAAAGCAGAACGGCAGAAATGCGGACAAAGCTTCCGGATCGACCGGCGGTTTAAAAGAGCGGAAGTCAATGTCAGACTGCTCATTTCAGAATGCCTCTTGATGCGGGACAACACTGGATGACGGCTAAGCCGAAATATCTTCGCAAATCCAGCTCTCCCACCGGTCTTCCATCCGGCCTCCGAGTTTGCTGTAGAAACTCTTTGCCTTGTCGTTCCAAGGCACGATAGTCCACAGCAACTGACCACACCCCAACACGGAGGCCCGTGCTTTCACACCTTTGAACAGGGCCTCACCGACGCCCGAGCCCCGAGCCTGCTCGGTGACGAATAACTCCTTGAGCACCAGATTGGGTTTGAGGTGATATGTGTAAGGGATTTGATAGATTACTGCCATGCCTATCAGCTTATCTGATCCGCTGAGATGGGCTACAAGGGCCTCGAACTGCGGGCTCTTGGATAAGCCGCGTTCGATTATATCGGTCTGCGTAACAGCAAACTCATACCCCTCGAATTCCGCCAGTGCGCGCATCAGACCGTGCAATTGCGGTACATCAGGTGACTGAAACGAACGAACGACAATCTCCGGTTCCCTCATTAGTAGGCTCCGTCTGTAAGTGTATCATCTTGATATGCTTTAGGGTCCGGTTTATCGGTCAACATGTTATTGATCCAGGCTTGGCGTTCATGCTCGATGATGATGCTTTCCCAAACGCAAGCATTGAGACGCGGATCGCCAACCCTGTAGAAGTCGTATGCACCGGGCTCCGCCCGCAACAGAACATGACAGTTTATCTCGCTATAGGCCCACCAATGAAACAAGAGCCAAGTTCCCACCGTTCCACTATGGACGATAGCGTAGGCCTGAGAGTGGTGACTGCCGAGGTCGTGAACTTCCTGAACCATTTTTGTGATCTGTGCATCAACAGCAAAGGACAGTTTAGCAGGCGGCTCGGACCCGTTCTGTCCCGCATCAATCCAATATGT
This sequence comes from Alphaproteobacteria bacterium, assembly GCA_002400495.2. Taxonomy (GTDB): domain Bacteria; phylum Pseudomonadota; class Alphaproteobacteria; order Rhizobiales; family OSC116; genus OCS116. The sequence goes on along the minus strand of NVQL02000116.1, from coordinate 4,553 downwards.
TTTGATTGAGATACCTTCCGCCTGTCGCAAACCGAGATAGCGATAATCTCGTTTTATGTAGCGGGTTGTGGTTCCATCGGTAGTCCCCGGTGGTGATACTAGCAGCTTTCCAAAAGTCGGCAGCGTTTTTCGGAACCCGTCCTTCGTAGCAATCTTGCCATCCCGGAACGTAAATGCATCAAAACCACGCACGGTTTGAATAGGTCCGTCTTCACTATCTACGATCCATGACCAACCTGCAAAACCCTTGTCTCCGACGATGACGGCCGGATCGGTGATTGCTTGTCCGGTGTCGAGTTCTAGGTAACGCGCGAAACCCTCACGGACTGCAACCTTTCCCTGCCAGGTTTGACCTGGTTCCGGTCCAACGGAACCGAAAAATGCGATGTCGTCGGTGACAAGATTCATAAGGGTGTTCAGGTCTTTGGCCGCCCATGCACTCTGAAATGCTGTAAGCGTTTGCCCGTTTCGTTCTGCTGTGTCGATTTCTGTCTTTATCGTCATGCCGTCATTTCCTTTGTCAATGCAACATAGTTTTGGTATCTCTAATTTGGATAGTTACAAATGGCCAATAATCATGTTTCTTGCCGGACCAATTCATGCGCAAACTCGATAGCATCACGCTTCACTTCGATCGAGCTTCGCCGATTCCGATTACGCATCAGATCGCTAATCATCTTCGCCATATGATTGGAAACGGCGACTTGAAGACAAACACTCGCCTCCCATCGACACGGTCCCTCGCACGTGATCTTGGCCTTTCTCGCCCGACAATTGTGGCCGCATACGAACAGCTTGCCGCTGAGGGATTTCTGGATGGCCGCAAAGGCGCAGGCCATTTTGTTACGATGAATCGCATCCAGAACTTTGAAACCTTGCGAGCCCCGCCACTACATCAACGATCAACAACTCGGGAGCTAACTGCTTCCGCGATCCGACTTTTTCAACCCTGCGTTTCTGATCCCCAACTATTCCCTGCAAAAGAATGGGCTCAAACCGTTTCTCGTGTAGCGCGACGGTTTCCTGAAGCGCTGTCATTCAGCGATCATATGTTCGGCGATCACCGCCTTCGTGCAGCCATCGCTGTCCATGTCGAAGAATGGCGAGGCATCCGAGCATCGCCCGACCAGATCATAATCACCGCTGGTACAGAAGACGCAATCAGTTTGCTGCTTGAAACGCTTGGACGGCCCGGCATGAAAGTCGGCATGGAAAACCCCGGCTACCTCCCGGTGAGAGCAATCGCATCACGCCTTGGAATGGTAGCAGAGTGGCTGAGTGTTGGGGCGAGCGGAGCGGAATTGCCAAGTGAAAACTGTGACTTTGCCGTCTTAACCCCATCCCATCAGTTCCCGCTTGGAGGAGCGATGCCGTTGGAGCGCAGAAGTGCATTTCTGGAATGGGCCAACAGAAATGATGCCTGGATCATAGAGGACGATTATGACAGTGAATTTCGCTATGCTGGTCAGCCAATCCCGGCGATGGCTGGTCTGGATCACAACGAGCGTACGATCTATGTTGGTACCTTCTCGAAAACTTTTTCCCCGGATATCCGGATAGGATACCTAATCGTTCCGAATGTGCTGACAGATCGACTGGCCACAGTCATATCCGAGAGGCCACTCCGCGCCTCCGTCATGCCGCAACGTCCGCTGGCGGAGTTCATGGAGGATGGAGCGTTCCATCGGCATCTTAGACGTGTGAGGCGCAACTATGCGCAGCGCCGTGATGCATTGCTTGGCATAATCGAAGCCGCACTTGGACCACAACTACCCACCCGTGCGCACAAGGGTGGAATGCAGATCGCGATTGCGATGGGGGATCGGTTCGACGACCAGGCTCTTTCACAACGTGCTGCCAAGTTAGGTCTCGGTCTGGAACCACTTTCCAAATACTGTGCTGGCACACGATGTGAGCCAGGTTTGCTAATCGGCTTTTGTGCTCATTCAATTGAACAGATGGAAGCCGGGTTTCCGATATTGGCAAGGTTGCTGAATGCATAATCATTCATAGGGGCGATGTATCTGATCGATAGAAGAGACCTATGCACCTCAGCCAACTTCAATCAATAACACCTGAATTATGTCAGATAAGACAATGAAAAAGATCTACACAAATGCATTGAGATAGTCGCTTATGTTAATACCAAACCACCTCTGAAATGCCCGGCGCATGCGTTGCAAATCACCAAAGTCGCTATCGATAGCGACTTGCTTCAAAGGCAAACTCTCGGCCAAAAAACCTCTGGCATGGTCAACGCGAACTCTTTCCACAAACTGCGCTGGTGTCTCTTGCAAATCGCGTTTGAAGTGTCGCGAAAGCGTGCGCGAGTTCATTCCTGCTGCATTCCTGATTAGGCGGTTCGGGACAAGGCGCATCGCGATGTCGGGTCTCGGTTTGCTGATCACAGCAGCACTTATAGCAGTTAGCGGGTTGTTATCTCAGCATTTCTACGGCTCGCTCATTTTGCATGGGATCGGTTGGAACTTCGGTTTTATCGGTGCGACAAACATGTTAGCTGATGTGGTGTCAACGTCGCGGGGTTTGGGTGGGAGATACTTGCCTTCGTAGCGCTGTCCATTCTTGTGCTTGCGGGTGGCATGTTCTTTTTCGATAAACGTCAGCCTATCTGAACTGTATACCGGGTCCAGCCATCACCAAGCTAATCAATGAAAGCTAAGAATATGAGTAATCCTAAAGAAATTTCATCTGTATGCGTGTTCTGCGGTTCAGCACCCGGGAACGACAGGATTTTTATGGAGGCAGCTGCTAATAGTGGCCGCGCTTTGGCAAAACGCAATTGTCGTCTTGTTTATGGAGGCGCAAAAGTCGGTTTAATGGGAGGCGTGGCAGATGCCACCATTAGTGCTGGCGGGGTTGCGTGCGGAGTAATGCCGCGACATCTCGTGGAGCGTGAAATTGCACACGAAGGTCTTTCTGAGCTGGTGATTGTCGAAACAATGCATGAGCGAAAGACTAAGATGAGTGAATTGTCAGATGCTTTTCTCGTTCTGCCGGGCGGGGCAGGAACTTTGGAAGAAGCTTTTGAACAATGGACCTGGGCGCAAATTGACATCCATAGCAAACCAATCGGGTTTTTGAATGTTGGAGGTTATTTTGACCCGTTGATGATTATGATTGACGGCATGGTAAACGCAGGTTTTCTCAACCCATCGTATCGCGATATGCTGATTGTGGAAACAGACCCCGACTTAATTCTTTACCGCTTCGAGAACTACGTGCCGCCGATACGGAAGACTTATCAGAGTTCCAATGGTTGAACTTTTCCCCGACAGGCTTTTCGAACTGCTGGCAGAACCGGGCGATGATATGAACAAAGGCCAGTTGGCGGGTTTTATTCATTCAATCCAATTCCCGCACCACGCGCTCGACAATGCCATTGCACTCAGATCGTGGGAGCCAATACTGCGCCCATGATTATCAAAAGCGATTGCGTCAAAACAACATCAAGCCATCGATGAGTGGCAAAGGAAATTGCTATGATAATGCGGCTGTTGAAACATTCTTCAAAACCATAAAAGCCGAATTAATCTGGCGACAACAATGGCAAACACGGCATCAACTTGAAGTAGCCCTCGCTCAATATATCGATGGCTTTTACAATCCACGTCGACGCCACTCAACATTAGGAGGAAAAGCCCAATCGCATTCGAACAAAATGTAGCTTAAACGAGAACAGGATGCGGAACTAAAACGGGACAGGTCCACTCCGGCATCATTTTTATTGGTTTTGCAACGCGGTTAATTTTTGACGCACATACAAAATGATTCCGGAAATCGAATGATCCCGTCCGACTATGAAGTTCGCAACATACAAACCTTCAAAAGGACTCAATTATTATGAGCAGAGCGAAGCTTATTACAATATTCGAAGTGACTGGCTCGGCTCTTGGCATGGTCTATGCGTTGCTGATCGCATCAAACACTGGTAACGAAATCCTTGGATTTTCACTTTTGCTGGTCTCCGCATGTCTCTTTGCCGCATGGGGAGTTCTGGACAAACGATGGGCTTTTCTTACTTTACAGTTTTTCTATGCTGTTTCTGCGATTATAGGCCTTGTTCGCTGGGCGTAGTGTTCTGAAAAAAATTGTTAGGCATCGTTAAATCACTTTTCACTAAGAGAACGGATTGCTGATCGCTCGGGTAACATAATTAGAATTGTTACCAAGCGCACGATAGCTGGTATTTATCATTACCAACCTAAGACAGGTCGGTAAGTTTGGACCGAAAGTGGCCAAGGGACTTATCAGTTTAAAGAGTTACTTCTGCCCAAAGACTACTAACTGGAAGCGCAAAGTTCCTATCTCCGAAAGTCAGCTTTTCATCACCAAGATAAAACACAATTCCTGTGCAAGTCCGAGTTCGGCCGGGACCATCATTGGCAAACCACTTTAGATGTTTAAAATCATCTTTCGCAACAGACGACGATGATTTCACCTCTATCCCTACCAGATGATTTCCCGCATCGGCCACAATATCGATTTCCCGCTTGTCAGCACTGCGCCAATGGAACAATCGAAAATCATTATCT
>NVQL02000048.1 GCA_002400495.2 Alphaproteobacteria bacterium | reverse complement strand
TATTACGTTTTAATAGGTATTTTAGCTCTCGATTGACCATAATTACCTCCATATCCGCACCACGGGGTCACAAAAAGGGTCACAAAAAGTAGCACGATTATGCGTTTTAATCAATATGGGGAGATTTTTAGTTTGTGCGTATCTAGTGTTTTATATGTTAAATCAAATAGTTAGCTTAACATTCTAGAATTATCTCTGGTGCGGATAGGGGGAATCGAACCCCCACTTCCATACGGAAACAAGATTTTAAGTCTTGCGTGTCTACCAGTTCCACCATATCCGCAACAGAGATGACACGCATATAGCATAAATAATTGATTGGTAAAATAGTTTATGGCATTCGGCTGAAAATTATGCAGTTTTGGGTGGATAATGTTGAAAACTAGAACGGCTTGACAAGTGTGGGGCAAAATGTCACTTATAAAGCATGGGGTTTGCGAATACCCCGTGAGGCGTCAGCCGAAGTTTCGCGTCCAACTTACTTTTTTACAGGAGGAAGGACGCTTATGCCGTCTCCAACACAAATTACACCTAACCAGCTTAATCGATTAATTGGCACGCCTGATGCGCCTGTCATTATTGACGTGTGCATTGATGAAGATTATGCGCTTGATGAAAGATTTATTCCGACCGCTATGCGGCACCCATTTGATGACATTGCTAGCTTAGTGCCGATGTTGCAAGGCAAGCGGGTGGTTATTGTTTGCAAAAAGGGGTTGAAATTAGGGCAGGGAGCGGCGGCTGTTTTGCGGGCTTGTGGCATTGTTGCTGAAAGCGTTGAGGGTGGTAATTATGCTTGGCGTGATGCTGGCTTGCCGCTTGTGCCTGCGGGGAAGATACCTGCGCGTAATGGGGAGGGGCGCACTGTATGGGTGACTAAGCAGCGGCCTAAGATTGACCGTATTGCTTGCCCGTGGTTGATTAGGCGGTTTATTGACCCTAATGCACAATTTTTATTTGTTGAGGGTGCGCATGTTTTAGACGTGGCGGAGAAATTTAATGCGACGCCGTTTGATGTTGACGGGGTTTTGTTTGGGCATCGGGGTGAGGGCTGTACTTTTGATACGATGCTTGAGGAATTTGCGCTGGAAATAGATGCATTGCAGCATATGGCGCAAATTATACGGGGTGCGGATACCAATCAGCCCGATTTAACGGCGCAAACATCTGGGTTGTTGGCGATTTCGCTGGGGCTTTCGCGGATGTATAAAGATGATTTGCGGCAGTTAGATGCTGGGATGGGGATTTATGATGCGCTTTATCGTTGGGCGCGTGATGCGGTGAGCGAACGGCATGATGGGTGAGGGGGCAGATATGAGTGATATTTCGGTAGATAATGTTGGTGGTCGGCCATCGTTAAGGCGATTGTTTGATGTGTTTTTGAAAATTGGACTGCTTTCTTTTGGGGGGCCTGCGGCGCAGATTGCGTTGATGCATAAAATGATTGTTGATGAGAATAAGTGGCTGAGTGAAAAGCAATATTTGAATGCTTTGAGCTTTTGCATGTTATTGCCTGGGCCTGAGGCTATGCAGTTGGCGACTTATGTTGGTTGGCGGTTGCATGGTTTGGTGGGCGGGTTGATTGCTGGCTTGTTGTTTGTGGTGCCGGGGGCGTTGGTGATTTTAGTGTTTGGCACTATTTATGCTTATTTTGGCAATGTGCCGATGGTTAATGCGGTGTTTTTGGGCATTAAGGCTGCTGTGTTGATTGTGGTGGTTGAAGCCTTGTTGCGGGTGGCTAAGCGTGCGTTGAAAGGTGCGGCGCATTGGTGGATTGCTGGGTTGGCATTTGTTGGGATTTTCTTTTTATCATTGCCTTATCCGTTGATTGTTTTGGTGGCGGCTTTGTTTGGTTTGGTGTGGAATGTTAAGCCAGCGGATAAGGGAGAGGTGGCTGAGGTTGTGAGTGTTTCGGTGTTTTCGACTTTGAGACGCATTGTGGTTTGGTTGTTGATTTGGTGGGTGCCGATTTGGTTGTTGGGGCAAATGGTTGACGTGCCTATATTGACTGAGATTAGTGCATTTTTCTCTAAGTTGGCAGTGGTGACATTTGGCGGGGCTTACGCTGTGTTGGCTTATATGGGGCAGGATGTGGTCAACCAATATGGGTGGCTAACGGCTGGCGAAATGATGGATGGGTTGGGGTTGGCCGAGACCACGCCTGGGCCGCTGATTTTGGTGACGGAATTTGTTGGGTTTTTGGCGGCGTTTAGGGAAGGCGGGTTTTGGCTTGGTTTATCTGGCGCGTTGTTGACGCTTTGGGTGACATTTGTGCCGTGCTTTTTGTGGATATTTGTGGGTGCGCCTTATATAGAGGCAATTTCGGCACAACCTCGGCTGCGTGGGGCGTTATCTGCGATTACTGCGGCTGTGGTGGGGGTGATTTTGAATTTATCTCTATGGTTTGGCTTGCATGTGTTTTTTGGCACGGTAACGGCTACGAAGCTTGGGTGGTTGACGCTTTGGCGGCCTGATTTGGGCAGTTTGGATTGGCGGATTGTTGTTTTGACGCTGCTTTGTGGGGTTTTGTTGTTGAGATTGCATTGGGACATTGTGCGGGTTTTGGGTATATCGGCTGTTTTGGCGGTGATGATGGTGTTGTTGTGGTGAAGGGCGAATCGGTTTGTTAAAAATTGATTTATGGCTTGACATTTATACAAATGTTCTTTATTTGTTCTTTTATGCCTTTATTATCGAAACTACAATATACCGATGTTACCGACGCACTTAGCCCTGCTATTTGCAAATCTGGTGATTTACGTTTGCCAACTCAGTTTAAAGCTCTTAGCCGTGAATATTTAGAGGGAGAATTTGCGGTTAAGAGGGGGGACGAGGTTGATGATGCCCAAATTATGACGATGAATGATGAGGGGATGTTTCCGACCATTGCGGGTGGAGCTAAGCTGGTTGTTGATTTGCATTTAACGCCTAAGCATAATGACATTGTGGTGGCTGAATATTATGGGCAGGTTATTTGTCGGCGTATATTTATTAGCCAACGGAAATGCTGGTTATATGGTGATGATAAAGATTTTAAATTTATTGATTTGAGCAAATGTGATGAGCTGGTGATATTGGGGGTGGTGACATCGCATTTTATGACTCACAGTTTGACAGCGCATACTGGGTGAATGGTTTTGGTGGTATGTGCTCACTTTTTATCCTATAAAATATGCATTGTTTGCGATGAGCTGGTTAGGCATGTATTTTTTTGGGAAAACTATAGAAACCGTTTGAAACTATAAGTTAACTGCCTTATACACGGCCTTGGATAGGTGGCCGAGTGGTCGAAGGCGCTCCCCTGCTAAGGGAGTAAACGTTTTGTAGCGTTTCGAGGGTTCGAATCCCTTCCTGTCCGCCATTTCCTTTTTTTATGAAAATTGAATGATATTTATGAGTTTGGTGGATTAAAATCCATCAGCCATAAATGCATTTGTGGTTTGAAATTGAGCCTAGCCATTGGTGATGATATGGCCTAAAATAATTTTTTAATGGGTGTGGAAGATTTTTTTGGGGATGATGCTATGGAGCTTAAATGGTTGGAAGATTTTTTGGCTCTGCACACGACGCGTAACTTTCATACTGCGGCTAAGCAGCGTCATGTTTCGCAGCCGGCGTTTAGTCGGCGGATTCAATCTTTGGAAACTTGGGTGAAGGAGCCGTTGTTTGACCGTAATGCGCGGCCTGCAAAACTTACTAAGGCGGGTGAAAAATTTATTCCATTGGCGGAAGAATTGGTGCGTTTGTCATATGAAGTTCGGGGGGAGATTTCGTTAAAATCTAAAAGTGAAGAGGCTAAAATTCGCTTTGCGACTTTGAACACTTTGGCTCAATCTTTTATGCCTACATGGTTGAAACGTTTGCAACCGATTATTTCGGCCGATCAGTTTTATGTGAATACTGGGTTTGGTGATCTGGTTGGTTATTTGGATGCTTTGGATAAAAACGATGTTGATTTTTTTGTTTGTTATGAGGCGCCTGAGACATTTTTTGTTGGCAAAGATCGTGTTGTTTCATCGTTGAAACTTGCTGAAGAGGCGCTTGTGCCTGTGGTGAAGCCTGATAATGATGGAAACCCAACATGGTGGTTGCCCGATGGTTCAAACCAGACCATTCCTTATTTATGCACCCGCACAGAAATATCGATTTGGCCCGTGCGAGAGCATATTAAGAAACATTATGCCCATCTTGAATTTAAGACTGTATATGAATCTAACATTGCGACGGCATTGAAATCGATGGTGCTTGAAGGTTTTGGTGTGGCGTGGATACCTTATACTTTGGTGGCTGAAGAATTGGCATCGGGTGAATTGGTGCGTGCGGCTGAGCAGGAAGCCGACATTATTGTTGATATAAAAATTTATCGAAACCCCAAACATCACGAAGCTCGATTGGACAGGTTTTGGCAAGCTGTCGCTTCGCAAGATGTTTTGTTATTTCGTTATCATTGATTATCTCTTTATAATTGCAGGTAAATTTTATTTTGATAACTAAATTGATAGGTGATTTATATGATGCGTTTTTTGCATATTAAAGCCTAGTAATTGCATTGGACGTTTGTCACAAAACATTCATATTATTTATCTATGGAGTAAGGGGATGTCTTTGACAAACGAATTACTTGTTTCAAGTAAATATTGGGAGATAAAATAAATGAAACTAAAATCTAAACTTATGACAGTGACTGCTGCGGCAGCCATTTTATTTTCGGGAGCGACAATCGCCTCGGCTGAAACCACGCTAGAGACTGTTCAAGCTCGTGGCCATTTGCGTTGCCAAGTGGGCCCGCCATCACCAGGTTTTTACAATCTGGATTCTGCTGGTGCATGGTACGGTATTGACGTAGCCATTTGTGAATCTGTTGCTGCAGCTATTTTTGGTGATAAAACTAAATTAGAAATTCAATCAGTAAGCTCGCAACAGCGTTTTACTGCGTTGGCTAATGGTGATTCTGACTTGTTGTCTCGTACTGCGACATGGACTATGTCACGTGATACGCAGCTTGGTATCGATTTCTTACAGCCTAACTTTTATGATGGCCAAGGCTTTACAGTGCGTAAAGACAGCGGCATCACCAGTGCTTTGGAACTTAAAGGTGCTAAAGTTTGTGTGACTACTGGTACAACTACTGAGCTGAACTTAACTGACTTTAGCCGCCAGAATGATCTGAACATCAGCAATGTTACATTTGAAGATTTCAATGTACGTGATGACACTTATCTTAACGGTGGTTGTGATGCGGTGACAGCTGATAAATCTGCTTTGGCAGGTAACTTAGCTAACTTCCCTGTGCCAGCTGATCATTTGATTTTGCCTGAAACATTGTCTAAAGAGCCATTGGCTCCTGCAGTGCGCCATGGCGACAACCAATGGGCTGACATTGTGCGTTGGAGTGTTTATGCTCTGATTAATGCTGAAGAATTGGGCATTACGCAAGCGAATGTTGATGACATGCGTTCAACTTCTAAAGACCCGAATGTATTGCGTATGCTGGGTGCTGAAGGTGATTTGAACACTGGTTTGGGCTTGGATAAAGACTGGGCTTATAACATCATCAAAGCTGTGGGCAATTATGGCGAAATATATGAAGCTTATATTGGCGGCGGCGAGCAAGGCATTGGTATTAACCGTGCTGGCTCACTCAACGCTTTATGGACAGATGGTGGCTTAATGTATTCACCACCTATGCGTTAATAGAACGGGGCGTCAGACTTAGTGTCTGACGCCTTTTTTTTAATTTGTGTTTTAATTATTTAGTGATTGAGATGATGATATGAGCGATCAATCTGCGCCACATAAACGACCCAAAGAAAAGTTTGATTTTTTTCAGGATCAACGGGTGCGTTCGGTGTTTTACCAGTTATTGACGGCTGGTGTTGTTGGTTGGTTGGCTTGGTATCTCATCAATAACACATCTGAAAATTTGCAAACCCGCGGCATGGCCACTGGTTTTGATTTTATGGATGTTTCGGCTGGTTTTGCAGTCGATTTTAAGATGATTGATTATTTGCCTGGAGTTGGCACTTATACCGATATCTTTATTATTGGGGCGCTGAATACGCTGCTCATTTCGTTTTTTGCGATTATACTCAGTACTTTTATTGGTTTCTTTGTTGGTGTTTTACGTTTGTCGGACAACTGGTTGGTGGCGAAGGTCGCGCTGGCTTATGTTGAGATTTTTCGTAATGTGCCTTTGCTTATTCAGGTTGTATTTTGGTATATTGGGGTGTTTAGCCTGTTGCCAGCGGTTAAGAAAACCGTGGATCTTTCATTTGGTGCAGAGCGGTTATTGTTGAATAATCGCGGGCTTTATATGGCTTGGCCTGTGCCCGGAGATTTGTTTTGGGTGACGATTTTGGCGTTTATAATTGCGGTAGTCGGGGCGTTTTTTTACAGCCGCCGCGCGCATAAAATGCAGGATGTTTCTGGTGAGCAGACTAATGTTTGGTTGCCATCATTGGCGGCGGTTATAATATTGCCGCTGATCGCCTTTTTTGCCACTGGGATGCCGCTTGACTGGGACATACCTGTGCTTGAAGGCTTTAATTTTGTTGGGGGAGCCTCGGTCGCGCCGCCGTTTTTGGCTCTATTGGTTGCGCTGAGTATTTATCATGCTGCGCATATTGCTGAGTCGGTGCGGGCGGGGATTCTATCGGTCGACCGTGGGCAAAGTGATGCGGCGATGGGTATTGGCCTTAAGCCTGGGCGGGTTATGTCCTTGGTTATTATTCCGCAAGCTATGCCTGCCATTGTGCCGCCGTTAATTAGTAACTGGATGAATACGGTTAAGAACTCATCATTGGCCATTGCCATTGGTTACCCTGATCTTGTTTCGTTATTTATGCAAACCTCGTTGAACCAAGTTGGTCATGCTGTTGAGATTGTTGGAATGACTATGGTATTCTATATGCTGATTAGTTTGATTATTTCGGTGGTATTGAATATTTACAATAAACATGTTCAATTGGTGGAGCGCTGATATGGCTATAATTACGAAACAGAAGACTGCCGATCGCCCTGCGCCATTATCTGAAACTTCGGTATTGGGATGGTTGCAGAAAAATCTTTTCAGTTCGGTGTTTAATACTGTGCTGACGTTGATTACTATATTCATCATTTATCTAACCCTAAGTGGGGTTGTTGTTTGGGGCTATTTGGATGCTACATTTGTGGCTGACAAACGCCGTGAATGTTATGATAACAGCCTAACAGGTGCTTGTTGGGCAGGGGTGATTGCTTGGTTGGACAACATATTCTATGGCCGTTACCCGCGTGAAGAAATTTGGCGGATTGATTTTGGTGGTTTGCTATTGGTGCTGTGGATGTTGCCATTGTGGTTGGCGCGGGTTAAAGGCAAAATATTAATTGGCGCTTCGGTTATTATTTTCTATCCGTTTTTGGCTGGTTATATGTTTACGGGTGGTGACAAAGGCTGGTTTATGCAGTTTATGGTTGCTGGCGCGATTACGGCTTTTATTATCAATATGACCAATATGCTGGTCGGGCTGCTTAAAAACACAAGTCTAGATGTGTTTTTGATGCAGCTGTTTGGCCAAGCTGATGCGGGGGATAAAACCCAGCGCAATATATTGTTGGCTATGGTTGCGGCTTTGTTTGTTGTGGTGTTTTTATGGCAAGCCAGTTGGAACGTGACTGAAGTTGTTTGGACAAAGTGGGGAGGCCTATTTTTAACCTTGGTGATATCGGGTATTGGCATTGCATCGTCTTTGCCGTTGGGCATCTTTCTGGCTTTGGGCAGGCGCAGTAAATTACCTGTTGTGCGGGTGTTGAGCACTGGTTTTATTGAGGTTTTTCGTTCGGTGCCGTTGATTACGGTGTTGTTTATGGCGACCACTATGTTTCCGTTATTTATGCCTGAAGGGTTTGTACTTAATAAATTGGTGCAGGTTATCATTGCGGTGATATTGTTTAATGCTTGTTATATGGCCGAAATTGTACGGGCGGGTTTACAAGCTATACCTAAAGGTCAATTTGAGGGCGCGCACACCATTGGGCTGGGTTATTGGGGCACGATGGGGCTGATTATTATGCCGCAGGCGCTTAAGCACATGATACCGAATATTGTTGGTAATATTATTGGTTTGCTGAAAGATACTACATTGGTATCAATCATTGGGCTGTTTGATATTTTGGGCATGTTACGCTCGATTAGTAAAGACGTGCCTTGGGTTGGTTTGCACAAAGAGCCGTTGATTTTTGGTGCTGTGTTATTTTTTATTATCTGCTTTTCTATGTCTAAATATAGCCGACATTTAGAAGTTAAATTATCAGCTGGCGACAAGCATTGAGCGCATTAAGGGAAATGATATGAGTGAGCAACAAATTACTGGGCAATTGGCCTCGGCAGCATCTACTGAAGTGATGATTGAAATCAACCAGATGAATAAATGGTATGGTGATTTTCATGTGCTGAAAGATATAGATTTAACTGTACATAAAGGTGAGCGATTTGTGATTTGTGGGCCGTCTGGCTCAGGTAAATCAACGCTCATTCGGTGTATCAATGCGCTTGAGGAGCATCAGCAGGGTGATATTATTGTTGATGGCATTAAGCTTGGTAAAAACCTTAAAAATCTTGATCATATTCGGACTGAAGTGGGTATGGTGTTTCAGAATTTTAATTTGTTTCCGCATTTGACTATTTTAGAGAATTTAACGCTTGGGCCGATATGGGTGCGTAAAATGGCCAAAGCTGAGGCCATTGAAACGGCGATGATGTATTTGGAGCGGGTGAAGATACCTGAACAGGCGGATAAATATCCTGGACAAATGTCTGGCGGGCAACAGCAGCGGGTGGCCATTGCGCGCTCGTTATGTATGAGCCCGAAGATTATGTTGTTTGATGAGCCGACATCGGCGCTTGACCCTGAAATGATTAAAGAAGTGTTGGATGTGATGGTTGAATTGGCTGAAACAGGCATGACGATGATTGTGGTGACGCATGAAATGGGTTTTGCCAAGACCATTGCCGATGAGGTGATTTTTATGGATGAGGGTGATATTGTTGAACGTAACAAGCCTGTGGCATTTTTTGAAAATCCTGAGCATGAGCGCACTCAAAAATTCTTGAGTCAAATTTTGTAGCTAAATCTTCTTAAAAATTAGATTTTTCGGAGGCATTTTATGTCTTTTGAACTTTTTGCTGAAATTACCCGCAATAATATTGTTGAAAGCCGCCATTTTGGCGCGGCTGTGGTGTGCGATGCGCAGGGTGTGGTTGTGCAACAATGGGGTGATGGTGCGCAATTGGTGTTTCCGCGGTCGGCGTTAAAGCCGTTTTATGCCATTGGGTTTCTCAAGCAAGTACAAGAATGTGACGCATCAGCCAATTGTTTTCCCGCGACCCAATTTGAGTGGCAAAATGCAAGTCATGCTCT
>NVQL02000026.1 GCA_002400495.2 Alphaproteobacteria bacterium | reverse complement strand
AAAATCCTGATAAAGAGTGTCAAATTGTGCTGGTGTCATTGATTTATTGGCGTCCCACCAAACCGTATCTTCGGTTGTGGCATCGCGCACGATAAATTTATCTGCGGCACTACGGCCTGTATGCTTGCCCGTTTGGACAACCAAGGCACCGCCTTTTGCAACTTCGCCTTCGCCAAGTTGAACGGCCATTTGAAACAATTCGGCTGCCGAATTGTTTATATGCACATGTTTGAGATTTTTAAACCAAGTCGTCTCTTCCAAGTGATCACGACTTGATTGGTCGTGACTCAACTGGTCGTGAGTATACCTTTCTAGGATGTTCATATCCTATCTCCTTTAATGAAATGGCGGTTAAGCCATTCATTTTTTAGATCGGCCCTTAACCAATCAATTTACGCCCATGGACAATTGTTAAAGAATAATACCAATTTGACATTGGTACGCTTTATATATTGTCCGTTAAATTTCTCCCGCCCAGGAGAAAATGTCTTATCTACCATACTAATACTAGTTAAAACACAACTTACCCTTAGGACAAGTTTTAAAAAAGTGCAATCGTAAAATGGGCTTAATGGTATTATATTGTGGGTATGATTTTACTGAAACGTTGCAGTAAACAAATTGAGCATAATTGACTAAAATATGGGGTTAAAATGGTGTCTTGCATAAGTTGCCTTATTTTGTTCAATTTTTGCGGTTATTGACATATACTGATTTAAAATGATGAGGAAAATATGCCAAAAATTGCACTCGTAGATGACGATATGAACATCATCACATCTGTATCCATTGCGCTTGAAGCTGAAGGGTTTGAAGTGGCGACATATAATAATGGCGCAGATGCGTTAGATGGGTTTACACATAACAAACCTGACATTGCGATATTTGATATTAAAATGCCGCGTATGGATGGTATGGAATTGTTACGCCGCGTGCGCCAGAATGATCAATTTCCAGTTATTTTCTTAACCTCTAAAGATGATGAGATTGACGAATTATTTGGGCTTAAAATGGGCGCTGATGATTATATCACCAAGCCATTTTCGCATCGTTTGGTGATTGAGCGGCTTAAAACCATTATGCGCCGCACTGCGGCACGTGAAGTGAGCAAAACTGTTGGCACAGACGTTGCGACGGCGAGTGACAATATATTAGAGCAAGGCCCGCTGCATATGGACCGCGAGCGCCACGAAGTTTTGTGGGCTGAAAAACAAGTGGTTTTGACGGTGACTGAGTTTTTGATTTTAGAGTCGTTAGCCCTGCGCCCTGGCATTGTGAAAAGCCGGGATAGTTTGATGGATGCGGCTTATGATGAGCAGATTTATGTAGATGACCGCACTATTGATAGCCATATAAAACGGTTGCGTAAAAAATTTAAAATGGTTGATGATGATTTTGATAATATTGAAACGCTTTATGGCGTTGGTTATCGTTATAAAACTGGATCCTAAGCGTGGCACAAGATGCTGAAAAATCGAATGTGAAGCCCACAAGATCGACTTTGAAGTCGGTCTTGTTTGGGTTTTCTAAGCGCGAGTTTCGCAAGTTTAGATTTTTTGGTTTTGGCTCTATTTATGGCCGCATCATTGTGATGAATGTGGTGGCTTTGGCGATTTTGCTATCGGGTATTTTATATCTTGATCAAACCAAAGAAGGTTTGATTGACGCTAAATTAGAAAGCCTGATCACCCAAAGCGTGGTGATTGCGGGGGCGCTGAGTGCCAGTGCCAGTGAAGATGATTTTGGCGAATTTGATTTTAGCATTGATGAATTGCTTGAAGATAATGTTGACATCGACATCAGCCAAGATGATGTTTATTCGACCATTAGCGTGCCGATTGACCCTGAAGATGCGGCGCAAATATTACGACATTCATTGTTAAAGAAAAAAACCCGTGCGCGGATATTTGATGCCGAAGGGGTTTTGTTGCTTGATTCGCGCTCACTTTATGCAGGTGGTGATATTTTGCAAAGTGTATTGGCGCCGTTGGGTGAAACTAACAATGCATGGTATGAAGAGCTGTGGAATTGGGTGAAATTGGGCTATTTACGCCGTGATTTGGCGCTTTATAAAGAATATTCGGGCGAGAATGGCCGTAAATATTCGGAAGTGGCAACCGCGTTAAACGGCGAGGCGGGCACCAATGTGCGGGTCGACGAGAATGGCAATTTGGTGTTGTCTGTGGCGGTGCCAATTCAGAAATTACGCTCGGTTTTGGGTATTTTGTTTTTGTCGACCAAGGGCAGTGACATTGAGGCTATGGTGGCGACTGAGCAGGTTAATCTGTTTAAATTATTTGCCATTGCGGCGGTGGTGATTATTGTGCTTTCGTTCTTTTTGGCGCAAACCATTGCTTTGCCCATTCGTAGTTTGGCCAATGCAGCCGAGGAGGTTGGCAAGGACATTGCCAATGCTGATTTGATTCCTGATTATTCGAACCGACGCGATGAGATTGGGCATTTGTCTGGCTCTTTGGGCAAGATGACTGAAGCTTTGTTTAGTCGTATTGAGGCGATTGAGCGGTTTGCGGCGGATGTTTCGCACGAGCTTAAAAACCCGCTGACTAGTTTGCGCAGTGCGGTTGAAACCCTGCCAATTGCTAAAAGTGATGAGAATAAAAAGGTCTTAATGGAGATTATCTTACAAGATGTGCAGCGGCTTGACCGGTTGATTACCGACATTAGTGATGCCTCGCGTTTGGATGCCGAATTGGCGCGTGAAGAAAAAGAAGAAGTGGATTTAAAGGCCTTGCTGGAAACTTTGGTGCTGATTGCCAATGAGACCAAACGGAATGGAGAGGCGCAAATTTTACTTGATGTTGCAGAGCCAACTGGCGCTCTATATGAAGGCGATGCACCATTTTTAATTGCTGGGCATAACATTCGGCTGGGCCAAGTGGTGCAGAATATCATTGGCAATGCCCGCTCGTTTGCGCCAAAAAATAGTAAGATTGACGTGATTATGCGACGCATGGGTGGGCATATCTATATTGATATTTTAGATGAAGGGGCGGGCATTCAGGCGGAAGATTTTGAGCGGATATTTGAGCGGTTTTATACTGACCGACAACATATGATGGATGTTGACCCTGATGAATATATAAAACAAGATTTTGGCGATAATTCGGGGCTTGGCTTGTCAATTTGCAAACAAATTATTGAAGCGCATCAAGGCACTATATCTGCCGAGAATATTGTGGTAAATAATCGGATATTGGGTGCGAAATTTTCGATTAAATTGCCCGTTGGATCTGTGGCGAAAGCAAATTAATGTCTAACGAAATAGTTGAAGATAAAAGTGATACTGGTCATCTTATGCATGCCACCAGCATTTTTTTGGACGGGCTTGGCATTTTAATTGGCGGGGCTTCGGGCAGTGGAAAATCGGCTTTGGCCTTGGATTTGCTTAATGATGCGCATGGGTTTGATAATGTATTGCTTAATAGTAGCGGCAGCTTGTTGGTGGCGGATGACCAAACCCATATTGGGCGTGATGAGCGCGGGGAGAGCGTTAAATTAGTGGCGCGTTGTCCGAAAAATATTGAAGGCATGCTTGAAGTGCGGGGGCTTGGCATTATAAAAGTGCCCTATAAATCGCCTGCGCCGATTGATTTATATGTTGAGATTGTGGATGAGATGCCTGAACGTATGCCTGAAGTTGAGGATCAGTATCGGTGTATAGAGGGTGTTAAGGTGGCTTATATACAGATACATAAGGATGATCGGTTGGCTAAGGCGCGGGTTCGGGCGGCTTTATATGCTCACACGCGAGGGAAGCTCTTGTGAGTTTTATGTTTGGTGCTGGCTGGTTTGGGCTGCACAAAGACAGTTGGCTGGTCGTTTAAGCTCTGGAAGTTTGCATTTTTGTTTGGCACTGCGTGCGTTCGCTCCGCTCTCTAGCTAAGCCACTCAGCCGCTGATGGGACGTAAACTCACCACCCAACCTAACTACATTATGCTTAGTGAGCTAGAGTTTGGCGAAGCTCCGAGTATAGGTGCTAAACTGTTACTCATTGTGCTTTTCATGGAAAATAGGTCCGAACCCGTAGGGTGAGGCAAGCGCGACTGCGCGTCGCCGTTAGGCGTGGCAAGAGAGCGGAGCGAACGCACGCTAGTGCTTATAGCCTACCGATAGGTGGGCGAAAAAGAGAGGCCGCGCCGAACGAAAAAATTCAAACTTCCAGAGTGTTGGCAGGAGTGCTGCCCAGTACATGCAGCACAAAAACAGTTGGCTGGTAGCTGGTGCTTTGCAAGATGGTGACAGTCGTAGTTATACTACGAAGGTGTGCAGTGAAAATAATTTTGATTGCTTCTAAATTAAAACAAGCTCAATATGAAAATCCGTTCGGTAAAATAATGGTGAGATAGATGATTGGCTTGGTGTTGGTTACACATGGCGCTTTGGCAGGTGAGTTTAGAGCAGCAATGGAACATGTTGTTGGTGAGCAGGAAAATTTGATCACAGTCTCTATTGGCCCTGATGATGATATGGACGAAAGACGCGAAGAAATTGTTCAGGCGGTGAAAGCTGTGAATAATGATAAAGGCGTGATTTTATTGACTGATATGTTTGGCGGAACGCCATCTAACTTAGCCATATCGATGATGGATATGCCGAAAGTGGAAGTGATTGCTGGGGTGAATTTGCCGATGCTGATTAAATTGGCCGCGGTGCGCGAAACCCTTGATTTAGAAGAAGCTGCACTACAAGTGCAAGAAGCTGGGCGTAAATATATATCAATTGCAAGCCAAGTGTTGGCAGGGTGATGTATTTATGAGCCAGCTCGAATTACAAATTTGCAACCAGCGTGGCCTGCATGCCAGAGCTTCGGCCAAATTTGTAAGATGTGCGGCGCAATTTAAAGCCAAAATTACTGTATCCAAAGATGGCACATCGGTTGACGCGACATCGATTATGGGTTTGATGATGTTGGGCGCGTCTATTGGTTGCCGCATTGCGCTGCGCGCTGAAGGCAAAGATGCCGATGACGCGCTTAATGCCATCTCTGATCTTGTCGCCCGCCGCTTTGACGAAGAGTGTTAAATTTTCGTTATAAAGAAATGTTTATATCCTTATTGTGTTTTGTGTGTTGTTCTGTTATACAGCATTTATAATTTCTAAATTTGGAGAAAAACATGAGTTTCACAGATTATAAAGTGGCGGATATGAGTCTGGCCGATTGGGGTCGTAAGGAAATTGCGATTGCTGAAACGGAAATGCCTGGCCTGATGGCTTTGCGCGAAGAATTTGGCAAAGACCAACCGCTTAAGGGCGCGCGCATTGCAGGTTGTTTGCATATGACCATTCAAACCGCAGTGTTGATTGAAACTCTGATTGCTTTGGGGGCGGAAATTCGCTGGTCGAGCTGTAATATTTTCTCGACTCAAGACCATGCGGCAGCGGCAATGGCCGAAGCTGGCATTGCAGTGTATGCGTGGAAAGGTCTGAATGACGAAGAATTTGATTGGTGTATTGACCAAACCATTAAAGGCCCAGATGGTTGGACACCCAACATGATTTTGGATGATGGCGGCGATTTAACTGTGATGATGCATGATAAATATCCAAAGCTTATGGATGATGTGCGCGGTCTATCTGAAGAAACCACAACCGGTGTGATGCGGCTTTATGAAATGGAAAAAGCTGGTACGTTAAAAGTGCCTGCCATTAACGTGAATGACTCTGTAACAAAATCTAAATTCGATAATCTATATGGTTGTCGTGAAAGCTTAGTTGACGGCATTAAACGTGCCACTGACGTGATGATTGCGGGTAAAACTTGTGTGGTTGCGGGTTTTGGTGATGTGGGCAAAGGTTCATCTGAAAGCTTGCGCAGCCAAGGTGCTCGTGTATTGGTGACTGAAATTGACCCAATTTGTGCGTTGCAAGCGGCGATGGAAGGTTACCAAGTTGTATCGATGGATGAAGCGGCTAAAATTGGCGATATTTTTGTGACCACAACGGGCAATAAAGATGTGATCACCATTGACCATATGCGTGATATGAAAGACCGTGCCATCGTATGTAACATTGGCCATTTTGATAGTGAAATTCAAATTTCGGCGTTGCGTAATCTCAAATGGCATAATGTGAAGCCACAAGTTGATGAAGTTGAATTTCCTGATGGCAAACGCATCATCGTATTGGCTGAAGGCCGTTTGGTGAATTTGGGCTGTGCCACTGGCCACCCGAGCTTTGTGATGTCCGCTAGTTTTACCAATCAAGTGCTTGCGCAAATGGAGATTTGGGACAATTACAAAACTTATGAGAATAAAGTTTATGTATTGCCTAAACATTTGGACGAAAAAGTGGCTAGCCTACATTTGGCTAAACTCGGTGTTGTGTTGACTAAGCTCACGCAAGATCAGGCCGATTACCTGTCTCTACCTGTAGATGGTCCGTTTAAGGCTGATCATTATCGCTACTAAAATTGCCTGATATGCAAGCGACAGCAGATTTGATGGCTTAAAATTTAAGTTAGTCACAGGATTTGCACTGAAAATTGAATGATAATATTAAGGGAGCTTTAGGCTCCCTTTTTTTGTGGCGTCAATGGCGTTTTCTATGGGCAAATCATTTACTTGGGTTTAGAGTGTTGACATCACAGCGCACTGATTCGAGATTTGTATAATGATAGAATATGAACGTTTTTTTAATTCCGAGTATATTTTGAGCCTATTCGAGAGCCATGAAAATATGGTGTTGATGGTGATTATCGGGTCTGTGGTTCTTATATCTATTTTATTGCTGATGTTTTTATTCTCGTCTGAGCGCAAGCGCTTGGTGCAAAACAAGCGACATGCTTTTCAAGCTAAGCAGTTAACCACGAAATTAGCACAGGCAGAAGCGGTGATTGCCAGTGATGAGCAATTGATGATTATTTGGCCAGGCCAAGACAGCATGATGGATGGCCAAAAATTAAACGCCGAAAGCCTGCGTGAATTGGGCGGTTTACATAATGTTATCGGCTTGCCCAAAACCGTGAAGCAGATTTTAAATTTTGAAGATTGGTTGAGTGAAGCGGGTGCTGAGCAGACTCAAAAAGCGCTGGTCGAGCTTGGTGCAAATGGCAAAAGTTTTACATTTTTTGTGAAAACTCGGGCGGTGGAGCGGGTTGAAATGTCGGGCCATGTGGTGGGGCAAGAGATTATTTTTCGCATTCGAGATTTAAAAGAAGACCGTTTGTTTTTGGCGCGCGCCGATGAAAAATGGGTTGGGTTAGAGACAAAAGTTGCCCAATATGAGGCCTTGCTGAACATTTGCCCGTTGCCCACATGGCTGCGTGATGATGAGGGTCAACTGATTTGGGTGAATGACGCATATATTAGATCGGTTGAGGCTGAGGATGCGAATAATGTGGTGCAGGATCATATTGAATTGATTGCGCCATCTGATGTTTATAAAGCGCGGCAATATTTTATGGATGAAGCGGCGGGTAAAAAACGCAATTTTGATGAAGATGCTGAAAGGCAATTTGTGAAACTAGATGATGGCCGTATTGAGCAACAGGTTTTTGCGGTGATTAAGGGTGAGCGTTGTAACTTACAGATTCAGCATCAGAAAATAGAGGGTGGCATTGTGGCTACGGCGTTTGATGCGACAAGGTTTGAGCGGATAAAAGATGAGTTAAAACGCTATAATAACGCGCATAAACAGACGTTGGACAAATTAAAAACTGCCATTGCGCAATTTGGCCCCGATCAAAATTTGGAGTTTTACAATAGCTCTTATCAAGAATTATTTGGTATTGCGACTGAGTTTTTGGACAGTAAACCCAGCATGTCGATGATTTTGGAAGAAATTCGTAACCTGAAAAAAATGCCCGAACAAGCCAATTTTAAAAATTGGCGAGATAATGAGCTTGAGGCGTTTCGGCAGGTTGAATCGAGTGAAAAATGGTGGCATTTGCCGAATGGTAGTAATTTACATATTATTGCCGATCCGCATCCATTTGGCGGGGTGACGTTTCTGTATGATGACGTGACTGAGCATGTGGCATTGGCCAGTAAATATAACGAACTTGACCAGATGCAAAGCGAAACGTTGGATAATTTAACCGATGGCGTGGCGGTGTTTAACTCTGACGGTGAATTGCAAATTTCTAACCCTGCTTTTGCGAAAATTTGGCATTTTGAGGCGGCGCAACTGGCCGATAAGCCGCATGTTAACAAGGTGCTTGAATGGTGTGAAAAACACAGTGAAAATATTATTTTATCGAAAGATGATCAACTGACCGAAAATGCCGAAATTTGGAGCTGGTTAAAAACCAGTGTCACGGCGATTGTTGATGAGAGACGAGAGGTTGAGGGGCGGATTAATTGTGCTGATGGCTGCGTGTTTAATTATGCCTCTATCCCGCTGCCCAACAGCTCGACCTTGATGACGTTTACTGATGTGACGGTGGAAGCTCAGTCATCCAATTTATTGGTTGAACGTAATGATGCTTTGGTGGCGGCAGATCAGCTGAAATCTGATTTTATATCGCATGTTTCTTATCAATTCCGCGAGCCGCTGACCAATATTTTGGGCTTTTCAGAAATGCTTGAAGGCCAGATATTTGGTGAGCTGAACAAAAAACAATTGGAATATGTTGATTTTATTCGTTCATCAAGTTTTGGCTTGCGGGCATTGATTAATGATATTTTGGATCTGGCTTCGCTTGATGCGGATCGTATGGAATTAAAATATGAGCAAATCGATGTTATTGAGCTGATCGGTAGTGCGGTTGATGCTGTAAAATTATCGGTGGCGCAAAAAAATATCATTTTAAATCGCATTATCATGCCGAAGATTGGTGCATTTGCTGGTGATGCTGAGCGTGTGTCGCAAGTGCTATACAACCTATTGGCTAATGCCATTTATTTTAGTGATAATGAGAGCATTGTTTCCATTGGTGCGGAAAAAGAAAAGCAACATATTCGCTTGTGGGTGCGTGATGCAGGTGTGGGCATGAGTGCTGAAAAACTTAAAAATGTATTTGAAAAATTTAACTCGGACAAGCCAACGGGTGCGGGTTTGGGGTTGGCATTGGTTAAAAAGCTGGTTGAATTTCATGGTGGTGAGGTGAAAATATCATCTGTGCTTGATAAAGGCACAATTGTAAGTTGTTATTTTCCGATTCAACAAGCTGAAATACGCAGTTTGCCGCTAAGTGTGGCACCGCAAGAGATTGCGCCAATTGATGAAGTTGCGCTGGGCAGTAATGTGATTAATATGCAGCCTGTTGAGGCGGTTTTGCCGATTGTTACTGCTTTTGCTGGTGCGCAAGATAACCAAGATGACCAAAATAATGTGGCACCTAAAAAACTTTCGACTATTGAGCAATTGAAATTACTGCGCAAAAAAACCAGAGCCGAGGGACCTAAATTGGTTGAGGAAGCGGTGGAGACAGTTGAAGATGAAATTGACAATGTGGTGAGTGATGAGGCGGTGAGTGACGAGGTTGAAGTGGCTGAAGCTGAGGTTGTAGATGCTGAAGATGAGGCTAAGGGCATTTTTGCGAATTCGCGGTTGGCGGCGCTTTATCAACGTGGTAAAAATAAATCTAATGAAGATAAATCTGATGAAAATAAAACTGAATGAGTTTTACCAGCCTTCGTAAACATATTGATAGTGAGGCGCAAATGGCTGCATTTGCCGGGCAGCTGGCCGAGATTGCGCAAGTTGGTGATGTGTTGTTATTGGATGGTGATTTGGGGGTGGGCAAAAGCTTTTTTTCGCGCAGTTTTATCAATCATCTGGCTCAAAAACAGCTGGGCAGAAAAATTGAAGTGCCAAGCCCAACTTTTACTTTGGTGCAGACTTATGATCAGCTAAAGCCTGCCATTTGGCATTTTGATTTATACCGTTTATCCAGCTCTGATGAAGCTTATGAATTGGGTTTAGATGAGGCGGTTAAAACCTCCATTTGCCTGATTGAATGGCCAAGTCGGCTGGAAGGCGATTTACCTGAAAATTGTTTGAATATATTTTTTGAGCATGATGGTTTGGAAAGCCGAAAAGTTAAGCTTTTACTTAACTCAGATTGGGCTGAACGGCTGAAACATTTGTTCTAAAGGGGGGTGTGAAATGCGAAATATTTATAACATTCCCTCTGGATATAGTTTTTTGCGCGAGCTAGCACGGGCGGTTTTAAACCGTGATTTGCCGAGCTTAATGCAGCATAAAAAAAGCCATTTAAGTGATGTGCTGATCCTATTGCCAACCCAGCGCGCGTGCCGCGATTTGCGCGAGATATTATTTGCCGAAAATGGTAAAAAGCCACTTATTATGCCCGAAATTCGCGCCTTTGGGGCGCTTGAAGATGATTGGGTTATTATGGCTGATGAGCCTGATCATGCGGCTGAGAGTTTAGAGATTGAGACCGCCATTGCGCCGCTGGACAGAGAACTTATTTTGGCGAAATTGATCAACGCTTTATCCAAACAAGGCGGTTTGGATGGTCGGTTAAACCTTGAAAACCCTGCCATGGCTTTACATATGGCCAAGGATTTAGCCAAATTATTTGACAGTGTGCTGATTGAAGAGGCTGATCCCAAGCAATTTGAGCAGTTGGTGGATGGTGAATTTGCCGAAAATTGGCGGCTGATTACCCAGTTTCTGGATATTGTATTTAAAACTTGGCCAGATATTTTGCAGGAAATTGGTAAAATTGACCCGATAAAACGGCGGCAAAAATTGATGGATTTGGAGCTGGCGCATTTGGCCAATCAAGAGATGCTAGGTTCTGGCAGGCCAGTGATTGCAGCGGGTTCTACCGCTTCGGTGATGGCGACTAAGAAATTTTTGAACGGTATATTACAGCTTGAGCAGAGCTGCGTGATTTTGCCTGGGCTTGATGTTTATATGGATGAGCTGAGTTGGGCTGAAATATCGTTGGCGCACCCGCAAAATAATCTGAAGAATTTTTTAGAATATGTTGAGATTGAGCGCGCTGATGTGGCTTTGTTGCCTAGTCTGCGCGGTGTTGAAAGTGATGTGGCAAAATTACGACGGCAGATTGCCAGTGAGATGGTGCGCCCGACCGCGACCTCGCATATGTGGCATAAATTGCCTGAGACGTTTAATCGTCACGCTTTGACAGAGTGTTTGTCTGGCCGCGTTGAGTTGATTGAGGCGGTGCATGTGCAGCAAGAGGCGGTGATTATTGCCTTGATGATGCGCAAAGCGGTAGCAGATGATAAAAAGGCGGCGTTGATTACGCCTGATAGGCAGTTGGCACGAAGGGTGCAAAATGAGCTGAAACGGTGGAATATTCATGTTGATGATAGTAGTGGTGTGCCGCTGAGTGATACTGCGCCTGCGGTGTTTTTGAAGCATATTATCAATGTGCAATTGCAGCAATTTAACCCTTCGACTTTGTTGGGGTTGATTAAGCATCCGTATTTTCAAACTGCATTTTGGGGCGGCGATTTGCTGGCGCTTACTGATGAAGAGGCGGCGCGGGCGATATTGGCGTTGGAGCTGATTTTATTGCGTGGGGTGCGGCCAGCGGCGGGTATTGATGGCTTGTTGGCGACTTTACAGGTGAAACATGATGAGCGGTTTTTTGGTGCATCAGGCCAACAATATATGCATCCGATGATTGCAAAACTTAATGAAGATGATTGGGAGTTGGCGCGGCTTTTGCTCGAGAATTTGAAATTTATATTTGAGCCGCTCAATAGTGGTGAAAAGCAGAATTTTACTGAGACTTTTAAGCAACATATCGCGATTCTGCAATGTTTGAGCCAGATTGATGAAGCTGGAAATTCGATCATTTGGCAAAGCAATGAGGGCGAAAGCTTGGGGCTTTTGTGTGGTGATATTTTACAAAGTGAGGCTTATTTTGAGCCAGTTAATCTGGTTGAGTATGAAGCTTTATTGGCGCAATTGATGAGTGGTATGATGGTGCGCTCTAAAGATGTGTCCTATGGTGGGTTGGCGATTTTGGGCGCGATGGAAGCGCGGCTGGCTGACCTTGACATCGCGATTTTAGGTGGTTTGAATGAAGGCGTTTGGCCGCAAATTCCGCAAGCTGATGCGTGGGTCAGCCGCCAGATGATGCAGAAAATTGGCCTGCCCGCGCCTGAACGGCGGGTTGGCTTATCGGCACATGATTTTGTGGCGGCATTTTCGTTTGATAAAATATATATGACGCGGGCTGAAAAATTGGGCGGTGCGCCAACCATTGCTTCGCGCTGGTTGTTGCGCTTAAAAGCTGTGCTTGCGGCGATGGATATGGATGACGTTTTGCTGCCGCAATTGCCTTGGGTAAAATGGGCGCAAAAGATTGATGAACCAGCGCAGATTAAACCTAGCTCGCGGCCAGAACCTCGCCCGCCAGTGGCGGCGCGGCCGAGCCGCATGAGTGTGACGGATATTGAGACTTGGATTAGAGACCCTTATGCGATTTATGCCAAGCGGATATTGAAATTATCGCCATTAGATGCGGTTGAACTGGAAATTAGTGCGGCGGAAAAAGGTTCGCTATTTCATGATATATTGCATTTATTTAGTGACAGTTATAAAGGCGCTATTGGTGACGACGCCTTGGGGGTGCTTATTGAAATTGGGGTGCGGAAATTTGAGCCGATTAAGCTGGCATGGCCGCAATTATATGCTTTTTGGTGGCCACGGTTTTTGCGGGTTGCAGAATGGTTTCTTAATGAAGAAAGCAAGCGCCGCACTGATGATTTGAAGATTTATAGTGAGATAAAGGGTGAGATGCATTTTAATGCGCATTATGGCGATGATGGCATGCAGCCGTTTACGCTGACTGCGCGGGCTGACAGGGTGGATATTGGGCCTGAACGGGCGGATGTTATTGATTATAAAACGGGTGCGCCACCAGCGGCTAAGCAAGTGAGTGCGGGCTTTGCGCCGCAGTTATTGTTGGAAGCCGCGATATTGGCATCGGGTGGGTTTGAGGCTTGTTATTTGGATGGCGATGTGCCGATTGCCATCACTTATATTCAGCTGACGGGGGCGTATCCTGCTGGTAAAATACAAGATTTTAAACGTTTGGATGCTGCGCAGCTGATTGAGGATGCGCTTGAAGGTTTGCAGCAGAGAATTGCTGACTTTGCTGATGAGAATACGGCTTATAAGCCGCGCGAATTGGCTGAATTTGCCGCTAGGTTTAGAGATTATGATCATTTATCGCGGTTAAAAGAATGGTCATTGGGCGAAGTGGGGGGTGAGGCATGAGTGAAAAATTAGTACTGACCACGCAGTTGCAGAATGCCGCTGCCGCGCCTGAATTATCGGCATGGGTAAGTGCCAATGCGGGCAGTGGTAAAACTTATGTTTTGATAAAGCGGGTGATTCGGATTTTGTTATCTGGCACGATGCCGCATAAGATTTTATGCCTAACTTTTACCAAAACTGCGGCGGCGGAAATGCAGAATCGGCTGTTTAAAATTCTGTCTGAATGGGCGGTGATGGATGATGAAAATCTGGTTGCTGAGATTGAGAAGATGGCCGCTGTGCGGCTGGAATTGGACGAATTGGGCAAAGCGCGACGGTTGTTTGCAGAGGCGCTTGAAACGCCTGGTGGGCTTAAAATTCAAACCATTCATGCGTTTTGTGAGCGTATATTGCACACCTTTCCGATTGAAGCGGGTATATCGCCACAATTTGAGGTGATTGATGACCGTAGCGCCAGCGAAATGTTAGCCATTATTAAACGCGATATATTGAGTGAAGCGCAGAGTGTTGATGGTAAATTTGGCGATGCGATGATGGTGGTCAGCCAATATGCCAACGAGCAGAAATTTGATGAATTGCTGAGCGGTTTGATTAAGAATCGCAACAAGATTGCAAAATTAATTGGGTATGATTTTACTGACATAGACTTGAATGCAGCGCCTTTGGGTAAGGTGATTGGTAAATTGGGTGCTGAGTTGGGGTTGAGTGATTTGCTCAACCAAGCTGATGATTTGGGTATAGATATTGAAGCTTTTCACCAAAATATATTGGCCGATCGGAAGCAATGGCCAGTGGCTGATTTACGGAAAATGGCCGAAGTTTTGCGTGAGGATGGTAAAAAAACCAATGTAAAATTTGCTACTTTTATGAATGATGCCTTGTCGCTTGAAAATATAAATGCACGTATTGCTGCTTATTTTAACATATTTTTAACGGCGGATCGAACTCCTGTAAAAACGTGGATTAGCAAAAATATTCAGGCAGAATATATTGATATTTATGAGCGGCTGGAAGCAGAAAAAGCCGTGGCGGTGCAGAAATTTGAAACATTGTCGGCGGTGAAATTATATCAAGCTTCGACTGCATTGTTTGAAATTGGCAATGCAATATTGTGGAAATTTGTGCAACAAAAGCAAGCCAAAAGCTTGGTGGATTATGATGACTTGATCAATATTACTGCCAATTTATTGAATGGCAGTGGCAGCAAAGCGGGGCAAACAGCTTGGGTTTTGTATAAATTAGACAATGGTTTAGACCATATTTTGATTGATGAGGCGCAAGATACCAGCCCTGAGCAATGGGCTGTGATTGAACCTTTGGTGCGTGAGGTAACAGCAGGTGAAGGCGCGCGCGATGTGGCGCGTAGCTTGTTTGTGGTGGGTGATGAGAAACAGTCTATTTATAAATTTCAGGGGGCTAACCGCGCTGAATTTAAGCGTAAACAAGTGGGTTTTAAGGCGGCGTTTGAAGCGGCGAAAATGCCGTGGGATGATATTGGGCTTGATTTAAGTTTTCGGTCTGCGCCGGCGATTTTGCAAGCGGTTGATAGGGTGTTTAATTTTGAGGCGGCGGCATCTGGAGTTTATGATGATGCGGTGGAGCAGATTAAAGCTGGTAATGCTGCAGCGCGGCATTTTGCCAACCGTACGGTTGGCGGGATTGTCGAACTTTGGCCGATTGAGCAAGGGGCTGAGGTTGATATTCCCAATGCATGGCGGGCGCCTGTTGATGAGCCAAGCCCGATTAGCCCGAGCCGTATGTTGGCTGATAAAATTGCCGATAAAATTGCCACATGGTTGGCTGATGGTCGCACGTTGAAATCTAACAATCGGCTGGTGAAGCCTGGTGATATTTTGATATTGGTTCGGCGGCGAAATGATTTTGTTAATGCCTTGATACGGGCGCTTAAAAAGCATGAAATTCCAGTGGCGGGAATTGACCGTATGCGGGTGAGGGGCGAGTTGATTGTTGAAGATATGATTGCTTTGGGGCGGTTTTGTTTGTTGCCTGAGGATGAATTGACTTTGTCGATTGTGCTTAAAAGCCCGTTGATTGGGTTGAATGATGATGAATTGTTTGAGCTGACTTATGGGCGTAAAATGAATTTGTGGCAAGCTTTGAAGGCCCATCAGTTGCCAAAATGGCAGGCTATTTATAAGCAATTGAATGCGTGGCGGCAGCTATCGCGGCGGGTGCGGCCGTTTGATTTTTACATGCAGATATTATCTGCCGATGGCATGCGGGCGCGGTTGATTGCGCGGTTGGGGGTTGATGCACTTGACCCGTTGGATGAGTTTTTAAACTTGATTGAGACATTTGAGTTGAACCATATTGCTGATTTAAACCAGTTAATAAAATGGATTGAAAGTGATGAAGAAGAGCTAAAGCGCGAGATTGATCAGGAGAAAGACGAGATTCGCATCATGACGGTGCATGGCGCTAAGGGCCTTGAATCTAACATTGTTATTTTGCCAGATACATGCGGTTTGCCGCAAAAATCGCGTGGTGAAGATTTGGGTTTTAAGCCTGACTTTGCTTATTGGCGGCCGAATAGTAAAATCGAACCGCAACTGGTGAAAGACATAAAACAGGCCAATTATTTGGCGGAAGTTGAGGAATATCATCGATTGCTTTATGTGGCGATGACGCGGGCGGGTGATGAGCTATATATTGCGGGCTATGCCAAAAAGCCCGCTAATGAAAAAGCCGAGTTTTACAATTGGTACCAGCTGGTTGAGCAAGCTTTGTTGGGCTGGGCGGATGAGGTTGAAACGGGTGATGGTGCGCGGATATTGCGTTATGAAGATGAGGGTGATGTTGAGCCGAGTGATGATGAAAGCCTGTGGGAAGAGGAAGAAGCTGACCTGCCTGCTTGGGCGAGCGAGAATGCGCCAGCGGTTAAAGCCATGGCGCGGGCGTTGGCGCCTTCTACATTGTTAGAGACCGCATTGGATGCGGTAGATGGTGGTTTTAATGCGGATGCTGAAATGCGGCTTTCGCCATTGGATGGTTTGGATGACAGGCGGTTTTTGCGTGGTAATATTATTCATAAGCTGTTGGAAAATTTGCCGAAGTTGGAAATAAATCAGCATGATGCGGTGATGAAGCGTTATTTAGGCCGTTATAGAGTGCAGTTTGATGCAGATGGGTTGCTAGAAATTGCTGAGGAGGTGAAGGCGATTATGCAGAATGTGGACTTTGCTGAAATATTTGGTAAAGAATCACAATCTGAAGTGGCGATTGTTGGAAATATTGTGCATGGGGGACGCGAAAAGCTGATATCGGGGCAGATTGACCGTTTGTTGGTTGGTGATGATGAGATTTTGATATTGGACTACAAATCTAACCGCCCGCCGCCAGATCGGGCGGAGAATGTTAGCCTGCAATATCTGGGGCAGATGGCGGCATACCGTGCTTTACTGGCACAAAGCTATCCTGAATATGAAATTAAATGCGCTATTTTATGGACATTTACCGGCCAGCTTATGCCCTTAGCAGATGGTCAATTGGATGAAGTATTTGCAAAAATATTTGAATAAAGTTGACGGAATCACTTGACGAAAGTGTTAGGAATACCTAAATTTGCAACTCAAATGTATAATGAAATCCTGAAAGGAAATCTTATGGCTACAATGAAAGTAACTGACGATAGCTTTGAAGCAGACGTATTAAAAGCCGGCAAACCAGTTATTGTCGATTTTTGGGCAGAATGGTGTGGTCCTTGTAAACAAATCGGCCCTGCGCTTGAAGAATTGTCTGAAGAATTGGGCGATAAAGTGACCATTGCCAAAGTGAATATTGATGAGAATCCTAACACTCATACCATTTATGGTGTGCGCGGCATTCCAACTATGTTGATTTTTAAAGATGGTGAATTGGCTGCCACTAAAGTTGGCGCATTGCCTAAAGGTAAAATTGCCGAATGGATTGAAGAAAACGTTTAAGTTTTTTTAAAATAACAGTTTAAAGCCGCTTGAGATGATCTTAAGCGGCTTTTTTTAATTTTGTTCAATATAACTAAGCACGTTGCCAGCTTGATAGAGTGAGCCGCAGATGAGGATGCGTGCAGGCTTGGTGGTTTCGGCTTTTATTTGTGCCAAAGCCTCGGTGAAATGTGTGGCGGTTAGGGCTTTAATGCCCACTTTTTGTGCCATCTGTTGCATTTCGTCGGCGCTGAAACTATTGGGTTCATTTTCAATGTTTAAACAAAAGGCGGTTGGGTTGAATTTGGCGAAAGGTGTTAGAAATTCGTCGGCCTGTTTGCTATTCATCATGCCGATTAGCATATAAAATGGTTTGGGGTTTTTATGCTGTAATGTGCTGAGCAATTGTGCCAATGCAATGCCGCCAGCGGCGTTATGGCCGCCATCGAGCCAGATTTCGGCATCGTTGCCAGCTAGTTCGTACAGGGTATTTGAATCTAGTTTTTGGAAGCGGGCTGGCCATTTGACTTGGGTTAGGCCTGTTGCCAATAGAGTTTCGTCTAACTCATCGTCAAGCAATGATTCACATGCTGCGATGGCAAGGCTGGCATTTTGTATCTGATGTGCGCCTTGAAGGGCTGGTAGTGGTAAATCGCGCAGGCCTGTGAGATGTTGATAGATGAGGCGGCCGCGTTCTTCATAGGCTTGGAATTCGACGCCGTAAGCGGTGATGGGGGCATTTTTTTCGTGCGCGACCTTTTCGACCACTTCGAACGCCTCGGCTTGTTGTGGGCCGATGATGACGGGGCAATTTTGTTTGATGATGCCGGCTTTTTCGAAAGCAATGCCTGTGAGTTTATCGCCCAAAAATTGTACATGATCTATGCTGATGGGGGTGATGATTGACAGGGCTGATTTATCGAGTACGTTGGTGGTGTCGAAACGTCCACCGAGGCCGACTTCTAGGATTAGATAATCTGCAGGGATGAGGGAGAAAGCTAAAAAACCTGCGGCGGTGGTCATTTCGAAAAATGTAATGGCCGCGCCATCGTTGATGCGCACCACTTCTTCTAATGTTTCGACTAGATAATCTTCGCTGATGTCGCCACTTGTGCCTGCGCCTGTGGCTAAATTTATGCGCTCGTGAAAGCGCACTAGGTGCGGTGATGTATAGGCGTGGACACGTTTGTTATGAGCTTGCAAGATGGCTTTGATATAGGCGCTGGTCGAACCTTTGCCGTTGGTGCCCGCAATGTGAATGACGGGCGGTAGGTTTAGCTGTGGATTGCCGAGCTTTTCGAGCAAAATGAGCAGCCGATCTAGTGAAAGATCGATCATTTTTGGATGCAAATCATGCATGCCTGCTAATATCTGATCGCTTTTGAGCATATATTTTTAAGATTCTGAAACGACGATTTCGTTTTTTGCGTCCTGAATGTCTTCAGTCAATTCAGGGGCATCAAAATTATCTGGTTCAACGGCAGGTTTGTCTAGGAACATAAGTGCCAAACGGCTAATGGTGTCGCGCAATTTATGGCGGTGGACAACCATATCAACAATGCCATGCTCGTATAAATAATCAGAACGCTGGAAGCCTTCTGGTAGTTTTTCGCGGATGGTTTGCTCGATAACGCGCGGCCCTGCAAAGCAGATGAGTGCGTCAGGTTCGGCAATGTGAATATCGCCTAACATGGCGTAAGAGGCTGTTACGCCGCCAGTTGTCGGGTCGGTTAGCACGACAATATATGGCAGGCCAGCCTCACGTAATTTTTGCACGGCAACTGTGGTGCGCGGCATTTGCATTAATGATAAAATGCCTTCTTGCATGCGGGCGCCGCCAGATGAGGCAAACAAAACAAAGCCAGTTTTGCGTTTAATGGCTTCCATCATGCCAACAATGATGCCTTCGCCTGCAGCCATGCCGAGTGAGCCGCCCATAAAGTTAAAATCTTGCACGGCGGTGACCAATTCGAGGCCGTTAACTTTGCCAACGCCAAGCTCGACACTGTCTTTATTGCCCGTTTTGGCTTTGGCAACTCTTAAGCGATCGACATAGCGTTTTTCATCGCGGAATTTTAGCGGGTCGAGCGCCACATCGGGCACTTCTATGGGTTTATACTGGCCGTTATCGAACCAAATTTCGAAGCGTTTTTTGGCGCCGATGCGCATATGATGTTCGGATTCTGGAATGACAAATTGATTGGCTTCGACATCGCGATGAAACACCATTTTGCCCGATTTTGGGCAGGTGATCCATAGATTTTCGGGGGTGTCTTTTTTGTTGAGCATGCCCTGAATGCGGGGTCTCACGACGTTTTTAATCCAATTCACTTGTTAACTCCTATGGCCTTGATTCGAGGCGTTTAACGCGCGTTTATTATGGCTTGTTTTAATGACTTCGTTAGATTTGTCAATTGCTCAAATGTTTCGGCGGTGGCCTTGCCATTTTTATCCATTGTATTGGGTATAATGTTGACCAAAGCTGAGCCGACCACCACGCCATCGGCAAATTTGGCAACTGCGGCGGCATGTTCGGGGGTTCTGATGCCAAAACCGACGGCTATCGGTAAATCTGTTGCTTGTTTAATGGGTTTGAGGGCATTTTCGACCACAGAAAAATCGGGTGTTGTCGTGCCTGTTATGCCATTGATTGATACATAATATAGGAAGCCGCTGGTATTTTGCAAGACGCGAGGTAGGCGTTTGGCATCGGTTGTTGGGGTGGCGAGGCGGATGAAGTTGATGCCGTTTTCGATGGCGGGTAGGCATAATTCATCGTCTGCTTCGGGTGGTAGATCGACAATGATGAGGCCGTCGACGCCTGCTTCTTTGGCCTGATCGAGAAATTCATCGCAGCCCATATGATAGATGGGGTTGTAATAGCCCATTAGAACGATGGGGGTTGTTGTGTCATCTTCGCGAAATTCGCGCACCATTTGTAGGGTTTTGGCGACGGTTTGGCCTGCGGCTAATGCGCGTTCATAGGATAATTGAATGGTGACGCCTTCGGCGGCTGGATCGGTAAATGGCATGCCGAATTCAATGACATCTGCGCCAGCTGCGGGCAATAATTTAAGCAGTTTTAACGCGTCATCATAATTGGGATCACCAGCGGTGATGAAGCAATTGAGGGCGGCGCGGCCTTCGGATTTACATTGTTCGAATTTAGCATCGAGGCGGGTGGTGAAATTGGTCATCTGTTTGTCCTCTCTACTATATTTCTTGGCCAAGATGTTCGGCAACGGCAAATACATCTTTATCGCCACGGCCGCATAAGTTCATCAAGATGATTTCATCTTTGCCCATGGTGGGGGCTAATTTTGCGACATATGCGAGTGCATGGCTTGGTTCTAGCGCGGGAATAATGCCTTCTTGCAAGGTGCAGAGTTGGAAGGCTTCTAGGGCTTCTTTATCGGTGGCGTTGACATAGTTTACGCGGCCAATCTCTTTGAGCCAACTATGTTCTGGGCCAATGCCTGGGTAATCTAGACCTGCTGAAATGGAGTGGCCTTCTAGGATTTGGCCATCATCATTTTGCAGTAAATAAGTTCGGTTGCCGTGTAAGACGCCTGGTTCGCCGCCTGCGAGTGAGGCGCAATGTTCGTCGGTATCTAGGCCTTTGCCGCCGGCTTCTACGCCGTAGATTTTAACGCTTTCGTCATCTAAGAAGGGATGGAAAAGGCCGATGGCGTTGGAGCCGCCGCCAATACAGGCGACCAGAGCATCGGGTAATTTGCCTTCTTCTTCTTGAATTTGGACTTTTGCCTCTTCGCCGATAATTGATTGGAAATCGCGCACCATCATGGGGTAGGGGTGGGGGCCAGCGGCGGTGCCGATGATGTAGAAAGTGTCTTCGACATTGGCGACCCAGTCGCGTAGGGCTTCGTTCATGGCATCTTTTAACGTGCCTGCGCCATTGGTGACGGCGACGATTTTAGCGCCTAAAAGCTTCATGCGGAATACGTTGGGTTTTTGGCGTTCTATATCTTTTGCGCCCATGTAGACGGTGCAAGGTAGGCCAAAGCGGGCGGCTACTGTGGCTGCGGCTACGCCATGTTGGCCTGCGCCTGTTTCGGCAATGATGCGTTTGGCGCCCATGCGTTTGGCGAGTAGAATTTGGCCGAGGCAATTGTTGATTTTGTGTGAGCCTGTGTGGTTGAGCTCATCGCGTTTGAAATAGACTTTGGCGCCGCCAAAATGTTCTGTGAGCCGCTCGGCTAGGTAGATGGGGCTGGGGCGGCCTGTGTAATATTTGCCGAGATGAGTGAGTTCGGCGGCGAAAGATGGGTCGGCTTTGGCGGTGGTATAAGCTTCTTCTAGTGCCAAGATATTGGGCATTAGGGTTTCGGCCACAAAACGGCCGCCAAAAATACCAAAAAAACCATTTTCATCGGGGCCTTGGCGCAGGCTATTGGGGTTTTTATCACTCATTACATTTTCCCTTTTGCGCTCTGAATAAATTGTTCGATCAGAGCTTTGTCTTTATTGCCACGGCTGATTTCGACCGCGCTGGAGACATCGATATTATCAATGCCCGATTGTTGCATAGCCTGTTGTACATTGCTAGCGTTTAAGCCACCTGCCAACATGGTTTGGCAGTTAAATTTTTGATCATGAAGTAGATTCCAATTAAATGGTTGGCCATTGCCGCCAGGTAATTCATCGCCTGCTATGGGTTTGGTATCGAATAGTAGAATATTGACTATATTTTCAAATTGGCGGGCGGCTTCTATATCATCAGCGGTTTCGACGCTGATGGCTTTCATGATCTTTAGATTGCTGGTGGCTTTGATGTCTTGGCAAAAAAGCGGGGTTTCATCGCCGTGTAGTTGGATGTAATCGGCACCTAATTTGTTGATTTCCCACATTTCGTCATAAGTCGGGTTCATGGTTAGAACCACGCGTTCCATTTTTGTTGGTTGGGCGTGTTCTATCAATTTGCCAATGGTGGCTATGTCGATATAACGGGCGCTTTTTTTAATGCTGACGAAGCCGATGAAGTCGGCGCCTGCTGCGGCGCAGATGTCGACAAATTCGGGGGTTTTTATTCCACATATTTTAACTAAATTGTTCATATATACCACCTATAGGTCTGCATAGCGGACAGATTGCCAAATGTCATCGGCCATATCTTCGGGGCTATCAGCTTGGGTTATGGGGCGGCCAATTACTAAATAATCGGCGCCTTGTTTGATGGCTTCGGTGGGGGTCATTACGCGTTTTTGGTCATCTGCGGAAGTGCCTTTGGGGCGAATGCCTGGGACGATGGTTTTGAATTCTGTGCCGCATGCGGCTTTAATGGCGGCGATTTCGTGTGATGAACAGACGACGCCATCTAGGCCGCAATCTTGGGCTAATTTTGCTAAATGAATGACTTGTTCGGATGCGGTGCGGTTTATGCCTAGCTCTTGCATGTCGGCATCTTCCATAGATGTGACGATGGTGACGCCGATGAGCATGGGGCGGGCATAGCCTAAGCCTTCGGCCTCGTTAATGGCGGCGACGGCGGCTTGCATCATTTGACGACCGCCTAGGATGTGAATATTGATGATGAAAGCTTCGAGCGGCAATAAAGAGCGAATGCCTGCGGCGACGGTGTTGGGAATGTCGGATAATTTTAGGTCGAAAAATACGGGCATACCCAAATCGACAATTTGTTTGACGCCTTGGGGGCCATTGGCGTTGAAAAACTCTAACCCAATTTTCATGCCGCCAACTTTGTTGGCTAAGCGTTTGGCTAAGCTTAATGCATGTTTTAAATCGGGCGTATCGAGTGCCACAAGGGTTGGGTTGTATGGATTATTGCTGTTCATATTTAGCTATTGGATAATTGTTTTACATTAGAGGTGGCATTTTGTTCGGCGCGTTTGCGTAAATCATCGGCTTCATTATGCCATTTATGAGCATTGCTGCGCTCAACACGTGAGGCTTTGCGATATCTATGCTGGCCAACCCAGGTGAGGGTGCCGCCAAGTAATAAGCCAATGAAAATGGCGACCAAAATGACGATATAGAGTGGTAACTCCAAGCTAAAAGCAGGGTCTTCGGCATTAAATGGATCTAAAGATATATCGATAATGTGGCGGTTGGCAACCAACAAAAAGCCTGCGATAAGCAGAATGGGGAAGGTGATTAGCCAGCGGAAAATACGTCTCATAAGCGTCTCATTTTAACTATTTTTATGAATATAGAGACATTATGGGCGGCTTGCAATGGTAAGACCCATAAAATCACTATAATTTTATGGGTTTATGCTCAGGTATAATGCGGAGTGATTAGCTATTTAAGCGGTCACGCAATTCTTTACCCGTTTTAAAGAAAGGTACATATTTTTCATCAACCTGTACAACTTCGCCAGTGCGCGGGTTGCGGCCTGTACGGGCTTTGCGATGTTTGATGGAAAATGCGCCAAAGCCGCGCAATTCAACACGGTCGCCGCGTGAAAGAGCTGCGGTAATTTCATCAAATATTTTGTTGACGATGCGTTCAATATCACGCTGGTAAAGATGCGGGTTGGCATCTGCTAGTTTTTGTATCAGTTCAGACTTTATCATTTGTTAATCATTCCCAATGATGAAAAAAGTTTATCATTTAAAAATTACATCGTGGCCGCATATGACCTTCGAAATCAATATAAAATAAACTATATATAAAAATTACCATTCTTATGATGGTTAATACTTAAGAGGAAAAGTAAGCTTGATTTGTTGAAATGTAAAGGCTTTTCAGCTTAAGAGTTTTTTTTTGAGATAAATTAATAAAAATTACTGTTGCGATTAGTTAAGCATTAGCGCCATGAGGCCTGTTGAGCTTATATTCTTGGTGCTATTTATATCAAAAACTTTTACCCCGATGATGCTATTTATTTGTATTTTTAAGAATCGATTGAGACCAGCTTGTTCAAATAAAGGTGGAGTCCAATCGATTGATTCTAGATCTTCATAGGGTTTGCCATCTTGTTGCAACTGATTCTTTAGCCACTGTTGGGAGGTCTCAATATCGCCAATGGCATCGATGAGGTTTTCGGCCAAAGCTTGGCGGCCAGAATAAACGCGGCCATCTGCAAGCCTTAAGGCATTGTTTATGCTCATGTCACGGCGTTTTGATACCAAGCCAACAAACCAGTCATAGCTGTCTTTAACTGATATTTCGACTTGTTGGCGCACTTCATCAGTTAATGGCACCATGCCTGATGGCTCGGCTTTGAGCGGGGCGCTTTTGACGGTTTGCATTTTTACGCCGACTTTATTGAGCAGTTCGACATATTCTGGCCATTGATAAATAACGCCAATAGAGCCTGTTATGGTGTTGCTGCTGGCAAAAATCTGATCGGCAGCGATGGCAGAAATATAACCACCAGAGGCGGCAACGCCGCGCATAAGGGCAGTGACGGGTTTTTTGGCAGCGATTTTGCGGACGGCCAAATAAATATCTTCAGAGCCTGTAACTGTGCCGCCTGGGCTATCGATGATTAGAATCAGGCCAGAGACTTTATCGGATTTTTCTATTTTCTTGAGCTGGGCTAGTAAGCGGTCATCACGGTAGATGATGCCACTAATTTCGATGGTGGCGATGTGTTGTTGGCGGATGGAGAAAGTTTTGTTGTTAATGGTTACGGCGCTGACGGCGATGAGGCCGATGATGACCACCGCCACGGCCATAAAGCGCCAGAAGGTGAGATGGCGTTTGAGGTGGCGTTGTTGGGCGATTTCGTGGGAATTAAGGGGCATGAGTTGCGCTCTGATTTTTATTTGTCTGTTGAGGGGTATCATAAGGGGGAATGAGAATAATGCAAACTTCCAGAGCATTAAATACCAGCTAACTGTCTTTTTGTAGTTGATGCTGGGTGGCGTGCTGTCGGTGCTCTGGAAGTCTGCATTATGTTTGGCACTGCGTGCGTTCGCTCCGCTCTCTAGCTTAAGCCACTCAGCCGCTGGTCGGATGTGGATTCGGCACCCCAATCAACTACATTACGCTTAGTGAGCTGGAGTTTGGTGAAACCCTGCATTTCGGTGCGCCCCAACAAATTCTGAGTTTGCTGCTTGGTGCTATACTGCTTTTCATGGGAAAAGGGTCCGAAGCCTTTGGCTGAGGCAAGCGCGACTGCGCGTCGCCGTTAGGCGTGGCWAGAGAGCGGAGCGAACGCACGCNAGTGCTTRTAGAGAGCAACGCGAACGATAAAAGAGAGGCGAAGCCGAGCGAAAAAATGCAGACTTCCAGAGCTTAGGCAGTATGCTACCCAGTATAGGCAGTAAAAAAGACAGTTGGCCGTTTGCAAGCGCTCTGGAAGTTTGTAATTTTCCTGATATGGTGCTGGTGGGAGAATAATATAGATGCAGAATATTTTGTATATAACGGGGGCGGGGGTTAGTGCTGAGAGTGGGATACCTACGTTTCGTGGGGTGGATGGTTATTGGACGATTGGGTCTAAAAATTATACGCCGCAGCAAATGGCGACACGGGCTATGTATCGGCAAAATCCTGTGCAATTTTTGTTATGGTATTATAAACGGTTTGCCACTTACCGTGACCATGGGGCTAATGATGTGCATTATTGGTTGGCCGATAAAAACCTCATCACGCAAAATATAGATGGGCTTGATGGCAAAGCGGGGAATGAGAATTATATATCTATTCATGGGCGCTTGGACAAAATGACGATATTTCATGAGCAAGGTGATGATGTGGATGTAGTGACCGCGCCTTATGATGATTTGGATACAAATTTGAATGATGCGGAGTTTTCCAAGGCACTGCTTGAAATGTTTAAAATTGAAGATGAGGCGCCGAAGTTAAATGTGAGCTTTAAGCCGTATGTTTTGTTGTTTGATGAGGTTTATACGGAGCTTTACCGCATAAATGAGGCGCATGAACGGATGTATGGGGCTGATAAAATTATATTTATGGGCACGAGTTTTAGCGTTAACATCACGCAGATGGCGCTGGACATTGCGGTGCAAAATAACATTCCGATTGAGATTGTTGACCCCAACCCAATCAATATGGGGCATATAAATGTTAAATATCATAAAATGACTGCGCTTGACTATATTCAATCTGTTTGAGATAGGGTAAAAGATCATTAAAAAGCCGAAATTAGGGTTTATTTTGGGTGAAATCTGGGTGAGCGATAGATAAATCGTCTTTTGTTCACTTTTTGTTTTGATTGTTTGGGTATATATAGTATTTTGAGATTAAAAATATCGACTCAATGTAATGAGGAAATTAAATGAGTTTTTTAAGAATTTCGGGCCTGTTTTTAGCCATCGCGTTGCTAACTTCTTGCGGTACAGTGGGTGGTATATTGCCTGCGGATGAGCCTGCCCATGTGATTAATGCGGATGCGCAAAATCTATTGGCTAACCATAATTATAAAAAAGCGGCCGATCGGTTTTTGGAACTTGAGCGCCAACATCCTTATTCTAAATTCACTCAAAAAGGCATGATGTCGGCGATTGAGGCTTATTTCTTAATCCGTGATTATGATGATGTGGCTTATACGGCTGATCGTTATATTATTTTATATTCCAGCGCTCGTGATGTGAAACGGGCCTATCATTTGCGCTCTGAAGCTTATTATATCCGCGTGGCGGATGTAAAGCGTGACCAGCGCATTACCAAGCAAGCGCAAAAGGCGCTTAAATCTTTGATCAATCGTTTCCCAAGATCTGTTGAAGGCATTGCGGCGAAAAATAAGCTATTGATTACTTTTGATATTTTGGCGGCAAAAGAGCTTGAAGTTGGGCGTTTTTACTTGAAAAAACATAATTTCCCAGCGGCGATTAACCGCTTTAAGGTGGTGGTTGATGACTATGAAACCACAAAACAAATTGAAGAAGCGTTGGCGCGTTTGGTTGAGGCTTATTTGGCGCTTGGTTTGCGTGATGAAGCCACGGCTAATGCCGCATTACTGGGGCGTAATTATCCATCTGGCGAATGGTATG
Organism: Alphaproteobacteria bacterium; assembly: GCA_002400495.2. Lineage (GTDB taxonomy): Bacteria > Pseudomonadota > Alphaproteobacteria > Rhizobiales > OSC116 > OCS116. The sequence continues at coordinate 9,418 of NVQL02000026.1, read as the reverse complement.
ATTATGCGTTTAATTTGCTCAATAAAAATTAGGTGATTGGTCAATGCTTGATAGCCTGTCTATTCAAAACATTGTTTTAATTGATAAATTAAATATAGAATTTGCTGATGGCCTGAGTGCTTTAACCGGTGAAACGGGTGCAGGTAAATCTATACTATTGGATAGTTTGGGCTTGGCGCTGGGCGCGCGGGGCGATGCCTCTTTGGTGCGTCACGGGGTGGAAAAAGGCCAGGTGACCGCGAGTTTTAATTTGCCTGCAAGCCACTCAACTTTTGGGCTGTTGGATGACAATGACATTAGCCATGATGGCGAAATGATTTTAAAGCGGGTGCAAAATGCTGATGGGCGCAGCAAAGCGTTTATTAATGATCAGGTGGTTTCGACCCGTTTGCTGAAACAAGTTGGTGAATTGCTGATTGAAATTCATGGACAACATGACAATAGAGCCTTGGCTGATACCAGTGCTTATTTATCTTTGCTTGATGCCTTTGCGGGGCTGAGTGAAGAGGCCAAAACCATCAATAAATTGTGGGATATTTGGCAAAGTGCCCGCACAGAAGTTGCTGCGCACGAGGAAAATTTGCGCAAAGCCCAAGCTGATGAAGATTATACCCGACATGTGCTGGCTGAGCTTGAACAGTTAAAACCATCTACCGAAGAAGAGCAGGCTTTGGCCGACGAGAGATCGATTTTGCAAGCGTCTGAAAAAGTGGCGAGTGATGTGCAGAGTGCTAAAAAATTGCTGCATAAAGATGGGGGAGTTGAAAAGCGTATTTATAGTGCGATGAGTGCATTGGAGCGCAATGATGCCGATATTGAAGCTTTGGTCAAACCGTCGGTTGAGGCGTTGGATAGGGCTTTGATAGAGTTGCAACTGGCTAGTGAAGAAATAGCTGAATTGGAACGTAATTTGGAGTTTGACCCTGCACGCTTAGATGATGTTGAGGAAAGATTATTTGCCTTGCGTGGGGCTGCCCGTAAACATGGGGTGCTGGTTGATGAATTGCCCGCATTGTTAGAAAAATTTCGCAATATGATTGCTAGCCTTGAGGGTGATCAGGTGCGTGCGGATGAGCTTTATAAGGCGATGAATGCGGCCAAGGCTGAATATGAGCAAGCGGCGAAAATACAAAGTCAAAAGCGTCAGTCGGCGGCTAAAGTGTTGGAAAAAGCGGTTACCAGTGAGCTGCCGCCACTTAAGCTTGAGCGGGCGAAATTTTATTGCAAAGTTAAGAATTTGAGCGTGGATGGCGCGATGCGCAGTGGGTTTGACGCGGTGAGTTTTGAAGTGATGACCAACCCTGGCACGGCTTCTGGGCCGTTGATGAAAGTGGCTTCGGGCGGTGAGTTGGCGCGGATTATGCTTTCGCTTAAGGTGAGTTTGGCCGATAAAGGCAGTGCGCCGACATTGGTATTTGATGAGATTGACACTGGCGTTGGTGGTGCGGTGGCCGAAGCCATTGGCACACGTTTGGCGCGGTTGGGCGATAAGGTGCAGGTGATTACAGTGACCCATTCGCCGCAAGTGGCGGCGGCGGCTGATCGGCAATTTGTTATCTCGAAATCTGAGCAGCGCAAAAACCGTATGGTGACAGATGTGCTGCTGTTAGACGATGCTGAGCGGCATGAAGAAATTGCCCGCATGTTGGCTGGTGCTGTGGTGAGCGATGAAGCGCGCGCGGCGGCACAAAAACTACTTAACGTTTGAATTTGGATTTTTTCTCCTATGGCCAAAAAACCCCGTAAACCGATTGCTGTTGATAAACTAAATCCGATGTTGGCGCAGATGGAGCTTGAGCAGCTTGTTAAAGAAATTGCTAAGCATAATAAGGCTTATCATGGTGATGATGCGCCACTGATTAGTGATGCTGATTATGATGTTTTGATGCGTAGAAATGCTGATATTGAAGCGGCGTTTCCGCAGTTGAAACTTGCCAACAGCCCATCCGATTTAGTTGGTTATGTGCCGCAGGAAAAATTTAAAAAAATCACTCATAACATACCTATGTTGTCATTGGGCAATGCGTTTAATGCTGATGATGTGCAGGAGTTTTACACTAAAATTGACCGTTTTTTGGGGCTTGATGGGGCGGTGATTAATCTGACTGCTGAGCCTAAAATTGATGGTTTATCGGCCAGTTTGCGGTATGAGAATGGAATTTTGGTAAGTGGTGCGACACGTGGTGATGGGCAGGTGGGTGAGGACATTACTGAGAATCTCAAAACCATTAGTGAAATTCCGCATGAGCTGAAGGGTGATAACATTCCTGACATTGTTGAGGTGCGTGGTGAGGTTTATATGAGCCATGCTGAATTTGCGGCGTTGAATGCGCGGCAAGAAGATGCGGGGCAGAAGATATTTGCCAACCCACGTAATGCGGCGGCGGGTAGTTTGCGGCAGTTGGATAGTCGCATTACCGCGAGCCGTAACCTGCACTTTTTTGCTTATGCATGGGGTGAGATGAGTGAATTTGGTTTTCAAACGCAAATGGGGATGGTGGAGCAGTTTGAGGCGTGGGGCTTTACTGTGAACCCGCTGATGAAAATGTTTGATAATGCCGATGAATTGGTGGCGCATTATGCGCAGATTGAAGAGCAGCGCCCGCACCTTGGTTATGATATTGATGGGGTGGTTTATAAAGTTAATCGGTTGGATTTACAGGAGCGATTGGGGTTTGTATCGCGGGCGCCGCGCTGGGCGATTGCGCATAAATTTCCTGCTGAAAAAGCACGGACTGTTATTAATGACATTGAAATTCAGGTGGGGCGGACGGGTGCGTTGACGCCTGTGGCGCGGCTTGAGCCTGTGTCGGTTGGTGGGGTGGTGGTGTCTAACGCCACTTTGCATAATGAAGATGAAATTGCGCGCAAAGATGTGCGGATTGGCGACACGGTGGTGATTCAGCGGGCGGGGGATGTGATACCGCAGATTGTTGAAGTGGTGTTGGAAAAACGGCCTGCGGATAGTGTGGCTTATGAATTTCCGCGCCATTGCCCGATTTGTGGTAGTGCGGCTGACCGTGAGTTGAATGCCAAAACCGGCAAGATGGATGTGATTAGGCGTTGTGAAGGCGGGTTGATTTGCAAGGCGCAGGTGACGGAGCGGTTGCGGCATTTTGTATCGCGCAATGCGTTTGATTTTGATGGTTTGGGCAGCAAGCAGGTTGAGCAATTTTATGAATGGGGCATTATAAAAGATGCTGCTGATATTTTTGATATAGAAGCCCATGATGGTGAAAAATGGGACACGGTTCGCAAGCGTGAAGGCTGGGGTGAGCAGAGTGTCGATAAATTATTTGCGGCGATTAATGATCGACGTGAGATTGGTTTGGATCGGTTTATATTTGGCCTTGGGATTCGGCATATTGGTGAAACCACGGCGCGTATGTTGGCACGTAATTATGAAACAATGGATGTGTTTTTGCCTGCAATGCAAGCAGCTTCTGTGCCGATTGGCACTGATGGTGAATTGGTCAATGAGGCCTATGCCGATTTGATGAATATGGATGGCATTGGTGACATTGTGGCATTGTCGCTGGTGCAATTTTTTGCCGAGGAAAATAACCTTAAATTCTTGGATAAATTGCTCGGTGCGGTAACGACGATACCGTTGGAGAAAGCTGATGACGACTCGCCTGTGGCGGGTAAGGTGATGGTGTTTACCGGGTCGCTTGAGATTATGACGCGTAATGAAGCTAAGGCTAAAGCTGAGAGTTTGGGTGCTAAAGTGACGGGTAGTGTATCGAAAAAAACTGACATTTTGGTGGCAGGGCCTGGGGCGGGTAGTAAGCTTAAAAAGGCTGAAGAGTTGGGTATTCAGGTGCTGACGGAGCAAGAGTGGGTTGATTTGGCAAATGCAAAATAATCAATGCAAATTAGCTCTATTAAACAGCGATGATTTTGCCGACATGTTGGCTATGTTTGGTGAGCCTGATACATTTAGATATATTCCTAAGTTGCGTGATCAAACGAATGAGTTTTATATGCAATTTTTAACCAGTACGGTGGAGAAAATAGTTGCGGGCGATATATATTATTGGGTGATGCGTGAACCAAAAAATGATGAATTTATGGGAGCTATTAATCTCAATAAAATTCTGAATGGTGACGAGATGCAAATTGGCTGGCAGATTTGTGAGGGTTTTCGCAATCAGGGGTTGGCCTATTTAGGGGCGCAAATGGCACTGGATTTTGCTATACATAAAACTGAGATTGAAATGGTTTATGGGGTGTTTTTGGAACAGAATAAGGCGTCTGAACGGATACTCAATAAGCTTAGATTTTCGCTTGAAACTATATCTTTAGAAAATGAGCAGCTGGTTCATAAATATTGCTTTAAAATTAGCCGATGAATGACATTGTTTATGTTGAGTTTTGTTTTATAGAATTGAAGACATAGGCTTCGACTTCTTTTTCAATCAAAGACATAAGTTCTTGCTCAATGAGAGCTAGACATTTTCCTTTGGCTTTATCTTTAATGAGTAGATAGATTTTAAAACACTCAATGGTGTCTGAAGAAAAGCCGTCAATGGAGCTTTCGAGGCGAAGATATTTTTGTTGGAGAGTTTCTTGGTCAAAGAGGTCTATAGCAGGATTCCTTGTGTTGTTAGCACTTCCCCCAACACAACTAGAGTAACAGGAATTTGATATATATCAAGTTAAGGTTGTATTTTTGTTTAATGCGGGGATAAATTGCAATGGCGCCAAATTGGCGTTGAACAATATGTGGAAACAAGTGGGTGATAGAATGAATAAAATTGCGAGCGTGGCGTTATTGGTGGCTGATTATGATGAGGCCATTGCATATTATATCGAGGTTCTGAGTTTTGTTGTGCTTGAGGATAGCAAAATGAGTGAAACCAAGCGTTGGGTGCGGGTTGCGCCGCATGCTGATTCCAGTTTTAGTTTTTTGCTGGCCAAAGCCGTGAGTGATGAGCAGAGTAAATCTGTCGGCAATCAATCTGGCGGTCGGGTTTATATATTTTATCATGTTAGTGATTTTTGGGGTGAATATAAACGCATGTTAGATTTGGGCGTGGATTTTACTGAACAGCCGCGTGAGGAAGATTATGCTACGGTTGTGGTGTTTAAAGATTTGTACGGTAATAAATGGGACATGATCCAGCAGCGTTGAATGGCTATTGGTTTTATGACATTGGAATTAGCTTTTTCTCTCGCGCGAGCGCCAAAGTTTTTACCCATAGGTTTTCTGCGTCGGTTTTATTATAGGCAAGTTTTTTTGGAGTAAATCGTTTGGCGCTTGGTAGTTTTACGGCTTTTAAATTGTCTGAATTTTCACAAGTTAAAATGGCAATAGAATTTTTTGCGCCTATTTCTGCTGTTGTGCCTAACTTAACTGCTAACCGCATTAATAGCGGCATTTTTGGGTCTGACATTATTTGAGTTTTAACCGCTGTTACGCAGGCGGCGGTGTATGAAATTGGTAAATCTTTATAGCGCTGGGCGGCTTGTTGTAAATAAAGCATGCTTAAATGGTTTGAGCCTAATAAAGATTTATAAAAACCCCATTTTCTGGTTTTGAATTGTAAATCGTCAAGGTCAATTTTGGTAAATATGGTTGGGATGTTTGCGCTTAGGTGAACAATTCTACCATCGCCAGAGGCGGCTAATTGCTCCACCAATAATTCATCTATCATGGCGCGGCCGAAATATTGCAGGGCGAATCCAAACTCTAGCTCATCTTCGGTGATGATTTTTTTATTAAAGCCGGTCATTGCGGAATGCATTAAGCCGTGGATTTGGGGTTGCCAATTTTTAATCTTATCTACTGCATGTTTGATGCCTTGGACAGTTGAAATGTCTACTTGTACAAATTCTGCAGTATTTGCACCGTTTTTTAAGGCCAATTCTACCACATTGTCGCCTGCGGCTTGGTTTCTACCTAAAACTAAAATTGATGCACCGCGTTCGGCAAGTGCAAGGGCTGCGGCTTTGCCCATACCTTGTGTGCCACCGACAAATACAAAATTCTTATTTTTAACATTTCGTTGTTTCATTTTAATTCCAATTATTGTGGTTTATTTAATATCCTTGGTATATAATATATACTTATATTTACCCGCACAAGGAGGCACAATAATGATACCTAGTGACACTAAAGAAACTGTTGCCCCGCCTTCCTGCCCCTCATTTGAAAAAGTCATATCTCTTATTGGTGATAAATGGACGATTCGAGTTGTAGTAAATTTAAGCAGGGGATCGTTGAGATTTAACGAGTTGCGCCGTGCCATGGGGGGCATCACACAAAAAATGTTAACCCGCTCGCTGCGCAAGCTCGAAGAAGAAGATATTCTGTCGCGAACCGTTTATCCGACTGTGCCACCTAGTGTCGAATATGCGCTTACAGATTATGGGTCTAGTTTAATTGAGCCAGTTAAAGGCTTATGTAGTTGGGCCGCCATTCACCGTGAAAGAAAAACCAGAGGCCTTGTTTAAGCAGATAGAATGCTTGATATTTGGGTCATAAACAGAATGTGATTAGATGTTTACTGCGCTTTGCTTATGATTGATGAATATCGCAAGGGGCAGAAAATGATTTCAAAACGGACGAAGAAAATTTCTATATTCATCGGTGGCTTGGTTTTGGCTGTGGCGGCATTTACGGTTTATCAAATACGGCAAGGCAATCCATTTGATACGGGTGCGCCGCTGTTGGCGAGTGCAGCGGTTGATGGCAAAATTCAATTGGTTGATGATGGTTTTGACATTGATGATTTGCCTAAAGGCTGGGTGCATCGAACATTTTTTAATGTGACGCCGACTGATTATAAGCTTGTGGATGTTGATGACCGACGGGCAATGCATTGTTCTACCGACAATAGCGGGTCTATTTTGGGGCGAGATGTGGATATTAAACTTAGTGATTTCTCGCAGCTTAAATGGCAATGGAAGATTGAAAAAGCTTTAAATAGTGAGCTTGATGAAGACAGCAAAGACGGTGATGACCATCCTGCGCGGTTCTTTGTGATGTTTAAAAGTGCTGATGGAAGCCGTAAGGTTGCTGAGATTATTTGGAGCAATCAAAAATATCAAGCGGGTGATTATAAAATCATCAATGGTTTTCATCATCTGGTGGCCAATGGGCTTGATGAAAATGTTGGGGTTTGGCATGAGCAGAGTGTTGACCTTGAGGCTTTGTATAAGCGCATCGGCGGTGTTGGTGGTGATCCGAGCTTGGGTTTGCTGGGCTTTTTCTGCGATAGTGACAATACAGGTGGTAGCACATCGGCTTATTTTAGTGACGTGCGGCTTGAGGCTAAAATTCAGAATAATTGACATTATTTAAATGGCTTGTTAGGCTGAATTGCCTTTGAAATATAGGTTTTGCTTTATTTGTGATTGGTTTTTTTAACTCATGACCAAAGGAGTCAATATGAAATCCTATATTCCTATACTTATCGGCGGGGTTTTGCCTGCATTATTGTGGGGCGTGACGGCGATATTTCAAAAAATAAGCGCAACTGCCTCATTGGGGCCTGGCCGATATTTAACATTGTTGGGATTGGTTACTTTTGTTGGTGGGTTGCTATATTCTTATTTTACAAATGAAGTTGGGTTTAATTTAAAGGGTAGCCTGTACGCTTTATATGCTGGGGCTTCGTTTGCTTTTGCTACGGGGCTTATGAGTTATGCTTTGTGGCATTATGGCGTGTCAATCTCGCGTATCACGCCTATTTTAAGTGCCAATGTGCTTATTCCTGTTGCGGCGGGAATATGGCTGTTTGGAGAAGGTGCGGGGGTGAATGTTTGGCAGCTATCAGTCGGTGTGTTTATGGTGATTGCTGGGGTTATTGTGGTGACGAGTGCTTAATCGGCATAGGCTATCCAGCCTTTAATGCTCATGCCCGCATAGAATAGACTGGCATTTGAGAAGCCTGCTTGTTGCAGCATTTTTTCTTCGTCTTCGGGTGATATGATTGTCAGTTGGTCGGCTATGGCTTGGCGGGCGGTTTCGGCTTTTGCGGGGTCTGCATTAGGTGATTGACCGAAGGTGACGTGACGGGCGATCCAAAGTGAGCGCTCAGGCTCGGTTTGTGGAAAGCTGAGATGAACCAAGATAAAGGGAGCGCCTTTGTTTAGGCGCTGGCGAATTTGTGTAAGGGTTTCAAGGCGTTGCTCTAGTGGAATAAAGTGAAAAATTAGAATGGATGTGGCGGCATCGAAAGGCCCTTGTGGGACATCGCTGATATAACCCTCATGAAGATTCACGCGGGAGGCATGTGGCTCGACAGTTTCGCGCGCCAGCTCTAGCATTTTGGAAGATGGGTCTACGCCATCGAATGACCAACCTGAATGGGCATTTGCAAGTGCAAGAATTTCTTGGCCACCGCCTGCGCCCAAAACCAAAATACGGGCATCGGTTGGGGTGCGCTCTGCGAGTAATTGCGACACCATGGGCAGAAGGGTTGAATAGCCTGGCACTTGGCGTACGAGACCATCTGCATAAGAGCTGGTGGCGTGTTTATCAAATGAATTTTTGGTCATATGTAACTCCTAAATTAGAAAACTATTTATGTCTGCGCCTAGTGATATAATTTTATGCATGGGGCATTTGTTGGCAATGGCTAATATGCGTTCATGTTGTTGCTCGGTTAAATTGCCGCGTACCGTGATGGCGCGGTTGAAGCTGGTTTTGCCATCGGTTTTGGAATGAGTGACCACGCAATCTATATGCTGGACTGCCCATTTTTTGCGGGTGATGTACATGCTTAACGTGATGGTGGTGCAAGAGGCTAATGAGGCTTCGAGTAATTGCATGGGTGATGCGCCTAAATCTGTGCCGCCGATGTCTTTTGGTTCATCGGCTAGGATTTTATGATCTGCCATATTTATGCGGGTTAGATATGTGTCATCTATATTAAGTGCGGCGCTAACTTCGCCTGCTTTGGCGGGTGGATATTTGTAATTTGGCGTGGTTTTTATATAGGTGCATGCCCAGTCATATATAATGCCTGCGGCGTATTTAGCATCGGCTTTTTTGGAGAGTAGATGATCGGCTTTGTTTAGACTGACAAAGCTTTTGGGGTGGTTGGCAAGTTGAAATAATGTGCCTGCATTGTCGATCGAGACAATTTCATCTATTGGCGAATGCATGATGAGTAGGGCTTTGTTTAATTTTCGTAGTTTGTCGGTTAAATGTTCGGCTGTTACATCATCGACAAATTGTTGATTGACGGTGATGTCATTGCCGTAGAATTTGATTTTATGTGTGCCATCGGTGGTTATTTTTTGTTTGTCGGCACCTAAGGTTTGCAGTATATGCCCTGAACTGGCGGGGGCGCCAATGGTGGCGACGGCTTTGATGCTGGGCAATTCTAACGCCGGCATAAAAATTTGCCAATGCGCGCCGTAAATTTTACCATCTGCCCGTACAAAATCGTCAGCAGAAGCAGGAATT
>NVQL02000094.1 GCA_002400495.2 Alphaproteobacteria bacterium | reverse complement strand
TAAAGATTTAATCTTAGCTTGAAGCTTAATATTCGAGTTCTGTAAATATTCATGGGTTTTCTCCTCATTATATTTAGGGTGAATGTCACTCATCATTTTAATAAGCTGGTTCACTTTTAAAAATCGTGGCAGACTTGCCACGTCTGAAATAAACGCAATGTCTTCCATCAATTGGTAGCGTTTATCGTAAGGCGATTGACCCAGAACACTTATTTCACCTTCATAATCAATTAAGCCCAAAATGCTATTTAAGATTGTGGTTTTACCCGCGCCATTATGGCCAATAAGGCCGTAAATTTTGCCTTCTTCTATGCCAAAGCTAATGTCTTTCAACACTTGTTCTTTGCCAAAGCTTTTTGACAGGCCGTTCACTTTAATTAGCTGTACCATTATGCGCCCTGCTCCTTCTTAATCAAATCTATTAACTTGATGCCTAACGATTCTAAACGTTTTAAAATCTGTGGCCATTCATCAGATAAGAATTTTTCACGCTCAACATTAAGCAATTCTTTTTGTGAGTTTTCCATAACAAACATCCCTAAACCACGTTTTTTCTCAATAATCTGCAGATCAACCAAAGATTGATATGCCTTTGTTACGGTTAGCGGATTTACCGATAATTCTGTCGCCAATTGCCGCACAGACGGTAACGCCTCACCTGATTTTACATTTTTGTTTAAAATCATTTCGATAATTTTTTGCCTAATTTGCAAAAATATCGGCTGATTTTTATTCCATTCATACATTGATTGAATCATCCTTTTGTATATTGGTGTATTAGATAAGTAGTACACTATCAAACTAAGGTCAATAGAAAACTTCAGATTATTTAATTTTTAATTGTAAAACCCCATCACTGCCCCCATATTGGAGGCAACAAAGATAAGGATAATTACATGAAAAACTGGGTAAAAAAGACAAGCAAACTCATTGTTAGCTCTATATTTATTGCGACATTGGCGTTTGAAAGTGCCAGTATGGCGCAGGCCGAAGAGCCAGATTTAATCTTCAAAAAATCTACAGTGTGGAAGTTTTTGGCGCCAGATCATAAATTAGCAGTCTATGCCATAGATGACCCGATCATTAAAGGCGTTGCCTGTCATTTTACCGTTCCTGAAAAAGGTGGTGTATCAGGTTTCTTTGGTGTGGCCGAGGAACTTTCGGACATTTCATTAGCTTGTCGCCAAGTTGGACCAATAGAATTTACCGAAAAATTTGAGCAAGGCGATGTTATGTATCGCAAAAAACGTTCGGTTTTGTTTAAGAAAATGCGGATAGTTCGTGGCTGCGATGCCAAACGTAATACATTGGTATATCTAGTGTATTCCGATAAAATCATCGAAGGTTCCCCTAAAAACTCAACTTCAACCGTGCCAATTATGCCTTGGGGCAACCAAGTGCCAGCACGTTGCGAAGATTATTTGGAATAGGTTTTTAGAATGGATTTAAAAAGGGCAGTCATTTGGCTGCCCTTTTTGGTTATTATCTACTATTCAGGCTTGGTAATCGCCAATGCCCGTTTTACCGCGGGCCGTGCCATCATCACATCATACCAACGTTTTACATTGGTAAAATCATTCAAATCTTGCCCCTGCCCTTCATGCGACTTTGCCCAGCCGATAATTGACATATCGGCAATCGAATAATCACCCGCGACAAATTCGGTGAGTGCTAATTTGCGATCCAACACGCCATATAGCCGTGCCGATTCGTCAGTATAACGTTTTATGGCGTAAGGCACTTGCTCGGGGGCATATAATCTAAAATGATGGGCTTGCCCTAACATGGGGCCAAAACCGCCCATTTGCCACATCAACCATTCTTCAACTGCCACGCGGTTACGCTCATCAGTTGGGTAAAATTGCCCCGTCTTGCGGCCTAAATATTGCAATATGGCGCCTGATTCAAACACCGAAATAGGTTTTCCGTCTGGCCCATTTGGGTCAACAATGGCAGGCATTCTATTGTTTGGAGCAATTTTTAGAAAATCAGGTTTAAACTGATCACCTTGCCCGATATTGACAAAGTTGACATTATATTCAAGCCCCGCTTCTTCTAGCATGATGGTGATTTTGTGGGCATTTGGGGTTGGCCAAATGTGTATTTCAATAGCTGTCATTATTAATCCCTTAAGTTATGTTTTAATTTCATTGTGTCTATATATGTAATTTCATTCCGATATGTGAAGGCTCAAAGCCTAATTCCAAATAAAAATTATGCGCCTTATCGCGGGTTTTATCTGTGGTTAATTGCACCAAATTGCAGCCAATATCTGCGCTATATTCAATCGCCCAATTCATCATTTCGCGGCCAACGCCCTGCCCGCGAAAATTACTCTTCACTCGAACCGACTCAATTTGTGCCCTCGTGGATGCACCGCGAGATAAACTTGGTATAATTGTCAGCTGAAAACAACCCACGATTTCGTGATCAATAAAGGCTAAATAAAATTCATTATTCTCAGCAGCGATAATCGCCTTCAACGCTTGGGTATATCGCACGATATTGGCAGTTTCTCGGGTTTCCCCAAGTTCATCGTCTTGCAGCAATGCTACAATTTCAATAATGTTCGATGTTTGAGCCAAAAGAATGGTTAGATTTTTCATGGTTTAAATTTAATTGGTTTTGTCAAAGAATACCAGAAAATATACATCAATTATTTTGACTCAACAAAATTGAATTTCGGTGATAATTATGATTCTCTGTAAATGAGGAATGAACATGGCTAGAACCACCAAATATAAAATGGGTAAAACTGAATGGTTTTTACTCCTCACCCTATCTGTATTATGGGGGTCTTCATTCATCAACCTCAAAAATGCCTTAAGCGAAATTGAACCATTTACGGTGGTGTTTTTGCGCATCACACTCGCCGCATTGGGCTTGTTAGTATGGAGCCTCATTACTAAAAAGAGTTTCAAATTACCCCTAAAACAACATATAATCTTATTTGGTATGGGGATGACAATGGCGGCCATTCCATTCATATTTTTCACCTGGGGGCAAAAATACATCAGCACCAGTATGGCATCTATTTTTAACGGCGGCGTGCCATTTTTCACCGCTATGTTTGCACATTTCCTTTTGGGGCAGTCGGAGCGACTTACGGTCAACAAGATAATTGGTTTACTGGTTGGTTTTGCGGGCATCGTCACCATGATTGGAATAGATGCCATTGAAAATTTCGACCTTACCAATCTTGGTCAATTGTCCATCCTCACAGCTACATTTTTCTATGCCATTAGCGGCATTTACAACCGCCTATTCATATCTGATGATATGGATAATATAGTGCTGGCCACTTATTCATTGTTGTGGTCATCTTTGGTTACGGGGCTAATCAGTTTTAGTGTAGAGGGTTTGCCAACATTAAATTATTCTGGCTCAGTATGGGTATCATTGCTCATGATAAGTTTATTATCAACGGCTCTTGCTTATGTTTTATTGTTCAAAATCATAAAAACCGCGGGGGCAAGTAATACGTCTCTCACCACCTTCATCATTCCTATTTTTGCCATCACTCTTGGCACATTATTTTTAGGCGAAAGTTTTGAACCTAACGAAATCATCGGGGTGATTTTAATTTTGGTTGGTTTGGCATTCATCCAAAACCTGCATAAATTATTGCTAAAATTAATCCGCTAGGCTCAATCTCTAGCTACATAATTATTCACGCGGTTACGGCCTTGTTCCTTGGCATCATAAAGGGCAAGGTCAGCGCGTTTTAGTAGATTCTCGGCTTGTTCATCGGCGCGTTCGATGGATGATACGCCAATGCTCATAGATATATTCAAATCAACACAATTTGTTAGGTCAGTAAAAGGTGCGTCAGCGATGTTTGCCCGCAGTCGTTCAGCAATGCCCAATGCGGTTTCATTGTCGGTATTGGGCAACAATACCACGAATTCTTCGCCGCCTAAACGCGCCGTGATGTCGATGCCACGCACGCTGGTGGCTATACGGTCGGCAAATTCAATCAATATTTCATCACCAATGTCATGACCATAGCTGTCATTCACATTTTTAAACTTATCAATGTCGAGCAGCAAAAGTGACAAAGGCTTATTATTTTTCAATGCCAAAATAAACTGCTTGTTTAAATTGGTATCAATATAGCGCCGATTGTGCATGCCTGTTAGTGCATCTTTAATCGCCATTTCCATGCTTTGCTCTAAATTGCTGCGCAATTGATCGCTATACCATTTGCGTTTTAATGATGATTGGCAGCGTGCTAGCAGCTCATTTTTATCGATAGGTAAAGCAATATAATCATTCACACCTAAATCTAAAGCCCGCACCAAACGTTTAGGGTCATTGTCTTCCACAATCACCAACAAAGGAACGTTGCGGGTTTTTTCGACAGATCGAAATTGCGAGCATAAGCGCAAGCCATCAAAATCTTCGAGATTTAATGATACGATGATCAGATCGAAATCGCCACTGCCTGCTAAATATAAAGCTTCTTGTGGGTCAGAGATAAATTTTACTTTATGTGTGGTGCCTTTATCAAGGCTGGCGTAAATTACATCGGCTAATTGCTGGTCATCCACCACAACCATAATGCGACCGTCCAAACTATCTGGCGGTTTAATGACACTGGTCATTGCCATGCCCATTTCTTGGCCGGTGAGTGTGCGCATGCGTAATTCATCAACCACCATTTTTAACCGCACCAAGCTTTTCACCCGCGCCAATAGCGCAATGTCATTCACTGGTTTTGTTAAAAAATCATCAGCACCAGCTTTAAGGCCTTCAATTTTGTTAGATGATTGATCAAGTGCAGTGACCATTATGACAGGAATATGTTGAGTTTCGGGGTTGCCTTTAATGCGGCGACACACTTCAAAGCCGTCCATACCGGGCATCATAACATCTAGTAAAATAATATCTGGCGGTGTTGCGGCAAGCAGCTCTAGTGCTTCAACACCACTGGTTGCCGTCATAACTTCAAAATATTCAGCGGTTAATTTAGCTTCCAATAACTTCACATTGGTTAAAATATCATCGACAACGAGGATACGCGCACTCATATAGTCTCTTCCTTTTCGATGAAGCTTTGTATCGTTGTTAAAAATTTTGCAACAGAAATAGGTTTGGAAATATAAGCCTCACAACCACCCTGTAATATTTTTTCTTCGTCGCCCTTCATGGCGAATGCGGTTACCGCAATCACTGGTATATGTGCTAACTCATCGTCGGCTTTTAACCATTTTGTCACTTCAAGGCCTGATACTTCTGGCAATTGAATGTCCATTAAGATTAAGTTTGGCTTATGCTCACGGGCGAGTTCCACAGCGTTTAAGCCATTGGCGGTTTGGATAATTTTATAGCCTTTAGATTCCAGCAAATCATTAAATAGCTTCATATTCAATTCATTATCTTCAACTATTAAAATTGTTTTGCTCAAAGATTCACCCTCCATCTAGCCAATTTTCCTGCATATTAATTAAATATGTTTAAAATAGTGTTGTTATTCTACATTAATTTATTTAAATTATCCATCATCAACAATAAAATTATACGCGAATTTATGAATAATCATCAAGCAGAAAATATTGCCATAGCGGCCTTACAATATCTTGCCGCTCACGAAACCTATTTTGACCATTTTTTAGCCAGTTCGGGGATGGAAGCTGCGCAGATAAAACAGGCCATAACCACTGTTGATTTTCAGATTTCTATACTAGATTTTATCTGTCTTGACGAGTCTCTTTTGCTTAGCTTTTGCCAAACGGCCGAAATTGAACCTGCCGAGCCCTATAAAGCCTTTCAATATTTGAGTTATCACAACTAATATCTAAGCAGACTTATAGTAACGAAAGATAATTTCAGATCAAGTGGCTATTCCGCATGAATATTGTCATTAAAAAAAAGAAAAATTTGTTGGTTTCAAATTGTTTGAAATGCGCATATAATTTGTCATCTATTATGGTAATTGAGTATTAAGGGATATCTATGGGATTCGAGAATGAGCAGGTTATTTTGGATGTTAACAACCTATCCATCACTTTCCCAACCGAAGCAAGAGACATTCATGCTGTAAGAGATATATCATTTAAAATTCGCAAGGGCGAAACCCTCGCCATTGTTGGCGAGTCTGGTTCTGGCAAATCTGTTACCTCAATGGCAATTATGCAATTATTGCCACCAAAGGCGGCTGTTTATCAGGCAGGGTCTTCAATTAAATTTGAAGGCAATGAAATGATCAATGCCAATGAAAAATTCTTAATGACCCAACGTGGCAATCGCATTGCGATGATTTTTCAAGAGCCTATGACTTCGCTAAACCCTTATCTCACCATCGGCCGCCAAATGACCGAAGTGTTAGAAGTCCACAAAGGTCTTAGGGGCAGCGAAGCTACCAAACGCTCCGCCGAATTGTTAGAACTCGTGGGCATTAAAGATGCATTACGGCGGATGAAAACCTACCCGCATGAATTTTCGGGTGGGCAATTGCAGCGCATTATGATTGCCATGGCGTTGTCTAACGAGCCTGATTTACTGATTGCTGATGAGCCGACAACCGCTTTGGATGTGACCATTCAAGCTGAAGTGTTAGAGTTGCTTAAAGATTTGCAGAAGAAAATGAAAATGGCGATACTTTTCATCACTCACGATTTAGGTGTGGCTAAACATTTCTCCGACAATGTATGTGTGATGCGCCAAGGCCAAATTGTCGAAGCGGGCAATATTGACGACGTGTTCAGCAATCCACAGCATGAATATACCATCAAACTGCTCAATAGTGTGCCTAAGGGCATGAAAGAACATATTGAAACCGCCAATGATGACAGCATCATTTCGGGCGAAAATATATGGGTAAAATATCCTGTAAAAACAAATATTTTTGGCAATGTGGTGCAAACCTTTGATGCAGTTAGAGGCATTTCGTTAGACATTAAACCAGGGCAAACCATCGGTATCGTTGGCGAGTCTGGCTCGGGTAAATCAACTTTAGGCCGCGCGATTGTGCAATTGCTGGATTCTGAGGGTGAAATTAAATTTAACGGCAAAGCCATTAATGGCCTTAGTGATGAACAAATGCGCCCTTTACGCAAAGATATGCAAATTGTATTTCAAGACCCTTATGGGTCTTTATCCCCGCGGCTTACGGTGGGTGAAATTGTTGCAGAAGGCCTATACGTGCATAAGCCGGAAATGACCAAAGCCCAGCGGTTTGAGCGGGTTAAAGAAGTTTTGAACGAGGTTGAGCTAGACCCTGCTCTGACCATTAATCGCTATCCGCATGAGTTTTCTGGCGGCCAGCGCCAACGTATCGCCATCGCCCGCGCCATTATATTGGAGCCAAAATTCATTTTGCTCGATGAGCCAACATCGGCACTAGATCGTTCGGTGCAAGTGACGGTGGTTGAATTGTTGCGTAAATTACAAAAAAAGCACACATTGTCTTATATGTTCATCAGCCATGATTTGGCGGTTGTTAAAGCCATGTCCGATTATGTATTGGTGATGAAGGATGGCGTGGTGGTTGAACAAGGCACAGCGCATGAGATTTTTGACAATCCACAAACTGATTATTGCAAACGCCTAATCAATGCGGCGTTTGATTTGAAAGAAATTGCATAATTTTACAAATGAGCGTGAATATCTTCACTTCCGTAATCATTTGTCTGTACATTTGATGTGAATCAAATTACATTGGAACATAACAAGAACTTAATGTGTGTCTCCATGCCCTCACCCGAAACCAAAATATTAATTGATGAATTAACCCTCAATCCACACAAGCCGCTGATTATTTCAGATGCTGATGAGGTGATTTTTGAGCTATTCACCCATATGTTCGCATATTTTGATGAAAATGGTTATCGTTTCACGGGTCAAAGCCTGATTGGTTTTGAGATTATGGATCACATGTTCAATAATCAAACTGATGAAAAAATTGAAGCTGAAATTTTTATTAAAATCATCACAAAATTCTTTGCCGTTCATGGCGATCATATGCCGATGGTGGAAAATGCTTTTGAAAATTTAATGACATTGTCTGAGACTTGCCAAATCATTATTCTGACCAACGCCCCGCATGATTACCGCAAGCGGCGTGAGGAGATATATAAAGGTCACGGCATCCATTTTCCGATCATCTCTAACATTGGCAATAAATTGGCCGCGGTTAATGAGATCATTAAAGATCATCAAGCGCCGATATTTTTTATTGACGATTCGCCCGAACATCATATCAGTATCATCGAGAATATTCCGCATATCCATTGCATTCATTTCATTGGCGATGAAAAATATGCTAAATTGGTATCGGATGTTGATGATGTGCACTTTAAGTCAAGCGATTGGAATGACGTGCGGGCTTTCATTGAAGCTCAGTTAAAGGTCAGTTAGGCTTGATATGCAAACGCTTTGCCTCACCTGCATTGAGATTTTTGAAGTCGAAAAACCACTTAGCATATGCCCTCAATGTCGCTCTCGTCTACTTAAATCACATGCTGAACTTAACACGTTATCGATAGTCCATATGGATTGTGATAGTTTTTATGCCTCGGTCGAAAAACGTGACAACCCAGAATTGCGCAATAAACCTGTTATCATTGGTGGCAATAGCAATAGAGCCGTGGTGTCTACGGCATGTTACATCGCACGCACATTTGGTGTTAAATCTGCTATGCCGATGTTTAAAGCCAAAAAACTCTGCCCGCATGCGGTCATACTAAGTGGTAATATGCAAAAATATTCTGCTGTCAGCCGCGAGATTGTCAAAAAAATGAACGACCTGACGCCGATGGTGGAGCAAGTTTCGGTTGATGAGGCGTTTCTTGATTTATCTGGCACTGAAAAATTACACAAAAAATTACCCTGCCAACTGGTCGCGCAATTGTCCAAAGACATTGAGCAAGACATCGGCATCACCATATCAATCGGCCTTAGCTTTAATAAATTCCTGGCCAAAGTCGCCTCAGATTTAGAAAAACCCAAAGGTTTTTCTATCTTGGGGCAAAATAATATTAAACAAACTTTAGCCCCCTTTCCTGTCACCAAAATCTGGGGCGTTGGCAAGGTTTTGGCTGCAAAATTGCACCAAAATGGCATAGAGACATTTGCCGATTTACAGAAATTGAGTGAAGAAGATTTGTTGCGCAATTACGGCAAAATGGGGTCACGGCTTAGATATTTTGCGGTTGGCGATGATTTGCGGGGTGTCAAACCCGCAGCACGCGAAAGTGGCCGAAAATCAATTGGCCGCGAAACCACTTTTTTCAACGACATTTCTGATCATGAAGCGCTGAAAGTGAAAATTTGGGACATATGTGAGCAGGTTCATCAAGATGCATTAAGGTTGCAAAAATCGGGCTATACCGTCACGCTAAAGCTTAAAACCAACAGTTTTAAAACCATCACCCGCAGCCAAACGTTACCTTCTCCAACCCTTTTGGCCAATGTTATGTTTGATGTTGTTGGTCAAGCTTTGGCTAAACTAAACCCCAAAACGGCTTATCGTTTGGTGGGAGTCAGTTTGTCTAACCTATCAGATGTCGAAAAAGCCGACCCGTTGGATTTTCTAGAACCTAAAAAGATGACCAGCCAAAAGGTCGAAAATGCCATGGACGAGATCAGGCAAAAATTCGGCACCAAATCGGTGATTAAAGGCCGCAGTGTTAAAAACAAACGGCCTGATAACAGCTTGCCACAAAAACCCAAACCCGAAAATTTCTAGAAAAAAAGCCACCCATAAATTAATATGGGTGGCCCTCTTCTCTCCTCAAAGAGATGGTTGTTTATTTGTAGCCGCGCAAACTATCTACCAATTCAGGCACAAATAACGATATTTGTGGCACGTAAGTGATCAGTGCTAAGAAAGCCAACATCAACAATAGCCATGGTGCAGCTGATTTAATCACCCAGCCCATTGATTCTTTGGTGATGCCCGCAGTGACAAACAGGTTAAGCCCGACTGGCGGGGTGATCATGCCAATTTCCATATTCACCACCATAATGATGCCAAGATGGATCGGATCAATGCCCATCTGCGTGGCGATGGGGAATAAGATCGGCGCCATAATCAAAATAATTGCCGAAGGTTCCATAAAGTTACCTGCGATCAACAATACAATATTGACGACAATCAAGAAGCCCCAAGCTGGCAATTCGGCTTCAACAATTAAACCCGCGATGAAATGCGGAATGCGTTCTAATGTTAATATATGCGCAAACAGCATGGCGTTAGAAATGATGAATAACAACATAATGCTAACTTTTGCAGCCTCTAGCACAACCTTTTTAACATCTTTGTCGGTCGATGATTTAACCATCACCACCACAAAATCAACAATGCTTCTTAAGGTTGCAACAGCTACGGGTTCGTCAGGTTTTTTCCACGGTGTGTTTTTTAAGGGGCCGATGTCTCGATAAATAAACACCGCCATAATGAATGCATATATCGCCGAAATTGACGCGGCTTCTGTGGGGCTGGCGATGCCGCCATAAATGATGTACAGCACGAAAAAAATCATGAGCAACCCGCCTGATGCCCCCCAAAAGCTTTGTACAATCTCGCCAAAACCTGGGTATTTTTCGGCAGGGAATTTTTTAATCCGCGCCACAATATAAATGGCTAATATTAAGAAACAACCCATGGCTAAGCCAGGCACCAGTCCCGCCATAAACATCCGCGCGGCCGACACTTCGGTGGCGGCTGCATAAATTAACATCACAATGGATGGTGGAATGAGAATGCCCAATGTTCCCGCGGTGCTAATCACACCCGCGGCGAATGGTTTGGGATAGCCCGACTTTACCATGCCAACAATCACAATGGAGCCAATGGCCGCCACCGTTGCAGGGGAAGAGCCAGAAACAGCCGCAAATAACATA
>NVQL02000093.1 GCA_002400495.2 Alphaproteobacteria bacterium | reverse complement strand
TATGTAATTGCAGAACTTCCAAAATATTTATAGATCAAGATATTGTACATGTCTTGACACATCATTATGTTGATCTAACGTAACAAATTCCTCTCTAGCAGGCCCCGAAGGATTCGAACTGGAAGTTTATATAAAACAACAGTTTAAATTATTTTCTTAGAATTAAAAAATTACAAAAATAAGATTACTTAATCAAATCAGTAGATTGAGAAGTGGTGCACCATTGATGATAAAAATGTGAACTGGATTGAATTAATTAGAATCTAGCACGAAAACAAATAAGACATTGATAATATTAATAAATTAATCTATGAATAATTTCTATTGCCTTAAGTAAATCACATATAACTACTTCATTCTTCTCTAAATGCACGGTATGCGCCATCAACAATCGGCGATATAATATAATCCATAAGTGTGCGCCCACCTTGAATAAAAAACACCTGAGCTTGCATGCCTGGTCTCAGTTCAATTTTAGTGTTTAGGCTTTCAATCATGTCTTCATCAAGTTGAATGCGTACTTTATAATATCTTTGCCCCGTCACCTCATCAATCAGAACATCAGGTGCAACAGATAGAACTATGCCGTCAATTTTGGGTACTTTTTTGGTTTTATATGCCGTCAACACTACTTTTACAGCGTCGCCATTCTGCACCAGCTCAACATCATTTGGGTTGAGTTTAGCATCAATGATCAACTCTTCATTCTGCGGAACAATGTCCAAAATCTTGCCGCCAGAAGCAATCACTGCTCCTTTATTATGCACTTGTAAATCTAATATACGGCCCGAGAAAGGCGCGTATATAATGGTTCTTTTCAAATTATCTTCACTTGTTATATAGCGGCTTTCAAGTTCAGTTAAAATCAATTGATTTTTCTGGTATTCTTCTAATATTTGGTTTTTTCGAGCAATGGATATATCTAAAATTTGCAAGTCACTGTCAATTATTCTTTGTTTTAAACGTGCAATATTGGCAAGTAAAGAACCTGATTTTCCTTCGAGTTCAGCTATGGTTTTTTCCAAGTCACGTTTTTTATTAATTGGTATCGCGCCTGCTTTGCTTAAGGAGAGGATAGATGCAAATTCCAATTTATAAATTTCAAGCTGTTTATTGATTGAGCTGTTTTCCGCAAAAAAACCTACAAGTTCATTTTCAACTTGAATTTTAGATGATTTTATCAATTCAATTTTTGAGTCACTTGCGCTAGCTCTTGATTCAAATAATAAAATTTGCAGTTTCTTAATTTTGATTATATCTAAATTGGTTTCAAGCAAGCGGTCATTTAATCCGTCAAAGATAATTTCTGTGTTTGCGTTGGCTTCAGCGTCCAATCGTAAAACAAGCGCTCTTGTGGCAACAATCTGGTTGATGAGCGTTTCCAATTCCACCCGTTTAGATAAATCTCTGATGGTTAAAATTGGATCATTCTTATTGATAAATTGACCATCCCTTACATGAATGGCCTCAACTGTCCCGCCATCCAAAATCTGCACTGTTTTACGTTCCAAATTTAAAGCCACTTCACCGGTAGCCAATGCAGCAGAATTTAATGGTGCAAAAAATGCCCAGCCAATTAAAATAGCTAAAAATGGTATAATGAGTAGAAAACCAATCCGCAAGGCAGCTTTCCCAGCAGATTTAGCCTCATATTGAAAAATATTCATTCCGACAGACATGCTCTAACTTTCCACATTTAATTTTAGAACATTCTTAGTGTCAGGTTCTAAATTAGGGTTGGCTTGGTTTTTACCCATCATTTTGGCAAATACCACATCAGGACTATCAAATATTTTAGCTTCACCGCTATGCAATACTAATATTTTATCAACATTTTTTAAAATCATTGGCCGGTGAACAATGGTAATGGTGGTGATGTTTAAGGCCTTAGCATTGTCGATACATTTTATAAGTGCTTCTTCACCTTCACTATCTAAATTTGAGGTGGGTTCATCTAAAACCACCAGTTTGGGGTTGCCAAAAAAACATCTTGCCAAGGCAATTCTCTGTCTTTGCCCCGCCGATAACTGGCTACCACCAACCCCAATTTGAGTCTGATAGCCATGAGGTAATTTTAGTATAAATTCATGCATATTTGCAGTCTGCGCAGCTTTAACAATGTCTTTATCTTCAATATCCTCAGAAAATTTTGAAATATTGTCAGCAACACTGCCTTCCAACAATTCAACGTCTTGCGGCAGGTAACCGATTAATGAACACAATTGTGCTTCATTCCAATCACCCAATGAAGCACCAGCCAAGCGAATGGCACCAGATGAAGGCTCTAAAACCGAAACCAATAAACGCGCTAGAGTCGTTTTACCAGTGCCACTTGGGCCAATAATGCCAATGGCTTGCCCAGCTTTAATGTCAATATTAATGCCACGCAAAACCCATTTCTTATTATTGGGCTGTTGAAAAGCCAGTTTTTCAATTTTAACATCACCTTGAGGATCTATCAGCAGAGTGTTCTGAACTGATGTTAATGACAGATCTAATTTTGCCAACCGCTCCATAGCTTTTTTAACGCCAACCCAGTTTTGCAGAATGGCTGGCGCCGCATCAAATGGCCCCAACGCTTTGCCCGAAAGGATAGAGACTGCAATAATGCCACCTGCCGACATTTGTTGGTTCAAAACCAAATATGCCCCCAGCCCAGTGACAATGACTTGCAAACCCATTCTAAATGACTTGGTGAAATGCAATAATATGCTGCCAAAATTGCTGATTGAAAAACCAAGCACCTTACTATTTTGGCTATGCCCTTGCCACTTCTTGCTGGCATTGTTTAGAAAACCCATCGCGCGGATGACCTCAGCATTTTGCAGCATGGCATCAAGAGCTTGCATGGATTTTATACTTTCTTCATTGGCTTCACCCATTTTTTGTTTTTTTGTTCGTTCAGAAAACACAGCCAATATTGTTAAAATAACCGCGCCTGCCACCGCCAAATAACCCAAAGTGGTATTGATGATAAAGATAACAATAAAATATAGGATTGCCCATGGCGCATCAAAAATACTGGCCAATGCAGGTGATGAAATAAATGATTTTATTGTCGACAAGTCTTTAATGGGTTGGCTGCCAATTTCTTTATTAACAACAGCCAGCTCTACCGTTCTTTTAACCAAAGGTTGAGATAATTTGTCATCTAACCAACGGCCAATTTGGATAAAAACACTGGCGCGCAGCACCTGCAATAAACCCATAAACACCAAAGCTACACTTACAATAAATGTCAGCATTATCAAGGTTTCAACTGAATGACTTGATAGAACCCGATCCAAAACTTGCAAAGAAAAGATCGGCACAGACAACATCAATAAATTGATAAATAAACCAAACCAAAAACAACCAATGAACAACGGGCGGCACTCAATAAGCGTCTCTTCTATTAAATTCTTATCACTCATATTATGCTTTAAACCGTAAATTGCTGTTCTGTTAATTCATGATCATTTCCCAATAACCTAAATGCAAAATCACTATTCTCAATTGTAATGTCAGTATATTCACCATTAATCGTAAATTTCAAATCTGCATATTCAATGTTTAAATCCGACAAATCAATTTTATCATTATTTTCGTCAAAATCCGCAATCACGTCTAATGCATTGATTGAGCTTTCCTCAAGATTATGGAAATGAAAAGTATCTGCCCCAGTTTCGCCAATGAGATAATCAACACCCGATCCACCGTGAATATCATCATCACCATCACCACCAGATATTAAATCAGAGCCGTCACCACCTAAAATAACATCCTCATCCGAACCACCATAAATTTGATCATGCCCGCTGCCACCATCCAAAATATCTTTGCTTTCATTTGATGCTTGGTTGGTTGTAATTGTTAAACCATCATTTATGTCGTCAAATACCAGAACGATGTCAGACTTGCCATCGTTGTTGAAATCGCCAACTGTCGCCCCTCCGTTATTCCAAACTTCTTGTGCGTCCCCTAGAATCTGTTCTGAAGAAGAATAGCCGCCATCTCCATTAGAAATTTTTGTTCTGATTTGCAAACCAACATCTGCATCACTGAAAACAAAGGCAATATCTGATACACCATCATCGTTATAATCAGCAACTAACGGCACATTGTCATCCCAAATACCCGCTCCATCACCCATAAATTCTTCATGTGAATTATAACTGCCATCACCATTTGAAAATTTGGTTTTAATTGTTAACCCTTCATCATTATCAACGAATGAAAAGGCTATATCAGACATACCATCACCATTAAAATCTCCGATTAATGGTGCAGTTTCGTTCCATATTTCATTTCCATCACCGACCACTTGCTCGGTGGAGTTGAAATTACCATTTTCATCACCAAATTTAGTTCTAATGTTGAGACCACTTGTGCCACCATCAAAAGCAAACGCAATGTCTGATTGATTGTCACCATTAAAATCACCTACAAGTGGTGTTCCTTTATTCCAAATGCCAATACCATCGCCCAATATCTGCTCTTTTGATGTGAAATTGCCATACTGATCACCAAATTTAGTTCTGATATTAAGGCCACTCGCACCATTGCTAAATGCAAAAGCAATGTCTGATCGATTGTCACCATTAAAGTCACCAACCAAAGGTGAGCCTTGATCCCAAATCCCAACTCCATCGCCAAATATTTGTTCTTGAGATGTAAAATTACCATTCTCGTCGCCAAATTTGGTTTTAATCACCAGCCCATAGACACCGCCATCATAAGCAAAAGCAATGTCAGAACGTCCATCGCCGTTAAAGTCTCCAACCAAAGGAGCGCCCTTATTCCACAAATAATTACCATCGCCAAATATTTGCTCCTGAGAAGTAAAATCACCACTCTCATCACCAAATTTGGTTTTAATCACCAGACCGTAGACACTGTCATCATAGGCAAATGCAATGTCTGAATTACCATCACCATTAAAGTCACCAATCAAAGGCGCGCTTTGATTCCATAGATAATTTCCGTCTCCTAAAATCTGCGTCTGAGATTTGTATCCTATAACATTGGCATTACCATCATCACCAATAAGCAGATCATTGCCAGCGCCACCATTTAATTGGTCATTGCCCAAGCCACCATTAAGATTATCATTGCCGGCATCACCAAAAATCTGGTCATCATCATAGCCGCCATTTATTTCATCTTCACCTGCGCCGCCGCTGATATAATCATTACCACTCTCGCCTTTAATATAATCATCATCGTCTTGACCATAAATTTTATCATCACCAGTGCCACCATATAATTTGTCATTGCCAAGACCGCCCAAAAGAACATCATTGCCAGTTCGGCCAGAAATAACATCATGATGCCCGCCACCGTCAAGATAATCATCGCCAGTGCCACCATCAATTATATCAGCATATGACCCGCCATTTACATAGTCGTTGCCTTCACCACCAAAGATAGTGTCAACGCCAGCGCCACCTTCAATATAATCATTTCCAGCGCCACCATAAATAATGTCTAGGCCCGAACCGCCATAAATACTGTCATTATCTTCGCCACCATCTATATAATCATCCTCAGAATAGCCCAAAAGAATGTCACTGCCAGCGCCGCCATAAATGGTATCATTATGCCAGCCGCCATCTATATAATCATTGCCATCACCGCCATCAATATGGTCATCGCCACTGTCTCCAAACAATGTATCATTGCCAGAATTACCGTATATATAGTCATTACCTTCTTCGCCTGTTACATAATCACTTCCTGTGCCACCCAAAATGGTATCATTGCCTGATCCACCGTAAATCGCATCATTATCCTGTTCACCATTTATATAATCATCTTCTGAGCCGCCTAAAATGGTGTCATTGCCATATCCGCCATAAATAACGTCATTGTGCAAACCGCCATCAACATAATCATTACCAGATCCAGCATAAATAGTATCAGCGCCAGATTCCCCGGCAATATAATCATTTTCTGAACCACCTAGAATTGTATCATTGCCCGAGCCACCATAAATACTGTCATCATGCCACCCGCCATCTATATAGTCATCTTCGGAACCACCATAAATGGTATCATTGCCTGCGCCGCCATAAATAGTGTCGTTATGCCAGCCACCATCTATATAATCATTGCCATTATCGCCCCATAGGGAATCAGCACCAGCACCGCCGCTAATATAATTATTTCCTGTATCTCCAGAAAGTGAATCGGCACCGTCACCGCCATATATCGAGTTTTGCCAGCTCGGCGTGCCTGCACCGTAACTTGTCGTGCCCGTTGCGCCAGCACCCGCATTAACCGCGCCATAATTCGCTAAATTTGCAGCTTCAATCGCATCATCACCTTGAGCCGTTTCACTGACAACGCTCTCGTTTAAATCAAATATAAAATTACTGTCGTCTAACTGACTATAATCAACATTTTCCAATATCAAATGCTGGCCAGTCCCAAGGTGGATGATCGTATCATCCCCTCGCTGCTCCATATTCATTTGATGATGCGAAATAAATTTCGTAATATTTGATAAGTTCAATTTATCTTCAGCAACATTAAAATCAGTTACGGTGTCAATATCGCCATCTTGTTTGCTAATTGCAAAACTATCTTGGCCTGCTCCGCCAGTCATAATGTCAAACCCGCGGCCATCAATAATGGCATTATCAGCGGCATCGCCATTGATAATTTCGTTAATGTCAGAACCTGTTAAACTTTGTATTTCGGTCAAATCAAATATAAAATCATCGTCAGTAAGTTCAGTGATATTCTCCACTTTTAAATTCTGACCTTGCTCCAAACTCACATCAACATCATCGCCATTTACCGCAATCCGATCACCAAAATATTGCATCTGTTTAACGCTGACAAATTGGTCACCAAATTGCTTGACTTCAATCTTATCTTGGCCTTGCTCAAAATCAGCAATAACGTCTTGGTCATCCTCATTTTTTGTGGCCACAAATACATCATTGCCAGCGCCACCAATCAGCAAATCATTACCTTTGTCGCCAGAGATAATGTCATCACCTTCGTCACCAGAAAGCAAATCATCTTCGGTCGAACCATTGACAATGTCATTGCCCTTACCGCCATATATAGCGTCTTCGCCAGGCCCGCCATCTAACACATCATCACCATCAAGGCCAAGCACAGTGTCATCGCCATCTAGCGCATAAATGGCGTCATTCTCATCTGTGCCCACAATGGTTTCAGACGCATCTGTACCAAAAATAAGATTTTGTAAATCAATCTCATAACCAGATGCAAATTGAATTGTCTGCAGCGTTAAATTTGCATCGCCAAACTGTTTCACAACCTGTATTGAATTTGTTGGATTATAACGAGATATAATGATTAAATCATCACCACTTTTTTCCAAACGAATGTCTTTAGCTTCAAACCCATCAGTTATAAGCAGTTTGTTTTGGCCTTCTTCATCGCTAATAATTACCGACTCAGCATTTAAACTAATCTCATATTTATCATCACCCGCACCACCATCAAGATAGTCATTTCCGCCATTGGAAATCAAAATATCATCACCGCTATTGCCAATTAGAACATCCAAACCAGCACCACCATTTAAAACGTCATTACCTTCGCCAGCTATGAGCAAATCATTACCTGCACCACCTTGCAAATTATCGTCACCAGCTCCAGCTGACAATACATCATCACCTTCGCCACCATCTAAATCATCCGCACCATCAGCTGCGCGCAAATCGTCATCTCCAGCTCCGCCAACAAGCACATTATCGCCATCACCCGATATCAGTAAGTCATCACCTTCATTGCCAAATAATTGATCATCACCAGCACCGCCGCGAATGTTATCATTGCCAGCACCGCCATAAACAATATCATCACCAGCACCTGCATTAATTATGTCAGCATCTGCGCCGCCGTCAATAATGTCTATGTCTTTGCCGCCATATATTATGTCATTGCCCAAACCGCCATTTAGCACATTAGCGCCGTCACCACCTGACAACATATCAGCGCCATCATCACCATTTAATGTATCATCACCTGCGCCACCAAATAATTCATCATCACCTGCGCCACCAACCAAGTTATCATGGCCATCACCACCAAATAGTTGATCTTTGCCTTCTGCACCTTCTAAGAAATCATCACCTGCTTCGCCATAAAGCAAATCATCACCAGTTCCACCCGATAAACTGTCTTGGCCATTGCCGCCATATAAGCTGTAATCACTTGCATTACCAAGCAGGCTATCATCACCATCATCACCCATAAGCTGGTCATTGCCTTCGCCACCAACTAAGTTGTCATCACCCGCACCGCCAAATAAAACATCATCGCCGAGGCCGCCATCAAGCTCATCATTGCCTTCACCACCAACAAGTTGGTCGTTGCCTGTGCCGCCAAACAAGTTGTCGTCATTTAAACCACCGTCAATATAATCATCGCCGCCACCGCCATAAACAATATCTACCCCCGCACCTGCCGAGATAATATCTGCACCATCTTCAGAAAAACTGGTTGTGCTGAGCTGATCACCATAAATAACATCAGCACCATCTTCACCAATAATTTTATCCGCACCACTGCCACCAATAATGACATCATTACCTGCACCACCTGCAATTTCATCATCACCAGCATCACCAAATAATTCGTCAATGCCATCACCACCAGTGATGAGGTCACCACCACCACCACCATGGACAATATCATTGCCCGCATCACCCGTTAAAATATCACTAAATGCCGAGCCAGTTAATACATCATTGCCGCCGCCGCCGCGCAATACAATGTCATTATCATTATTAGCTGCCGTAATATAATCACGACCATCGCCAGCAATCACTTGCTCAATATTTATACCACTTACGTCAATGAATGTTGTGCCACTATCGGTTAGAATAATACTATCAAAGCCTGCACCGCCATCAAAATTGGCAAAATCATCCCGACTATCGGCAAACATAGTGTCTTCGCCATCACCACCTTTTAAAACATCTCGTCCAGCACCGCCGATAATCAGGTCATCGCCATCGCCACCTTGCAATATATCATCACCTGCAAGCCCATACATGGTGATGCCATCATCGCCAGATGCGCTATGCCCGGCATAGGTAATATTGTCATCACCCTCATTGCCAAAGGCTACATTATATTCGCTGGTTAAAACCGCATTGGCAATAAACCCATCACGCGTTGCAAATAATTTTGCCGCATCACCCGTGGCCTGCTCTGCAATATATGTAGACACGCCATTTTCAATATCCAACTTATAACCCAATTGGCTATAAGCAAATACAGCATCTGCCGCAGCCATTACGCCGCCATCGCCAAGGTGAATATCAAACTCACCATTAATTACACTGCCATCATCAAAGGTAATGCTATTGCCATTATGCTGTAATTCAATCGATGTTATGTCATAAGCCGCTAAATCTTTAAGCTCACCACCATCAACCACACCATTTTCATTGCGGTCATTCCAAATGCCAAACTCCGACCATCTGGCATCATTTGCGTTAAACACGCCATCATTATTGGTATCAAATGTCGCGGCCAAACCGGCCAAATCACTCGTGGCATCATTACCCCAAGCAGCACCAGCAAAAGAAAATTCATTAACCGAACTTATTTGCCCATCACCGCCAGCATTGCCATTTTCATCTAGGTCAATAACCAAAATACCGTCTTGTCCGTCCGCCCAGGCCGATTTTTCTAAAAACCCATCATCATCCATATCAAAATAAAATGCGCTGTCACCTTTTTGCGCAAGCTTCGCACCATCACCATTTAAATCAACAATAATCGGTACACCTGAGCCTCCATATTCATAATCAATATCTTCATCAGGCTCTATGTAAACATTCGGGTCTTCCGCCGATTGACCACTGCCAACACCATCATCATGCGCTTCATCTACTGTCTGCGGCATACTTGATGTGCCGTTAACGTAACCAAACGGGTTGTCAATCGGTTGACCAGATGTAACCACCCAATTCGGGTCATCCGATTCATATATAAGCAAAGGGTTCAAATTTCCATTCTGATTGCCGTCATCAGCAGGTGAATCATAATCTGGATCATCATTATTCGCGGCATTCACCGCGGCATCTAACGCCGCTTTAGCATCTTCCCACAGATTCTTAAGACCATCAAACCCAGTATTCACCATATCTATCAATTGAATATAGGTTGTGCCAAAATCAACACCTATATCATCAACATCTGTCGGTAAATTATCAAGTGCCTCCAACCGATCAGCCTCGGCAGCAAGGCGGTTTTCTTCTTCCAATAAATCAAGAATAGTTGAACCAAGCCCCGCATTGGCTGGCAAAATAGGATTTCCATCAATAGGGTTAACATCATCGTTAGGTAATATTTTAGCGAATTCAACCTTTAACAAATCATAAATAATATCTCCAGCCGTTGAAATCTCTGTTAAATCGCGAAGTGTAATATTGCCATCTAAATAGTTTTTGGCTATCTGTTCTGCATATTTTTGACCGCTAATTCCTGTATCTCCATTGTTTAGTGCAGCTAAAATGCTCAATAAGGAATGGCCCTCAGCATCTTCCAAGAATATAATATTGTCACTAACAAGGTCGCCCAAATTGTGAACGATGCCTGTAGCTCCCCATGTAGATGGGTCTGAATATAAATACGTAACATTACTATTCGATTCTGGAGTTGTGAAAATGCCACCTAGGCCAGGTGTGTTAATTACTAACACCTCAGCATCTGGGTCTTGCGCTCCAACATATTGCGCCAAATGCCCGCCAAGAGAATGACCAGTGTAAGAAGTTTCAAAATCGGTTATGCCCTGAGCAATAAGACCAGCCTTAACTCGGTTTGCAAATTCCACTGCTTGCGCTGTTTGATCACTAAACGGAAACAATCCCAGTTCAATGTCCGTCGAGAGATCATAAAGCGTATTTATGTCAATAGATGGATCGGTTCCAGCATAGGCGATTATAACTTTATTCTCACTTGCAGAATAATAGGCATGCGCTGTAAAACCTGTCCCCAAAAATCCAGTATCTACATCAATATCCTCTAGTTCATATCCGTCAATATTTGTTGCCGCAGGAGTTGTTTGATACGCCGCATTTGAAATTTTTACTAAGATTTCTATTGTCTCTATATTAGTCATTGGTATCCCCCAATTGTTTTTCTGACAGTTCCATCCCTACTGATATGATAAAGAGTTTTTCCTGCATATAATTC
>NVQL02000092.1 GCA_002400495.2 Alphaproteobacteria bacterium | reverse complement strand
ATCACCTTCAAGCCCCGCCTGTATCGGCTTCCAATAACTTGCCTTCAACGCAGCCGTCAGCCCCGCCGCAAATATCGTCTTGCCAATATCAGTATCGGTGCCAGTAATTAAAATATTCTTCTGCTTAGCCATTTCGCGCCTCCAATAAAGGCCGCAACACATCCACCATATCGCGTATGTCCTGCTCACTCACATTCAATGTCAAAGTAATCCGTAACCGCGAGCTGCCATCAGGCACAGTCGGCGGCCGCACACCCCTAATGTCAAAACCAGCTTCTTGCAATGTCTTGGCCATCTGCATCGTCTCACCCGCCCCACCAATAATAATCGGCTGAATTTGCGTAGGAGAGGTCTCAACACCCAACTCCGCAAACAGCTCACTCGCCAAAGTCACCTGCCCGTGCAATCGTTGGCGCAATTGCCCGCCCTCATTTTGCACAATCTCCAACGCTTGGCTCACCGTAAAAGCCGCCAAAGGCGATGGCGCAGTCGAATAAATAAACGGCCGCGAGAAATTGACCATATATTCACAAATAATTTTAGGCGCACAAATAAGCGCACCAGATGCCCCCAACGCCTTGCCACATGTATGCATGCAGATGATGTTTTCAGCGCCTTCATACGGCTGCATCAAACCTTTTCCGCCCTCACCCCACACACCTGTCGCATGCGCCTCATCAACCACCAAAAACGCCTCATACCTTTTTGCGATCTCAACCAATTCAGCAATCGGTGCGATGTCGCCATCCATCGAGTAAATCGATTCAATCGCAATCCAAATCTGCCCCTTCAAGCCATCAGCCCGCACCGCTTTTATCTTATCTTCAAAATCCTGAACCTCATTATGCTTGGCCGCCACAGTTTTGGCCTTACCCGCCAACATCCCATCATGAATAGACGCATGCACCAAATCATCAAAAACAATTAAATCACCCGATTTTGGCAAGCAGGTAAACAAAGCATAATTGGCCATAAACCCATTGGCAAAATATAACGCCGCCTCACTACCAAACAATGCCGCCGCTTGGCTCTCTAGTGCAGCATGTTCATCATGATGACCACGCAACAACCGAGACCCCGTCGCGCCCACACCCACACCATCATCAACAGCCTTCATAACTGCCGCCAATAATTTGGCATGTCGGCTCAAACCCAAATAATCGTTAGACGAAAAATCCAAAGCATTCCCAGCCAGCAATAAATGCCGCCGCCTGCTGCGCCGCTCAAGGCCGTTTAAACTCGCATCAAATCGCGATAATATATTTTTCATCATCATTCAATCTCAAAAACTGCGTTAGCACTAGTGCGCTCAGTAATCAGCTCAATCGCTTCATCAACTTTTCGCGCATCCATCTTAACCCGCCACCGCACCTTGTCATCAAATTGCTTATGCATATCCACAATCTCATAGGCCTGTAATATCTGCTCAATCACGCTTTGATGTTCATAACCCGAATGCCCAATTAAATTCAGCTCAGGTATTTTATCAACCACTTCAAGCATTTGCATAGCCGCATTTAAACCACCACCATAAGCCCGCACCAAACCGCCCGTGCCCAATTTAACCCCGCCAAAATATCGCGTCACCACAGCCGTAATGTCACCAAAACCGCTACCAACCAAAACATTCAGCATCGGCTTCCCTGCCGTGCCATTTGGCTCTCCATCATCCGAAAACCCCAAAACATGGCTACCATTCGGCACACCCGCCACATGCGCCCAGCAATGATGCCGCGCATCGGGATATTTTTGTTTAATCTCAGCAATAAATTTTTTAGCCGCTGCAAGATCGGGCGTATTGGCAATATCCACAATAAAACGGCTTTTTTTGACCATTTCTTGGTGATTTATAGCACTTTTAGGCACTTTATATGAAATATACGGCACTTTTCTCATAAGCTCTTATAACAAAAATCAACAGCTTATCCCGCTATATTCACAAAAATGACAATATTGAACTGGATAAAGTCGCCCGAGTGACTTAAAGTCCCGATCATTATTATAATAGAATGGTTTAACCATATGAAATATTCAAACATTACAAAAACTGTGACATCAGCCGCCTTAGGCATTTTATTGATGACAAGCAGCGCATTAGGAGCAGACATGAAAACCAACGAAGAAATTGCCTCATATTCAATAGGCCACAATATTGGCAACCAAGTTAAAGGCGAAGAAAATGTTTTCAAAGTCAATATCGAGCTTGTGATGCAAGGCCTAAAAGATGGCTTCGAAGGCGTCGATTCACCTTTATCTGGCGAGCAAATCACCACCGCTTTTGAATATATTCAAAAACTAACCGAAGAAAAAGCTGCCGAAGCCTCTAAAGCCGCTGCCTCAGTAAATATCAATTATCTTGCCGAAAATGGCAAAAAAGACGGCGTCACAACATTGCCATCTGGCCTGCAATATGAAGTGATGACCAAAGGTACAGGCACTGTAAAACCTACACCTGCTGACCAAGTGAAAACCCATTATCACGGCATGCTAACTGATGGCACAGTGTTTGACAGCTCTGTAGCGCGCGGCGAGCCAATCACTTTCCCTGTAACAGGCGTGATCAAAGGCTGGGTTGAAGCCCTACAACTTATGGTCGAAGGCGACAAATGGAAGCTAACCGTACCTTCAGAACTAGCTTATGGCGCACAGGCTCAAGGCCAAATCCCCGCCAATGCCGTGCTTATATTTGAAGTTGAGTTAATTGAAATTGTAAAATAATCGCAATTCAAATTTAAAGATTCTAAAGGCAAGTGAGACACCTCACTTGCCTTTTTTATTATAAATACCGCGCTTGCAAATGTGCTTTAAAATAGGCCGCATTCAAAGTCTCGCCAGTAGCTTGTGTCACCAAATCATCAGTGCTAAAAATGCTTGCTTTTTGCCAAATATTTGTCCGCAGCCAGTCAAATATCGGCGACAGATCACCTGCATTAATTGCTGCATTCACATCCACACTCTTCAGCATGGCCGCTTTAAATTGAGCCGCATACATAGCGCCCAATGTATAGCTGGGGAAATAACCAAATGCCCCCATTGTCCAATGGATATCTTGAATGCACCCATCTTTATAATTGCCTTTGGTATCCACGCCCAAATATTCCTGCATTTTCTGCGCCCATAATTCAGGCACATCTTTAGCTTCAATCACCCCATTCATCAGATCGCGCTCAATTTCATAACGCAAAATAATATGCGCGGGATAAGTCGCTTCATCTGCATCCACTCTTATGTGTCCAGGTTTTACCCTTGTGTAGGCTTTGGCCAGATTATCTGCTCCAAATGCACCTGCATTGGTTTCAGCAAATAAATCACTTAACATTGGCGACATAAGGCCTAAAAACTCTTGGCTACGCCCAACCTGCATTTCAAAAAACAGGCTTTGCGATTCATGAATGCCCATAGAACGCGCCATACCCGCAGGTAGGCCAGCCAAATGTTGTGGCAAGCCTTGTTCGTAACAAGCATGTCCCGTCTCATGTATCACCCCCATCATCGCGCTGACAAATTCACTCTCATCATAACGGGTGGTAATGCGCACATCGGTCGGCACACCACCACAAAACGGATGCACCGAAACGTCCAAACGGCCATGCTCAAAATCAAAACCCAATAAGTCCATAGCTTTCAAACCCAGTTTTTTCTGTGCATCAATCGGGAAATCACTGCCAAACTTAATAAGAGCTTCAGATTTTTGCTTTTCGCTAATTTCCATCACCATATCAGGCAACCATGTCTTCACGTCAGCAAATAAAGCGTCCAATGATGCCGTTGTCGTGCCAGGCTCGTATAAGCTGAGCATCGCGTCATAAGCGCTACTGCCTGCATGTTCAGCCCGAATTTTCGCTTCTTGCTGGCTTAAATTTACCACTTCGGTAAAATTACCTAAAAATCCAGCCCAATCATTCTCACCACGTTGGGTACGCCACGCATGTTCGCATTTTGAATTGGCTAGCGATTTGGCCTCAACAAGTTCAGCAGGAATGATCTTATCATCCTCCCACACCCGTTTCATTTCGACCAAACTAGCTTTCTGTTCAGCCGATAGGTCTTCAGATTCAGCCCCCGCATACCAATCAACCAGCTCGGTTTTATTTTGCAAATCATGCACATGCAATGCCAATTCTGCCATCGCTTCAGAGCGCGCTGCATTGCCACCAGCAGGCATCATTGCCGCTTGATCCCAGCTACAAATAGACGCCAAATGGTTAAACCGTGAAATTTTCACAAAATGCTTTTTTAAATTCTCATAATTTTTCATATGCATGCCTTCCAGTATAAGTTAAATCGACGATAAAACATTCTGTCTCACTTGCAACAATATTTTACACGCAAACAACCAAAAACGGGTGGTCAAAAGCCTAAAATTGCTTATAAATCAGTAAAAACAGGGGTAAATATGCAAATGACCACACGCCATTGGGCGTTATTAACCATCCTATCAATATTATGGGGCGGCGCTTTCTTTTTCGCCGCCATTGCCGTGAAGGAATTACCACCGCTCACACTGGTTTTTTGCCGCGTCTCCATCGCCGCTTTAACCCTTTATGTTTTCCTTAAAATATCAGGTCAAAAATTACCGACCGATAAAAGCATATGGGCGGCCTTCTTCATCATGGGCTTGCTGAATAATATCATTCCATTTTCATTGCTTTTCTGGGCGCAAACCACCATTAGCAGTGGCTTGGCTTCTATCCTCAATGCCACCACGCCAATATTTTCCATCCTTGTCGCGCATTTTATTCTGACCGACGAACGCCTGACATTCAATAAATTCATCGGTGTTATTTTAGGCTTTATCGGTGTCGGCATATTACTGGGTGGTGCCGTATTCACCAGTTCCAGCCTCGCCATATTGGGCATTGTGGGTTGCCTAGTTGCTGCCTTATCTTATGGTTTAGCAGGTGTGTTTGGCAGGCGCTTCAAACGTTTGGGCATCAAGCCAAGCGTCAGCGCTTTTGGGCAACTCACAGGCTCATCAATAATCATCCTACCGCTCATGCTGGCTTTCGATCAACCATGGATGCTCGACATGCCCAGCCAATCAGCCATCTTGTCTGTTGTCACACTAGCCATTGTCTCCACTGCCATCGCCTATCTCATATTTTTCAACCTGTTGGCTTCAGTCGGCGCGGTTAATGTTATGCTGGTCACCTTGCTTGTGCCCGTCAGCGCCATTATTTTGGGCAGCCTATTTTTAAGCGAAACACTAGAGACGCGTCATTATATCGGCATGGCGCTTATCCTGCTTGGCCTCATCGCCGTTGATGGCCGCTTATTCAAAAAATAAACCCGTGAATCCACATCGCAAATCACTTGCATTATCATTAAATTCGTGTCCCTATATCAACGATTCCGTTAGGGGGCGCAACGATGATAAAAAGCTTTTTTGAATATTACAAACCACATAGAGGCCTATTCATCGCCGATTTTGGCAGTGCCGTTATTCTCGGTATTTTCGAGCTTGCCTTCCCCATTGCTGTTATTTGGTTTTTAGACAGGCTTTTACCAACTGACAATTGGCCGCTAATCATCTCGATTGGCGTCGGCCTCTTGGCGCTATATTGCTTCAACGCCGCCCTCACTTATATTGTCAATTATTGGGGGCATATGTTGGGCATTAAAATCGAAACTGAAATGCGCCGAAAATGCTTTGAGCATCTGCAAAAACTCTCATTCAGTTTTTACGACAGCCAAAAAACCGGTCATTTAATCGCCCGCACCACCAAAGATTTAGAGCAGATTGGCGAGCTTGCCCATCATGGTCCCGAAGATGTTTTCATGGCCATTATGACCTTTATTGGCGCTTTCATTCTTATGCTATATACCAATTTCGAATTGGCGATGATGATCATCCTCATCGTGCCCTTTGTGGTGCTAGCCACCAGTAGATATGGCATAAAATTTGAATCCAACTGGCGTAAAATATTCACCAAAATCGGCGTATTCAACGAACGGATAGAAGAAAATATCGGCGGCATTCGGGTGGTTCAATCATTCGCCAACGAAAATTTCGAAAAGCAACGCTTCGCCGTTGAGAATGAGCAATATAAAGACCTCAAACTCGAGGGCTATAAATATATGGCCGCCAGCGCCTCGATATTTTACGCCAGCACCCGCATCATACAATTATTGGTGATGATTGTTGGCAGCTATTTGGTAATAGATAATCAATTAACCCACGGACAATTTGTCGGCTTTTTATTATTGGTCGCCGTTTTTGTCCGCCCGATCGAAAAAATAAGCGGCATTCTCGAATCCTACACCAATGGCATTGCAGGTTTTAGGCGCTATAAAGATTTTCTAGCCATAGAGGCCGACATAACCGACCAACCCAATGCCCAACAATTTAGCCAACCTCGCGACAATATCCAGTTTCAAAATGTAGATTTTTCCTATGACACAGGTGAGCGTGTGCTGCACAATATAAATCTGACCATCCCGATCGGCAAAACCACCGCCTTTGTCGGGCCATCAGGCGCAGGCAAAACCACCATCTGCTCACTCATACCGCGGTTTTACGACGCCACAAATGGTCAAGTCACCTTTGACGGCGTTAACATTAAAGATTTCACCCTCGAATCTTTACGCAAACAGATTGGCGTGGTGCAACAAGATACATTTTTATTCGGGGGCACATTGGCCGAAAACATCGCTTATGGCGATCTAACAGCCAGCGAGGAACAAATTCTACAAGCCGCCCACAAAGCCCGCTTAACCTCAGTGATCGAACAATTGCCCGATGGCCTCAACACCATGGTTGGCGAGCGCGGCGTAAAATTATCAGGCGGCCAAAAGCAACGTGTTGCCATCGCCCGTATCTTCCTTAAAAACCCCTATATTTTAATTTTGGACGAAGCCACATCCTCGCTCGATTCCATAACCGAAGAAGAAATTCAGAAATCACTCATCGAGCTTTCGGCAGGCCGCACCACCATCATCATCGCCCACCGCTTAGCCACCGTGCGCCACGCCGACCAAATTATAGTGGTCGAAGACCATAAAGTCATCGAAACAGGCTCACATAAGCACCTACTCACCCAAAATGGCTCCTATGCTAAATTGGTCAACGCCCAAAGTCAGATTTTCGAATAGGTTTATTTGCCAATATAATAAGCTTTAGGCCTAATCAACATATTATCCGCGCGGCTAGCCAATATATGCGCCAAATAACCAAACACCCGCGACATGGCAAATAAAGCCGTAAAATAATTAGCGGGAATACCCAAGGCATAAAATACTGGGCCTTTGTAAAATTCGACATTGGCTTTAATGTCTTTGCCCTTTTTATTCATTTCAACGCCCATAACCCGCTCAATTTCTTCCAAAATCAGATAAGTTTTTTCAAACGGTGTGCCAAGGCAAAGCTCCCGCGCCATTGGCTTTAAAATTTTAGCGCGCGGATCAACAACTTTATAAACCCGATGCCCCATACCCATAATTTTTTGCTTATTCTTAAGCGAAGTCACTACAAATTCCTCAACATCAGCTATGTCGGTAATGCCCATCGCCATTTCTAGCGCCGCTTGGTCTGCCCCGCCATGCAATTTGCCAAACAAAGTGCCAAAGCCTGTCGATATGGCACATTCCACAGGTGCCAAAGTGCTGGCCGTAACCAAAGCCGCATAGGTGCTGGCGTTAAAGCTATGCTCCATTTGCAATATCTGCGTCACATCCAATATCGCCACTTGTTTGTCATGCGGCAGTTTACCCGTAAACCGATGTAAAAAATTCGCGTGAAATGACAAATTTTTAGTGGCTGGAATAATTGGTTTTCCAACGCAAATTTGGTGATAGGCAGCCAGTAACGCCGGTACTTTGGCCGCAATAATCAGCCCATCAGCCATTTCTGGCTCATAATTATGCTTGATTTGCGTTTTAAGCTCCAGCAAAGGCACCATGCCTTGCAGCATTTTCATCGGGTGTAAATTTTGGCTCAATGAGCGCAATGTCTTTTCTTCGGCCTTAGAAATATTCGAATGCTCAATTAGAAATTGGTTAAAACTGCTTTTTTCTTCATCTGATGGATAGTCATCAAACAAAACCAAATAACAAACTTCGATAAAATCGCGTTTGGCCAACACTTCAATGCTCTCACCACGATAAGTTAAAACCCCGTTTTCGCCATCAACTTTAGAAATGGCGGTGCTATCAACATAAATGCCACTTAAGCCCCGATAAATGGTTGGTAAATCGCTCATATTCACTCCAATATTTTAATTTATTGAATTATGGGCACAAATTACATATAAGTAAAATCAATAACATCTATTATAAAATAACTAAAAGCTATAATTATGGAAATTCAAGAGCTTAGAATATTCTGCGCCATCATCGACCAAGGCAGTTTTAAAAATGCTGGCAGCCATTTAGGGCTTTCACAACCCGCCATCAGCCAATCATTGGCAAATTTAGAACGAAAACTGGGCGAAAAATTGCTAAATCGCACCGTGCCGATTCAACCCACAGCCATTGGTCTTGAGCTACTCAAACATGCGCGGTTCATCATCGAAAGTGAAGGCTTTTTTAACAATCAATTGGCCAAAATGAAGCATGGCCATCTACAAACCCTCACCTTAGCGGTCGATCATATGGCAGCTAATTATTACAGCCCAAAAATAATCACTGAATTTCATAAAACATTACCAGAAGCTGATTTTAAGATCACCCGCATGCCTGCGCGAGAAATTATCAACGCCGTAAAAAGCCAGCAATATCAAATCGGCATTGGCCCGTTTCAAAAAGGTATGGAAGGCCTGCATGCCATTGAGTTAATGACCGAAGAAAGCCATCTCATCACCGGCAAAAACAACCCGCTACTTAAAATTTACGCGCATAACCCACTTGAATTCCTAAAACAAACCATATTGCTCACTTCCTATTTAGATGACCCAGATGAGCGCCCCTCGAAGAAAAAAATCCGTGATTATTTCAAAACGGCATGGCAGGTAAATGACATTAATTTACAATTGGCGCTCATTAAACAAGGCATCGGCGCCACCTTTATCGCCAAGCCATTCTTAACCAGCGATGAGGCCAAAAGCCAATTTGTCGTTTTAGATAAAATCCCTTTCGCGCTGATTAAAAAACAATATGGGGTTTATATTCTAGACAAAAACCTAACTGTCGACAGCATTTCAAAATTCATCATCCTGATGCAAAAAATTAGCTTTAAAATATAATATCTGTTGAAGAACTATAATACACAACCCGTATTAATTCATATTAACTTCCTGTAAATAATAGGGGAATAGGTTGCAGAAAAACATACAAATGTGACCAGTTATTTTTGTTTCAAGGGGAAATATGAGTAATAATTCAAAGATAATTGCTTATCTTGATGAGAGCTTTAGAAAAAAAAATATTGATAGTATTTCATATTTATTTTCTCCAAGTTTTGCATTTCATATAAACGGCGGAGAGAAACGAAGTTTCAAAGAATTTGCAGACCTAATGAAGCAAGTGAGCAGCCATATAGAAATTATTGGCGAAAAAATGGTTTCTAAAGATGACATTCATTTCTGCACAGAATTTGAATTGCCCCTCCGCACTGACAATAACGAAATCATAATCAAAATCGGCTTCATTGAGGTGGAAATACACAATTGCATCATCAAAAGTTTCAATTTACACCACCGCACCCGAAAATCTGAAACAGAAGAATCTGGCCAAGCCGCAAAAACCAACATTATTGCATATGTATAACTGAATCGCACCTA
Source organism: Alphaproteobacteria bacterium (assembly GCA_002400495.2). Lineage (GTDB taxonomy): Bacteria > Pseudomonadota > Alphaproteobacteria > Rhizobiales > OSC116 > OCS116. The sequence continues at coordinate 1,483 of NVQL02000092.1, read as the reverse complement.
TCAGTGTGGATGGTAGGGCTAAATGCCCCAATTCGACAGATAGGTTATTTAGGCCGCACGTTAATTTGCTATAGACACAAATTCCACCCGCAACACCTGTGTCGACTATAAGACCAAATACTTTTTTGTAATCCGCCCCTACCCCACCATTGGCTTCTGATAATGGCAGTCATTTTCTATTGGTATAGTTTGTCCTGCCAATTTGGAAATGTCTTTTCTAAAGATTTGCCTTGGGTTGGTAAATTGGATGTCAAAACCATGTCGGCTATTGTGTTCGCAAATCCTAGCACACCAAAGCCTATGTTCAAATCAAGATCATCCGCTTGGGGTTTTAGCCAATTAATTTGATCGTTAATCGTAGTTAGCAAATCATTATAATTTTCATTTGGTGTCGGAATTCGGTGGCTTTTAATGGGCGTTAAATTTTCATCAAATAGAGCCGCCTCTATTTTTATTCCACCCAAATCAATCGCAGCATGCATATCAATTGCCTTGATAAGGGTAAATGGTAATCTGTGGTTGAAATGGCTCTATAAAGGCAATGTTTGTTACTACCTAAATAGGCAGCCAAAGTATCGCCAACAAATGCTGAATTTCCTGCTCCACAGAACCAAACTTCCTGCGGGTTTCTTTGTTCAATCCATATTTTGATTTGAGCCGAAATATCATCAATTTCTGGTGCCCATTCACGCCAAATGCTAGGCTGAGCGTGCATTTCATGATAGGTATTCCAATTTTTTATAGGTGTGTTATTTTCAGTGATAAGATTTAACGTTATGAATTATAAGACATTTTTTATATTGTCAGGGAAATTATTGTGCGGTCGTCCGAAAATTCAGCATCTGTTGAGCCTTTAATTGAAGGGATGGTCAAACATTTGTGAAAATCTTCCTTTTCACTTTTTTTAAAACTCTCCTCCCATGCCAAGACACTCGTGGTATTGGGTCGCTTATCATATCCATCACTGAAAATTTCAATTGTATGAATTTTGTGTTTCGCCACGCGAATGTCCAACACATCTTTGAACAAAATGTTTTTACCATTCATTGAAGCAAAGCCGAGTGGGTGATTTGTTAAATTTGAATAATGCTGTTGCTGTTGAATTCCATTTGATAAAAAATCGCTAACAATATCACTCATTTCAAGCAAATCTAAATTCGAAATCGTTTCATCTATAATTGTTGTTGCTTCTTTTTTTGAAATTATTTCTTCGGCAATCGCTCGATCGCAACCGAACCTACTCACTTTTCGACAAATATGTTCCAATTTATTAAGGTCAATTTCTTGCTTGGATTTTAGCAAGTTAAATATCTTCACGCGCGCAGTTGTTGTCACATTGGTCGTGTCCCGCTTTCGTGCCGCTCCAATTCTCATTTAAGCAGCTATTCGTTCAAAAGCCAATGGGCTTTTCCAACCTAATGCAGAATGTCTTCTCCTAGGATTATAAAATCCATGGATGTATTCAAATATAGCAATTTCTGCC
>NVQL02000047.1 GCA_002400495.2 Alphaproteobacteria bacterium | reverse complement strand
TCAATATTACAGGAATGTGTTTTTACCGAAAACTCGGTTCATTTGATATTTGATCGCTCCAGAACCCAAACATTTAACAACACAATTACAAAATCGCCACAAAAGTCTGATCCTAAGACTTCAAATGCTAAACTCAAACATTGGCCGAGGGATTCAAAATGAAACTAGATCTCCCAGGCCTTATGATCGAAAAAATGCGTTCAGGCACAATTCGATATCGTGTCATACAAGAAAGCAGGCCATACAAGCGCATTCGACTTCAAGTTGATCCAGATCACAAAGAATTCTTAGAATGCTACCACGCGGCTCGTGCAGGCATTTCTATCAAGCCCGAAGGCACTGCAAATGAACAAGGTTTGCAACGCACTATAAAAGGTTCTGTGGCATGGCTAACTTATAAACATCTCGAAGCTTTAGAAAAGTTGGTTGAAGCGGGAATATTTTCACCACTCACTCTAAAGAAGAGAGTAGGCCTCTTTAAAAGGCTTCGCAAGATATGCGGCCAATATCCAATGGAAATGCCGACATCTGAAATAATTAAGATACGAGATGACCTAGCCGCAAAGCCAGCAACCGCAGATAGCATGGTCGAAGCAATAAGGTCCATGTTCCGATGGGCATGCGAAAGAGATTATTGTGATTTCAACCCAGCTATTGGCATTTCTACAATAGATCGGAGCGGGGGTGGCGCAAAAGCGTGGACCTTGGACGACTTGGCAAAGTTTCGAAAAAGGCACCCACCAGGCACCACCGCGTATCTCGCTTTAACACTTTTTATGTTCACAGCTTGTCGCATTTCCGATGCCATTAAATTAGGTCTGGATGATGAGTTTGAACGTGGTGGAGTTCATGCAATTGGGTGGCAACCAAAGAAGAAAGGTTCAGCTTATATTGAAATTCCAATGTTGCCTCCCTTGATCAATGCAACTCGGGCAACTGCAAAATCTGGTTCGCCTTACATAATATCAGCTTACGGTAAAATTTATAGAACACCAGACGCTCTTGGACAACGATTTCGCAAGTGGTGTGACCAGGCTGGATTGTACAATTTATCCAGTCACGGAATCCGAAAAGCAGCGGGGCATTTATTGGCTCAAGCAGGGTGTTCTCAATACCAAATTATGGCCATCCACGGACACACTCAAGCGAAGACTTCTGAGGTCTATACGAAGGGGGTAGAAAGGTGGTCATTATCGACCGATGCGATGGCCAGTTTGGGCAAAATCGAGTGGTAGTTTTGGTCCACGCCGATTTCAAAAGGCGTTTTTTGCGGACCTAAAAAATATTAAGTCATTGATTCAATAATATAAATCAGAAAAACACTGGAGCGGGTGAAGGGAATCGAACCCTCGTCATTAGCTTGGAAGGCTACTGCTCTACCATTGAGCTACACCCGCTAAATCCAAGCAGTATTTTAAGATGGTGGGGAGAGTTGGATTTGAACCAACGTAGGCATAGCCAGCGGATTTACAGTCCGCCCCCTTTAACCACTCGGGCACCTCCCCATCAAGGGTCTTAAAATATTTCGGCTAGTTAAAGGCCGTGCGCCTCTTATCTAAATTTTAGCCCCATTAGTCAACCTAATATTTGTTCAAATTCAAAATATGTTCATCTTTCTGGGTAAAACTATGCAAACCACTGAACAACTTGCATGTTTTTTCAAACAATCCAACTTGCCGCCATCGCCAATTTAACCTATAGCTATGCTAACAAAACTACCCTCTGGTTCCCTATGCAAAATAAACGTTTTAAAAAACCCGATTATAAAAATCGCAATAAAAAAGATAAGCCGCCATCCGATAAGCATTATTTATACGGCTTGCACAGTGTAGCTGCGGCTCTCAACAATCCAGATCGCAAGCTTATTGAATTGCTCAGCACTCCCAATGCCTATAATCGCTTGGTTGATGAATTCGAAAAAGCCGATCTAAAATCAGATTATGGCTTAACCCGCCTAAAAGACCTCAAAGCCCAAGGCAAAGTTACCGAGTCCAAGCCCAAAAATATAGACTATTTGCTTGGCCAAGACATTGTACATCAAGGCGTCATGCTAAAAACCGCGCCTCTGCCCGATTATAATGTCAATAAATTGATGAAGCAAATTAAAGCCGACCCAGACATCACTCGCCCCATCGTCATACTTGATCAGGTGACCGACCCACATAATGTTGGCGCTATTTTGCGCACCGCCACAGCGTTTAATGCCCGCGCACTCATCACCACCCGCAGGCATTCACCCACCGAGTCTGGTCTATTGGCCAAAATCGCTTCTGGCGGCTTAGAAGAGACCCCCATCATCGCTGTTGGCAATCTATCCAACGCCATTAATGAGCTGCAAGATAGTGGCATTATATGCATTGGCTTAGACAGCGAAGCCACTCATAATTTCACCAGCCTGTTGGCCGAAAAATATGTCGCCACCAGCCCCAAAGCCATTGTCTTGGGGGCAGAAGGCAAAGGCCTACGCCAAAAAACCATCGAAACCTGCGCTGAGCTGGTAAAGCTTGACATGCCAGGTAAAATTAAAAGCCTCAACGTCTCCAATGCCGCCGCCATCGCTCTTTACGCGCTAAGCCAGTAGCCCATGCAAATTATGCTTTTGGCAAAAAGTAGTCTAGACTCTATATATTGATAATAAACTCTAGCTTTAAAAGGCAACATAGAGGGGCTAAATGGTTAATTTGTTTAAGCAATTATTGAGTTTTATAAAATTGGGTCGACTTTTTGCTAGCCCTGGTTCATTCATCAGATCAACCGTTGATTCTTATGAAGATGTTGATTTAACCGAAAATCTAACGCTAGACACTATCGACCTCGTCTTGGCCATAAATGAAAATTCAGTCATTGCCGCAAGCAATTTAGCCACAAAAAAAAACGCGCTAACTATTATTGATTTAAACCATCTACCCAATGAAAATAGCCAACAAAACCCTAGATTCAAAGCCGCACTAAACACTGCCGATTTAGTTTTCTCTGCCAATCGAAAATTAGCCACGGCTTTAGAAATTGATTATAACCGCCACATCACCATTTCGCGCCATGTGCAAGAGCGCAAAGTACAAAGTAAATATATCGATCTTAAAAAAGTGTTCCACCTTATTGATGACACTCAGCTGATTATATTTGATGCCAAAATCTGCCACCCTTTTTTGTCCAAGCCGTATGATTTACTCAAACACAACCTCACCTTCATCGCCTCTATACTGGCCCAATTGCCCCACCAAACCCACGTCATTGTCACTGGCAGCCTCGCTGAGAGCAAAATATTTGACAAACATAAAAACACCTTTGACAAACATAATTGCGCAACAAGAGTGCATTTTTACATCGAGAATCTCGAAGCCATTAAATATCAGATAAATTATAGCAACATAGACATAGCCTTGCTATTGGGCGATCAAGAAGGCCACACACCCAACCAATATTACAAATATCTACATGAGCAAGTGGCTATTTTTTCCACCGAGTTTGCCGATGCCAATCAATTGGTCACCTCAGCCAATATCGGCAAAGTCTTTAAAGGCACAAATTGCGATGAGTGGATAACCGCCATTTTAACATTCCTGCAGCTAAGCCAAAACAAACGCGACATATATAAAAAAGCCTTAAACCAACAAAAACAGCAAATTAACTCGCAACGCGAGACGCAACATTTCATCAATTCCATTATCAATATAATCACCGCAACCGCAAAAACCGATAGGCTAAGTGCGGTGATAGTCGATTTATCAAAAAATCAAATTACCAACCGCACTCATGACATTGGCTATATGTTGGTCGAGCAGGATATACATGTCAGTATTTTAGCTCCCTACCTGCCCGTAATTCACGGCCCGCAGTGCAGCAATATCGAGTATATCAAAGTATCCTAAATCGAGTAATCTGCAGAGAATTCTCTGTGAAATCTCTCAGTCGCAAATTCAAGCAACAGGTTAGCCCCCTGTTCGACACTATTTTTTGCCGTATCAATCACCAAAGCAGCATTTTCAGGCGCTTCATAGGGTGAAGAAATACCCGTAAAATCGCTAATCTCACCCGTCCGTGCCTTTTTGTACAGGCCTTTCGGGTCACGACTTTCACAAGTTTCCAAATCAGCTTTCACATATATTTCATAAAAACCATCACCTTGAGTGAGTGCCGCTTTCTCGCGATCTTCAGCAAATGGCGAGATCAGTGATACAATCACCACAAAACCTGCCTGCGCCATCAATGCCGCAGTTTCACTAGCTCGTCTTATATTCTCACGCCGATCAGCATCAGTAAAACCAAGATTATTGTTCAAACCATGGCGTAGATTATCACCATCCAGAATGTAAACTTGCAGGCCTTTACGGAATAATTTACGCTCCAAGCTCACCGCCAAAGTTGTTTTCCCAGCACCAGACAAGCCAGTCAACCACAACACACCACCTTTATGGCCGTTATAATTCTCACGTTCAGCAAGGCTCACCGCGTGGTCAACACGGGTGATATTGGCTTGGTGGGCAAACAAAGCCTCACGGGTATTTTCATACCCATCAAGGTTGATGACACCACCGCCCGCTATGTCAAACTTCTCTAGCAACACAAAACGACCAGATTTCGCAAATTCTCGATAATCATCCAAAACAATGGGATGCCGCGAAGTTAAGACCACTTCACCCAATTGGTTGCGTAACAATTGATCACCCTTAGATTGCCCCAAATTCTCAGCATCCAATATGTGATTAATTTGCTTAACCCGCACATTAATTTCAGCCGTACCAAGCTTCATTTTATAATTTTTACCCACTTCAAATGGGGTTTCGCCAAGCCAAAATAATTTAGCGGTAAATTCCTTGCCCAAATGTGGCGCCATCAAAGCACCATCACTATCAGCATCGGCTTGCTCAACATGCGAGATCACATCACCGCGCTCAACAAATATTTGCTCAGTCAAAGTAATGCCGACAGATTGCCCTGCCCGCAAAACCAGATTTTGCTTTTCTTCATCAGTGTAAGCACGCGGCCAAGCTTCAATATTCTTAACCACCGCTTCTTTGCCACTCGGTGAAAAGGTAATCTTATCGCCAATCCGCAATTGACCCGATACAATTGTACCAGCAATGATGCGTCGATCATCAAATTTGTAAACATCCTGCACAGGTAAACGCAATGGCAAATCATCATCAGCCGATAATATCTTAAAATCATCCAATGCTTCGGTCACCGTCAGGCCTTTATACCAAGCCAACTTATCAGATGGGTTGACAATATTATCACCTTCACGTGCCGAGATTGGAATAAACCGTGTTGGGTTAACTCCAATTGAGGTCAAATATGCACGATATTCAGCTTCAATTTCGTCAAACCGTGCCTGCGAATAATCCACCAAATCCATCTTATTGACCACAACCGCAATTTGGCTCACACCCAGCAAGTTCAGCAAATAACCATGGCGACGTGACTGCTCCTGCACACCTTCTAAAGCATCAATCATCAGCAAAGCCGCGTCAGATTGCGCCGCACCCGTCACCATATTTTTTAAAAATTCTTTATGGCCAGGCGCGTCAATTATCGTATAATCACGCTGCTCGGTGTTAAACCAAATCTGGCTGGTATCTATGGTAATCCCTTGATCACGTTCTGCCTGAAAACTATCCATCAAAAACGCATATTCAAATTCTACACCGCGCTTTTCGCACATCGCGACAATGCTTTCATATTTACCTTCGGGCAAACTATCAGTGTCATGAAATAACCGCCCGACAAAGGTCGATTTGCCATGGTCGACATGGCCAACAATTGCCACTTTTAGCAATTCACGTGCGCTGCTTTGCGCTTTAATATCATTATCTTGCATATTCATAACTATAGATACCCTTCTGCACGCAAACGCTCAAACGCGTCTTCAGTCTCGTGGTCAAGCGCACGGCCACTGCGTTCAGACACTTTGGTCGAACCCAATTCAGCAATAATTTCTTCAATGGTATAAGCGTCACTTTTCACTGGGTTGGTAATGTCCTCATCACCCAATGAACGGTAACGCAGCCCGTTTTTCGAACGGTATAACGGGATAATCGGAATGCCCTCACGATGCGTGTAATTCCAAATGTCCAACTCAGTCCATTGCAATAATGGATGAATGCGAATATGCGTGCCTTCTGGAAATTCAGTTTTATATTGATCCCAAAATTCAGGCGGTTGATGCTTAAAATCCCACTTACCTTCGGCACCACGTGGGCTAAACACCCGCTCCTTGGCGCGGATCGCCTCCTCATCACGCCGAATGCCCGCAAACAAACCGTTAAAGCCGTGCTTTTTAGTCGCATCACGCAAACCAACCGTTTTACGGGCCGCGCTTCTCGCCGCTGGTGGCAAAGTGTCATCCATTTCTTCAAGCGGCGGGCACACTTCACGGATAAAGTTTAAATTCCATTCATCCGCATACCGATCCCGAAATTCATACATTTCTTTGAATTTTTTTTCTGTATCAACATGCATCACAGGAAAAGGCACATGGCCATAGAAAGCCTTTTTAGCCAACCAAACCATAACGTTAGAGTCTTTTCCTAAAGACCATAATAAAGCAATATTTTCGATTTTGTTAAAAGCTTCTCTAAAAATATATATGCTCTGAGCTTCTAAATCATCAAGTCGCGACATTGGGCGCACCTTTCCATAGATTATTTTCTATGTTTATTCACAATATTTAGAGCAAAGTCAATAAAATACCTTATAATTAGTGTAAATTAATTTATTCAACACATAAATATTGTTAAATAAATTGTATAAAGGTCTATATATGCATTTATATTGACCTTGCTAAAGCCTGACCCTAGTGTGGTTTTACATAAAAATAGGCAGAAAAATGAAATATAAAAACTTAAGTTTTGTGGCCAGCAAAACCGCCGATGCCCAAGCGGCAAAAGCCATGTTGATAAAAAAATACGGCGATGCTTCTGTCGATAAAGCCGATGTCATCATCGCACTTGGTGGTGATGGCCTGATGCTCGAATGCTTACGCCATCATAACGCCCGCAACCTCCCTATATACGGCCTTAACCGTGGCACAGTTGGTTTTTTAATGAATGCATTCAACGATGAAGATCTGCATGAGCGGCTCAACGAAGCCCAACAATATGTCGCACACCCATTAATGGCCAATATCAAAACCATGGACGGTAAAAAACATAAGGCTCTGGCATTTAACGAAGTGTCTTTGCTACGCCAAACTCACCAAGCCGCCAAATTGCATATTTCGATCAATCAAAAACCTCGGCTCGAAGAATTGGTCTGCGATGGCATCATCGTCGCCACACCTGTTGGCAGCACTGCCTATAACCTATCAGCCCATGGGCCAATCATTCCCATCAACACGCCATTAATCGCTCTCACCCCCATCAGCCCATTCCGCCCCCGCCATTGGCGCGGCGCTTTGCTGCCTGATGACGTCAGCATATCAATTAAAATCTGCGATCCAGAAAAGCGCCCCGTTTCGGCCGTTGCCGATCATCAAGAAGTGCGCAATGTTAGTGAAATCTCGGTAAAACAGTGCAAAGATAAATATGCCACCATGCTATTCGATGCCAAACATGGCCTCGAAGAACGTATTTTACGCGAACAATTCGGTTATTAATCACCACGCGCATAAAAAAACCGCCACTTCAGAGAAGCAGCGGCCTTTTTCAGGTTCAGACTAAATGATGGATGGTCTGAGGGGTCGTCCGAACCCAAATCCGTGAGAGCGCTTCCTGATTAATCCCAATTCTTACGGCTTGCATTATCAAAGCAAGCCTCTAATCAGGAAACGCTCTTATAAATCAATCTACTAAGCTGAGAGACACCCATAATGCTGGATGAGACGTAGATTGACGTTTTACATATGTGTATGTGGTCTGTTGCCAAGGCAAAATATCACCTCGTTGATTGTCCAGAATCAAATCTCCAATGCTGGTCTTCACAGTCAGCACCGCGTGGCCTCCACCAAACTCATCAATCGCAACTGTAATCAGCAAGCTTTCCCGCGGCCAACCCAGTTCAATCAATCTTTTTTGCTTCGCCAAGACATAATCTTCACAGTCACCCTTATTTTTAGGGTAATCCCACATTTCAATTTGATTATATAATTCCTGATCCGATACTGGCTGTACAGCGGCGTTCACAAAATCATTAATTTCATTAAGCGCCCCCCAACTACCAGCATCCAACTCAATTACCGAAGGCCGCGTTGTGCCGCCCGTACAATCACTAGGATAACGCGAGCAAAAGCTCATAAAGCCTAACGGTGCGCTCGTCTCTCCATATATATTCATATAAGAAGACAAGCCCGTCGCCCGTCGCGCATTCCCTTGGCTTGAACCGCCAATGCTACTCGTAATTAAATCTCTATAACTATTTAGATGTGATGCTTGTGCGTTTACACTCATAGATAAGGACAAGGCCGTAACCGTCATCCCTACCTTCACAATTCTATTTAATTTACCCATTTGTCAATCCCTGACCAATTTCATCATGGGCTGAATTTCTCACATAATTTTTTATTTAGTTATAAACTGATAGGAGCAAATTAAGTTAAATTTAACTCAATATTTCATCAAATTTAGTTCAAATTGAACCAATTTTCAATAACCTGATAACATATTGTTTTATATATATATTTTGAAATTTTAATAAGTCAGTAATCTTGCCGCGTGTCAAATCAGCACATGTTATTTGCTAAAATAATGACAATATCACCCTCTCACCTGTGCCATTTTGAACAAGTACAAACCAAGCGTAAAGCTGAATGATAAAAACCACATCTAGATGTTAGGAAAATTTAAACCCTATCTAAAGGTCGTCACGCATAAAATATTTATGAATGACGCCTTTTGAGGGCCTGTCCACAAATTCCAGCGCAATTCCGCCCTGAAAATTACGCACAACCACTGCAGATGCGTCTTCAAACTGAACCAAAGACCCAACTGGTGCCTTTAAATCAACATTCACCGCCATGCCACCGACCGACATATCTATCAAACGGCACTGATAAACCTCACCAGTGACCACAGATATTTCACATTTATCATAAATAGGCGTGAATCTTTTTTGATCGCGATCGTCATTAATGGCAGATTTATTTAAATTATGCACCCAAGTTAGTTTATCGGCCAATTTATCCCGATGTCTACTCGGCGCCACTATCGACATAACAAACCCACGCTCAGTGATCTCAGTCACTTGCCCCGCCAAACGGCCAACAGTTTCCAGATAAGCCACAATCCGCTCATCTTTTGCAACGCCGTTTGGTGTTTGAATGGAAACCTCGCCTGCTGACATGATATAAGCCAAGCATTCATACTCACTACGGTCAGCCCGCATAAACCGACCAGGCAAATTCACATCAACAGATCTGAATTTAAACGGATAATATCCAGATAATTTTATTATTTTTTTTCTTATCGGATCCATAGCCTGCTCATTCATTATTTAACTCAGCATAAAAAATTATGGTTAAAGAGCTATGAAGAGCGCGGCAAAAATACAAAATATAAAATTCGCTTACATATTTACAGGTCTAAACCTTAAAACCTATAATGCAAACTATTGTTTACCACCTTCAATCAGCTTAAACTGCGCACGTCTAGCCAAATAATCAGGTTGGCCTGTAGCACTTTCAGCTTCATCAATGGCAATTTGCAACAAAGAATTCTTGCTAGATACAACTTTGGGCAAACTCAGCTTATTTTCAACTGGCCAAATTACCCGCAAACTAACCATTTCAATTTGCTGAATAGGTAATAAATGTTGGCGCTCGATTTCAGCATCAAATCCAAACGATCCGATCACGCTTGTACAATTGCCCGACGGTTTATGAAATAAAGGCAATGCCAATAATTCAAAATTCACTTGGCCAGGCTTACCATCTATTTGGTTCTCAGCTGTTAGGCCTCTCAGCCCACACACTATGGCGGCACCTTGTTCACTCAAAGTACTTAATAATGAAGTGAAACTGTCTCTATCATTGGCGCTCCAAAGATCTAAAAAATTCTGATCGCGCAATTCTTTACCAAAAATATCGCATGTTTTGGTACCAGCTAACCGAAAGTTATAAGTATCTCTACCTATCCGATCGAGTAAAAATAGGTTTGGCAATACATCTTTTAAAATATTAGGGTCTAGTTCCTTGCGGTTTGGTGCAATTCTTTTACCACGCAATTCATTCCAATATTCATATAGGTATTTTGTTGTAAATAATTTCATAAATTCGCCTAACTCACTACCAATGAGAGACTCTGGCACAGCATTGTCTCATTTTGGGGCGCCTTGTAATATATTGATACATAGCCAATTGCTATATTCCAGTTCCAAACTAGAATATCTAATACGTTGCAATCCGCGTGCCAATATCAATCGTTAACAAATTATTAAGCAGCTAAAACAAGCAATAGCAAGAAAAATAGCTAAAAATTTACCTTTTGGTTAAACCTTATATTCATAATGCGGGCAACCCGCCGTGTTTTGTAAGGCGAGGTTTTAGTAATAGTATTTGAGAGTATCCAGTATGTCGCACTATAAATTGTTTAATTCCACCTTGGCATTGCTCCTGTTATCTTCAGTTATTGTACCCAATATCGCATTAGCTGATCCCGTAAATGGGGGCCATAATAAAAATGGCGGTCATTACAAAAATGGTGGGCACGATAAAAATGGCGGCAACAATGTACCCAATAACGGTGATCATTATAAAAACGGCGGCCACAATAAAAATGGCGGCAACAATTCTATCGACACAGTTTCAATATTGTTAAACCGCACCAATAATTATAAATATAAAATGAACGGCTATATAGCTCTCAACTCCACTTATAATGTTGGCGGTTCAGCGCAAATTCAAGGCAGTTTTCAAGCGCAAGGGCAATATCAACATCAATCTGGTTGCCAATCCAGCGCAAACCAAAGCTATAATTTCCAAAGCCAATATCAAAGCCAAAGCCAAGCATCTTGTGGCCAAGCCTATGCCAATGGCGGGCAAAACAAAAACGGTGGCTATCAAGCCCAAGCGCAATATCAAGCTCAGTACCAAGCGCAAGCGCAAACCCAAGCCACCAAAAACGGCGGTAACCATGGTTGGAATCGCGAGATTTTCTATTGCCTAGGCACCGATTTCCTATCACTTACATTTGGCAGCTATTCTCATGGTGGCGTGTCATTTAATGAAAATCAAGTGTTAGAATGTGCAGAAGGTCAAGGCGTCTTCCTCAATTCAAATGGTCAATTATCTTGTGCTGCACACCAACCCACCAGTACATATTCAACCAACCAGTCAATCCTATATATTCACGCAGCGAAAATTCTGGCGGTGAAAGGCGAATGTACATCACCTAAAGGCAACATTTCTATCGCGCCAACATTATATCAATCTCGTTCGATCTACGTTCAGGGCAGTCAATCTCAAATGCAAACCCAAGCACAGTATCAAACACAGGGTCAGTATCAAACACAGGGTCAGCATCAGCAACAAGCGCAGTATCAACGCCAAGCGCAATATCAACAGCAATATCAGCCTTACAACCAATATAATCAAGGCCAACCCATCATGCAGCAGCCATATCAAAACCACAGACAAAACATCGTCTTACAATAAGCGCAGATGAAACAAAATAAAAAGCTCAGCATCTGCTGGGCTTTATATTTGCCAATTGCCCCAAACAAAAAAAGCAGGAGGTCAAAAAAACCTCCTGCTTAATACGCAAAACCAAATTTTATACGCAAAACTAAATTCGAGAAACTCTATACATAAACAATAACTGCCTAAAAATTAGAACGTAAATTTATAAAATGTCGTTGAAAAATATTCTTATAAAAATAAAAACCATAGCTCATTGATATTTTTAACTTTCTGTTAAATGATTAAAACAATTCTTGTTTTTCAATCTCTATGGGCACAAAATAGCCGACAATAGTTAATACAACTTCACTAAAAACTTTTAAACCAAGCTTTTAAAATCTATGCACATATTATTTTGTTGAATAACAAAGTAAGCGGTTTTTAGCAGTATTAATCCAAAAGTAACCACCCCTAAAACATTGCGTATTTAGAACAATAATAAACTTGCTTGCAAAACCATTATCTTGAGTTACCATTGGATTATTGATTGTTCAATTTTCAAGGAGTTTACATGACAGTTTCAGCTTTACTCAAAAATAAAGATCACAAGATCATCACCATTTCTCAAACCAAAACCCTGCAAGACGTATGCAATATATTGACCGAAAACCGCATCGGCGCCATTATTGTCTGCTCATCTACAGGTCTGGTCGAAGGTATTATATCGGAACGCGATGTGGTTAAGGCTCTAGGCCAGTCGGGCGCGACCATCCTCACTCAACAAGTCAGCCAGCATATGACCGCCAACCCGATCAGCTGCTCAAGCTTCGAAACCATCAATCAGATTATGAATAAAATGACAACTGGCCGCTTCCGCCACATGCCAGTTATGGATGGCGACAAGCTCATTGCAGTTATTTCTATTGGTGACATTGTCAAAGCACGGATGGAAGCCATGGAACATGAAGCCAAAGCCATGCAAGAATATATTGGCAGCTAATTTCTTTCACGAATCAAAAAAGGTGCCGAACATAAGTTCAGCACCTTAAAATCACGAATATCAATATATAAATTACCTATTGAGACACTGGCACAGCTGGCTCATTTGATTGAGTTTGGTTCAATAAATTCTCTAAGCCCTTTTCAGCTGCAGCTTTATCGCTTTCGCTCACTGGCACGCTGATAGCCGCATCACCATTCGCATCAGTTAAGATAGACGACGAGCTACTCTCTACTTTGGATAAATAA
>NVQL02000053.1 GCA_002400495.2 Alphaproteobacteria bacterium | reverse complement strand
GAATTTGACATTATCCCAATTGCATATATATTTTGGAGGCAGATTAGATGACGTATTAGACATATAATTTAGCTGACACAGAATTCTGAACAGTCTCCTTATTCAGAATGTCTAAATACTCATTATAGACGAATATCTTGTTTCGTGCTTTCCCTGTTATTTCCTTTACTATTCCTAATGATTCAAGAGTAGATAAACTACGCATGACTGTTGGTTGCGATAGATTGGTTCTTTCACGTATAGAAGTTGTATTCGACACAGGGTATTTCTGCAAATAAGTGTGAATTGTTAAAACTGCAGCCGTTGACCTGCCAGATATTTCAATTTGATTTCTATCCGCATTGAACAATTGAATTATGGCTTGGGCGGTTTCGGTTGCTTGATTTGCAGTATCTACAACACCTGTTAAAAAGAATTTAATCCATTCTTCCCATTCGCCTTTTTCGCGAACTGCTTGTAAATGTCCATAATACGCATCACGATTGGCTTTAAAATAAAGGCTTAAATATAATAACGGTTCTTTGAGAACACCATTATCACACAAAATGAAGGTGATTAGCAATCGGCCCAAACGGCCATTACCGTCTAAGAACGGGTGAATGGTTTCAAATTGTACATGTGCGAGTGCAGCTTTGATTAATATTGGGAGTTGTACCTTTTCATCATGAAGGAAGGTTTCAAATTGACCTAAGCATTCCATTAGTTTTTCTGGTGGCGGCGGGACAAAACGGGCGTTGCTGGGCTTGTTTCCACCTATCCAGTTTTGCGACCTGCGAAATTCTCCTGGCTGTTTATTGCCACCACGGGCATTATCCATGAGTTTTGCATGAATTTCACGAATGAGCCTTAGTGATAAAGGAAATTCCTTCAATCTCTCTAGTCCGTAATTCATAGCCGATACATAGCATGACACTTCAGTTACATCATCTAGAGGAACGCCAGCAGCATCGGCATTCTCATATAAAAGAAGATCTGATAATGATGATTGAGTACCTTCAATTTGAGAAGACAATACTGCCTCTTTGCGCACATACATGTATAGAAACAATGAAGGATCAGGAAGAACCATGCTCATACCATCCAAACGCCCCAATGCTGCACTTGCTTTGTCAAGCAACGTGTATAGGCTAGCCATGTCTAATTCTGGTTCTGGCGGCAGTGGCGTTGGCATATAGGCTTTATATGTTTCTCCTGCTACAGCGGAGCTTTTAATATAGCGCCCAATTCTATTTTTATAATTCATATCTTTAACGAACGTTTTCTATTGTTTTTGTTTGTTAATCAAACCTAACGTACATGGATGAGTGTTACAAGTATATAACGAACATAAAACGGGATTTATGTTCGTTACGATAAAACAACGTACATAGGTGAGCGTTAGGGTGTTTGCCGTATCTAAGGAAAAGATCGTTGATGTGATCTAGGGATTCTGCGTGATTGTGATTGATCTCGTTGTCCATTCAATTCAGAAATTTGTATGGTTTGGTTGATTTCACGAGCTAGTAATGTACGATTTAGGCTATGCTTGCGCCGTAAAGCCTCGACTTCCTTCTGTAGCTTTTGGCGATCTTTTATTTGAGCAAAAACCAACCTGTCACGTTGGATTTGATCACGTTTGATGTATTTTGTAGCCTCGAGTGCGTTTTGTTTTTTAATTTTACCAGATGCACCCGATATTTTATCCCATAATCCGCGGAAACCAGTATTAAGACGTTGCATGCGGGTTTGATGTTCAGCGTTCCAGCGTTTTTGTTGCCCATTTTTTGTGACTTTGCGTTCTTGTTTATGTAGAGTAATCATATCCTGCTTTTGCAACATTAGCGGTTTGAAATCATCACTATGCTTTTGATCAACATCATGAGTGAAGGTTACGAGTTTATCTTTAACTAAATTTTTGATTTTGTCTGTAGTCTCTACAACACTTTGTAAAGAATCTGGATTGCCAAATTTTTCTTTCACTTCCTTGGTTTTGATACCAATCCATTTTGGTACTGAAAATACTTCACCTTGAATATTGATGGCAACAAAGCCGCGTCTATCGCCCTTGGCAAGGTAATAACCTTTTTCAGCCATTGCATTTGAGAATGCCTTAATACCATCGGAGCGTTGCCAAGCTTCTGCAAAATCTTGTTTGATTTCGCGTGGGTCAATTTTCAAACGTTTGGCTTGTTGCCATTCTGCCAATGTAAAGTTCAATGGGTTTTTACCATGTCCATGTTTGAAACCATCGGGCAATTGCCAACCATGTTCTAAATATAAATCACGCGCTAAGTCATTCAGCTTGCGTTTAAAGTGCGGGAGATTGATGGCAGTCATACTGTCAGTATTAATTCGCGACCAAACAACATGAGCATGTCGCCTGCCTTCTTTTTCATGAAACACAATGGCACGGGGTTGATGATCTAAGCCAAGCTTGAGTTCAGCTTGCTCAATGGCTTTTACAAAGTCATCTTCATTGGCAGTGGCATCTTTGGGCGGACTAAGGCTTAATGAGAACATGAATTGACTACATTTTGTACCTTTAGAAATTGCGTGGATTTCAGATAATGAACCATGTAAATCATTAGACATGAAACCGCGCAACTCATAAACATTGACGTGATCATTGTCCTTGTCATTCATTAAGTGAGTTGAGAGGTTATTTGCGCCAGCGCGTTGAGAGCCTTTTAATATCATAATGATTGTCCATTATTGGAGGCTTTCGTAAATTCAGATGTAGTCTTTATTAAAGGCTGGGAAAGTTTCATACCTAAGCCCTGCATTAATAATATTCGCATGTCTTGAATGTCGATACATGCTTGATTGATGTTAGACTTAATGTCCTCATCGAAAAGTAATGTGCCAGAATTAATCTCCGAGGCAATAACATTTATATTGTTGGTAATATTTGAAGAACCAAGTTTTGCCAGAAGCTGTGACAGTCGTTTTGCACTTGTCTTTGGAGCATAACTATTCTTTTTATATTTTGCGGCATTATCAGGAAAAATTTGAGACTTTATGTATGCAGATAGTGTCATGCTGCCAGCATTTCTTTTAAGAATTGCACGTTCTTCAAATGTAAGTCGCAACGAAAAAGGTGAAACACCTTTCCCACGTAAGTTTGTTTTTGGGTTGGTCATTGCTATCTTCCTGCAACGACAAACTGATTGAAAACTAGGGAGTTACCTTAGGTTTTCGTACATCAGAAATGTCGAGAGAATGAATTGGCAGGAGCAGTGAGGTGCAAACCCCCGCAACCAAAAGAAAATACAAACACAATAGCCTCACAATAGTGGGGCTTTTTTTGTGGCTGGTAATGGAGTGTGGATGGTAATTTACAATTATGGTCCCCATTTAACTAAGAAATTACTAATTTTAGTTTGTTTGGCTTGGTCTTCTGATGAAGATTTAGGTTGGCACTAAGGTCTTGTTAGAATGGTTCTGATGAAAATAATTCATTGCTCTTACTAGTAATCATTTTTCGTGACCCAGGATTAAGTAAAATCATTTGAAACGGTGTCGTAATGTCAATATCATTTGCATTCACCTTATACTTCGCTAGAACAAAAAGCGTATGAAGATCTGAACTCTCGAATTCAAGATCAGCTATTAAATCCGCAAATTGGAATTTGTTTTAATAGAATCACAGCCAGCTTCTATACCATACGCCGACAGAAGCGGTTCTGGTGTTGTGGGAGTGTTTTGCGTTTCAGCACCGGCGTAATTTGTTAGCCCGCGTAGAAGCAACGCCGTTAGTGGTAGTTTTTTTTAAGATCGAAAGGGTTTTTTGCATTTTTGTGTATAAATACTTATTAAATGTAACAAATTGTAACTAGCTGTAAGTAATTGTAATCTAGGTGGCTAATTTGTAACAAATTGTAAGTTCTGGTTTGCACTGTATTTTTTCAATTTGAAATAGCGTTATGCACTATACTTGGACAGGCTTCAAAAGCTACTGCTGTTGGTAAAATCTAGCTCGCAGATATATGCATGTTTTAGTCTTCACGCAATGACTGGCCTCTTAAATGAGGTGGAAATCATGCACCAGTAAAATTAGGCTTTTTGACCAAACTTATATGAAAACTAAAGGGGAAAATGGAATGAAGAGAGTTGTATTTATTTTAGCTTCTAGCTTGTTAGCGGTGATGCCAACATATGCGGAAACTATCGAAGCTGATGTTTGGGCGGATAATTGGTTTGCATTTTATGTGAATGAGACATTGGTGAAGGAAGATAGTGTTTCTATCAATACTGAGCGTTCATTTAATAAGGAAAGCTTTCGGTTTCAAGCGACTCGGCCTTATGTTTTGAACTTTGTGGCTAAAGATTTTAAGGCTAATGATACGGGCTTGGAATATATTGGTAGTGGTAGACAACAAATGGGTGATGGAGGGTTAATCGCGCAATTTTTGAGTGACGGTGAGGTGATAGCGGTTACGAATTTTGGGTGGAAATGTTTGACTGTTCATACGGCTCCTTTAAATAAATCATGTGAAAAATCTAGAAATCCTGTTGCTGGTGTGGGTGACTGTGGCTTTGATGAAATTGCAGAACCTACAGGCTGGAAAGCATTGGATTTTGATGATTCATCTTGGCCTGCGGCTTTTGAATATTCTGAGCGGGAAGTGGGGCCGAAAGATGGGTATGACCGAGTTAGATGGAATGGTGATGCGCAGCTTATTTGGGGTGCGGATTTAGAGCAAAGCAACACTTTATTGTGTCGTAAAACTATCAAATAGGGAATGGTGTGATGAGGAAAGTATGTTTAACTTTGGTGATTTTGATTGTGGGATGTTTGCCAGTTTATGCGTATGACAATGTTAGCCACGACGTGGATAAATGTGCATGTGATAAAGCTTGTTATACGGAAGAGGTGACAAATCTTAGTTGTGGTGATGATGTGGCGCGTTTTAAATCTAGTGGTTTGCCAAACCAGAGCCATGGGGGGCGTTTATGATCAGAGTGATGATTATTTTTATAATGTAAAACATGACGCAAAATATGATGTTTAGGATTGTTTTGTTGGCAATGAGGCGCGCGGTTTTGGGCGTGATAAATGGGATGCGCGCATAGACCAATATGGTAATGAAATTGTTGGGAGCCCGATAAAATTTGAGGTTACTAATTATGAGGTTCGTAAAAATAGCAGTGATTTATGCCATGTGATGACGGGCGCTTTGCAAAATGAACAATTATTGCAGACTGATGGAAGTGTGAAAAAGACATTAAACCAAGCTGGGACTTTATTCTATTGTCATTCGACTTGTTATGGGCAGTTTTTTGAAGCGGACGCAGTGGCTGATGTGCGTGGGCGTGTGATGTATCATGAAAGGCCGACAAAAAACTGTCCTGCTGTTTTGGATATAAATAATTTAAGGTTATTTGATGCTTATGAAGGGGCGAGGCAGGTTAACTCTAAGCGCCAACCAAGATGATTTGATCAATTGGGGTTTTCGGTTTTTAAATATTCTGAAATAGCGACGCAATTGGATAGTGTGGTGGCTAAGATATCTATTGCGCCGGTTTTTAAGGCGCCGATTATTGCGGTGATTTTGCTGGTTTCGGAGGCGATGGCGATGGTGTTTTTTATTTGTCTTAGGTCGTTAATGGTCAGGCCGATCACTCGTTCGCCGAGCTCGTTGTTGCAGGTTTTGCCGTCTCTGTTGAAAAAATCATAGCCCATGAGATCACCGACAACGCCTTGGGCTTGGGCTTGTTTGAATTCTTCGTGACTGAACCAGCCCATGCGCGCCATATGGCTATCTGGGCCTAGATCGCCAATGCCGATGAGTGCAAAATTTGCGCTGCGGGCTAAGTTTAAGGTGCGCCTTATTGTGTCATTTTCCATTAAGGATTGGTGCAGTTTTGCATCGGCAACAAAGGCGGGGGCATATAGGGTTTCGGACGTGCCGCCAAATTGAATGGCTAAATTGCGGGCGATGTGATCTGCGTTGCCGCCTTCGGTCGCCTCTGTGGCGCCGCCGCTGCCTGCAACGAAGGTTAGCGAGTCGAATTTGCGATTTGTATTGACCTTTGATACGCGTGCAACATTACGCCCCATGCCGACTGTGATGACCGAATTTTCGCGTAAATTAACCTCTAAAAAATTGCTCACCACAACCGCAACATTGGTTCTTTGTTGTTCTTGGGACTGACCATCTGGGGCGATGAGTAGGTTTTTTAATCCGAAATGTTTGCGAAATAGGTTTTCTAATTCGCTGGTTTCGGCGCTGTGAAAACGCACGCGAATTTCGACAATGCCTTCATCTTGCGCTTGTTTTAGCAGTCGGTTGATTTTCATTCTTGGCAAGTTTAGGGTTTTGCCTATGGAGTCTTGAGTTTCTTTATCGATATAATATCTGCGCGAAATTTCGGTTAGCAATCCGATATTTATTGAAGTATCATCAATTTTCTTATGACTTGCCATAGTTCTCAATTATCCTAATATTGGTGAATAATATAAAGCATAGAAAGCCCTGTAAGTCTAATCTCTAAACAGTAATTAAATTATATTGGCTAAAATCTATTAGCTGTTTGGGTTATTGGCTTCATAATTTATAATGCGGGCTATTTTATTGGCAGAGCCACCACCTTGAAAGCTTGAATTGAGGTAAGAGGTGACGATGGATTTGGCCAATTCATTGCCTGTGACTCGGGCGCCGAGGCATAATATTTGTGCATCATTGCTTTTTTGGGCGCGCTCGGCTGAATAGGTATCGGCGGCTTGTGCTGCTCTTATGCCGTTTACTTTATTGGCACTGATTGCCATGCCGATGCCTGTGCCGCATATTAATATGCCGCGTTGATAGTTGCCATCGGCAATGGATTGCGCAACCTTAAAAGCCACGTCTGGATATAGGACGGTTTCATCTTTCTCGCTGCCAAAATCATCGGCATCGAAACCAAGCTCATTCAAATGCTCAATTAAAATTTCTTTTAGCGGGTACCCTGCTTCGTCACAACCAATTGCTAATTTCATACCTGTCCTTAAACTTATTATTACTGACATTGAATCCATAGATAGTAATTGATCATATGTCAACTTATTGTTCTTTTGATTTTATATATTTAGAAATATTGGCTAATTATGGCATTTTAATTTAAATTACCGCTTGACTTAGTTGATCATATGATCTTATTTAGTTCAAATGATGAGTTATGAATTCGGAGGGCTTCATGAATGTTCCGCTATTAGAAGCACAAGGACTTAAAAAATCTTTTGGGGGTGTTGCCGCTCTTAAGGGTGTTGATTTTCGCCTGATGGCTGGCTCTGTTCATGCGCTTTGCGGTGGCAATGGGGCTGGGAAATCGACATTTCTATCTATCATTATGGGCATTATATCGCGTGATGCGGGGCTGTTAAAATGCAAAGGCGAGCTGGTTGATTTTCAAAACCCAGCGCAAGCTTTGCAGGCGGGTATATCGATAATTGAGCAAGAACTTAGCCCTGTGCCAGCGATGAGTGTTGCTGAGAATATGTTTTTAGGCCGCGAGCCAGTGAATAGATGGGGCGTGGTTAGTTTTAAAGAAATGAATGCGGCGGCTCAAAAAATATTGGACGATTTGGGTTTTCCGCTGTCGGCAAAACAAGTGATGATGAATTTGACTGTGGCTCAGTTGCAACTGGTCGAAATTGCCAAAGCGTTAAGCTATGATTCTGACATTATCATTATGGATGAGCCGACATCGGCACTTGGTGAAAAAGAGGTTGAGCAATTATTTGCGGCCATCGCCGTGTTGAAATCTCGCGGTAAGGGTGTGATTTATGTTTCGCATCGGCTTGGTGAAATTATGGATATATCGGATCATTATACCATTTTTAGGGACGGTCAGTATATCGAAACGGGCGACATTGAAGATGTTGACCGCAACAAGTTAATTGAGCTGATTGTGGGGAGGCCACTTGAAGAAGAGTTTGTGAAACAAAACAAACCTAAAGATAAAATTGTGTTGGAGCTTGAAAAACTGACCAATGGCGAGCTGATTCAGGATGTTTCTTTGAAGGCGCATGAAGGTGAAATATTGGTGCTTTACGGGCTTATGGGGGCTGGCCGTACGGAGATATTTGAGAATATATTTGGGCTTTCTGGTAAGGGGTGCACGCTAAAAATCAACGGCGAGCAGGTTCACATAAAATCTGCACAAGATGCAATAGATAATGGGTTGGCATTTGTGACCAAAGATCGCAAAGGCAGTGGATTGGTGATGAGTGAGGATGTTCGGGCCAATATATGCCTTGCTGATCTTAAAAATTTGGGTAATGCGGTTAAAATGAATGGCAAAAAAGAGACTTCGGCGGCAAAGCGTATGATTGATCTTTTTTCGATTAAAACTGCGAGTGATAAATTGAAAGTATCTGGATTATCTGGCGGTAATCAGCAAAAAGTTGTGCTGGGGAAATGGTTTTTGACCAATCCTGATATTTTATTGCTGGATGAGCCAACACGGGGGGTTGATGTGGGGGCGAAACGTGAAATTTACCGTGTGATGTCTGAATTTGCTGAAAATGGCGGGACGGTTATTATGTCTAGCTCGGAAATTGACGAAGTGCTTGGGATGGCCGACCAGATATTGGTGGTTAGGGACGGTTTGATTTCGGGTGAGATTAGCCGCGCTGATGCCACGCCACAACAGCTTATGCATTTGTCGGTTTAAAAGTGGAAAAAATTAAATTTTAGGATGAATATTTGATGGGAAATTTATGAAAATAGTGACGCCAGCGGAAGGTCAGGAAAACCTATCTGTAAAAGTTAGGATGATACAGTTTACGCAGCAATATGGCATATTTTTAGCGCTCGTAGCTTGTTGCGTTTTTTTGGCTTTTGCTAATGAATATTTTTTAACCACGCGCAATGTTTTGAACATATTACGCCAAACATCGATTAATGGCATTTTGGCCATTGGCATGACATTTGTAATTTTAACGCGCGGTATTGATTTATCGGTGGGATCGATTGTGGCTTTTACGGGTGTTGTGGCCGCCTCATTGGCGACGACATCTAGCAGTGCAATGGTGGCTGGTGGCCCGTATCCTGCGATCATAGCCATAATGGCCGGCATATCTGTTGGCATGATATGTGGTGGTATCTCGGGTTTGGTGGTGTCGCGTTTTCATGTGCCGGCTTTTGTGGCGACGCTGGGCATGTTATCGGCGGCGCGCGGGTTAACGCTTATATATGCGGGTGGTAAGCCTGTGCCTGCTTTGACACCTGAATTTAGGTGGATTGGCACAGGCAATATATTGGGCATTCCGATGCCTGTGGTGATTTTGGTGATTGTGTTTGCGATTGCCTGGTGGGTACTGAATTTTAGCCGTTTTGGTCGTTATGTTTATGCGGCGGGTGGCAACCCTCATGCCGCCAAAGTTTCTGGAATTAATGTCGGTAAAATTCAATTTATTGTCTATGCGATCAGTGGTGGTTTGGCGGCGGTTGGCGGTATGGTGTTGGCCGCACGTACGGGCTCTGGCCTGACCCAAGCGGGCATTGCTTATGAGTTGGACGCGATTGCTGCGGTGGTGATTGGTGGCACGAGCTTGTCTGGCGGCGTGGGGCGGATTACGGGTACATTGATTGGCGCATTGCTTATTGGCGTTATGAATAATGGTTTGGATTTAATGGGTGTTGAATCTTATTACCAGCAGGTGATTAAAGGCATGTTGATTGTTGCTGCGGTTATGCTCGATCAATCGAAAAACAAGCATTAATGCTTGAAAGAATAGAGACTTGAAAGAATAGCAGTTAATTCTGTTTTAAGAATGCAGTGAAGTTGCGAAGCTCATTGCTTAGTTGAAAATACGCAAATATGGAGGAAAGCGTGATGAAGAAAACATTAAAATCTTGGACAATGAAAGCCATTTTGGCCAGCACAATTGTTGCTGGAACTATGCTGACAGGGCAGGCGGCATTTGCTGCCGATAACCCTAAAATTGGCGCGGCTGTTTATGGCCTTAACGCCGAATTTATGCAAATTTGGGCTGAATCATTAAAGCAACATCCTGCGGTCGTAAAGGGTGAAGTTGATTTGACTATTTTTGATGGTCGTTATGATGCACTTGTGCAACAAGAACAGTTTGAAACGATGATTACACAAGAATATGACGCGATTATTTTTGTGCCGATTGACGTTGAAGCGGGCGCAACTGCTGTGCAAGCTGCATCTGATGCGGGCATTCCGGTTATTGGCTCTAACACCAGAGTTAATTCTGATCTATTGACTGCTTATGTGGGGTCTGATGATGTGCAATCTGGTTATATGGAAGCCAAATATATTCTTGATAAAATAGGCTGCAAGGGTAATGTGGTTATTTTAGAAGGCCCGATTGGGCAATCGGCTCAAATTTCGCGGCTTGAAGGCAATAAAAAAGCCTTGGCAGAATGCCCAGATGTTAAAGTGCTTGAGCAGCAAACAGCCAATTGGTCACGTGCTGAATCTCAAACGCTTATGGAAAACTGGTTAACTGCGCATCCGAATGAAATTGATGGGGTGATTGGCCAAAATGACGAAATGGCATTGGGTGCTATTGAAGCGATTAAAGCGGCTGGCCTTGAGGTTAGTGACTTTGCTATTGCTGGTATTGACGGCATTACGGATGCTCTACACGCTGTGAAGCGCAATGATATGGCGTCTATTTTGCAAGATGCATTTGCGCAGGCACAAGGTGCGTTGGATATTGCCATTTCGAAATCTAAGGATGGTGATTATGAGCCTATGTCTAGCATTTGGGCAAGTTATAGTGACATGCCTTGGAATGGTGGTACGGATGCAGAATATAATGTTCCGTGGACACCAGTGACATTGGACAATGTAGATGTTTTACTTGAGTCACGTAAATAATGACTGAATTTTTGCGGGCTGGTTTAATTGCCAGCCCGCAGATAAACCAAGAGACTGAATTATGACGAATATTTTTGATTTTTGTTTGGATGGCAAAACCGCACTTATAACTGGTGGGGCATCGGGCATTGGCGCGGCGATTGCTGATGCATTTGATCAAAAGGGCGTGAAGATTGCGATTGTTGATTTGAATTTGGATGCTGCGATAGATAAAGCTGAAACCTTAGATAATGCGCAGGCCTATGCTTGCAATGTGGCTGATGCTGAAAATGTTGGTATCATGACCCAGCAGGTGATGCAGGATTTTGGACATATTGATATTTTAGTGAATTGTGCGGGCATTGTTGACCTTGCCCCTGCTGAGACGATAAGTTTAACTGCTTGGCAGCGTACGATAGATATAAATTTAACCGGTAGTTTTTTGGTTTGCCAAGCGATTGGCAGGCATATGATTGAAGCCAAATCTGGCAAAATTATTAATCTGGCTTCGCAAGCTGGAAGGGTGGCGATTGAAGAGCATATTGCTTATTGTGCCTCGAAATTTGCCATCATTGGCATGACCAAAACATTGGCGCTTGAATGGGGTAAATATGGCATTACGGCCAATAGTATATCACCAACTGTGGTGATGACTGAGCTTGGGAAAAAAGCTTGGAGTGGTGAGAAGGCTGAGAATATGAAGGCGCTTATTCCTGTGGGGCGGTTTGCTGAACCTGATGAAATTGCGGCGGCGGCGGTGTTTTTAGCGTCATCCAGCGCTGACATGATTAATGGCACAGATTTACTAATTGACGGTGGTTTTACCACAAAATAACAGCTTGGCTGTGAGGAAAAATATGCAACGATTTATAAATGATCCTGATAATATTGTTGATGAAACTGTCATTGGGTTTGTGAAAGCTCACCCTGAACGGGTGAGACAAGATGAGAATAACCCACGGGTGGTGATCTCGAAACATGCGCCAGTTAAAGGCAAAGTTGGCATTGTAACGGGCGGCGGTGCGGGGCATGAGCCAGCATTTATGGGTTATATTGGCAAGAATATGGTTGATGCGGTTGCGGTGGGTGAGCTTTTCTCTTCTCCAACGGCAAAAAGTTTTAAAGATGCGATTTTGGCGGCAGATGGCGGGGCGGGTGTTGCGGTATTATATGGCAATTATGCTGGCGACAATATGAATGTAAAAATGGCCAAGAAAATGGCCAAAAAAGACGGTGTGGTGATTCAAACTGTGGTGGCTAATGACGATGTTTGTTCAGCGCCGATTGAAGAAAGAGAAAAACGCCGCGGTGTTGCTGGCGAAATTTTTATGTGGAAGATTGGCAGTGCTAAAGCTGCGCAGGGTGCATCGCTTGATGAAGTTTGCCAAAGCGCTCAGAAAGCCATAGACAATTGCCGTTCGGTCGGGGTTGGGCTTGGGCCTTGTACTTTACCTGCGGTTGGACACCCCAATTTTGAGATTGAACCTGGCACTATGGAAGTTGGCATTGGGCATCATGGTGAGCCCGGTATATTGGTGGCAAAATTGGGCAGTGCGAATGACATTGCCGACCAAATGGTTAAAATTGTGCTTGATGATCATAATTTGGCGCAAGGTAGTGAAGTGGTGGTTTTGGTTTCTGGGCTTGGCGCAACGGCGGTGAATGAGCAATATGTTTTATATGCGCGCATGCAAGAGCAGATTACGGCGCGTGGCTTGAAAATTCATAAGGCGTTTGTTGGTAATTATTTTACATCGTTAGAAATGGTCGGGGTGACTTTGACTATTTTGGCGGTGGATGATGAGCTTAAGCAATTGTTGGACATGCCAACGGATTGCCCCGGTTTTTGAAGGAATTGAAATGACAAGTTTTAAGAATGCGGGCGGTGGTGACATTATCATTGATGTGGCAAAAATCATCGTTGAAAATAAGGCCTATCTAAGTGAAATTGACGGTAAAATTGGTGATGGTGACCATGGTGTGAATATGGCCAAGGGCTTTGGGCGTGCGGCGGATAGATTGGCTGATAGTGACAGCAGCTTAGATGAAGCGATGAGTGTTTTGTCGGATATTTTAATGTCGGAAATTGGTGGCTCGATGGGGCCGTTATACGGCATGATGTTTGCCGACATGGCGGAATGTATTGAGGGGCAGGATGACATTGATGCTGCGCTGTTTTTAGACATGCTGACGGCAGGTGTTGACGGTGTTCAGGAAATTGGTGGGGCTAAATTGGGTGATAAAACTCTGTTGGATTGCCTTATTGCGGCAAAAGAGGCGTTTGCTGCATCGGTTGAAAACGGTGAGACGTTTGATGTTTCATTGGAAGCGTTAAAAGAATCGGCGGTTGTTGGGCGTGATGGCACCATTGATATGATTGCAAAAATTGGCCGTGCGGCGCGCTTGGGTGAGCGTTCGCGTGGTGTTGTGGATGCGGGTGCGACGTCTTGTTGCCTGATATTGAATATACTGTCGGATGGTGTGTTGAAACGTCTTTAAAATTATACTGTTCTCCCCGCTGGAGGCTCGTTTCGATGATGAGACGGGCCTTTTTTCTCATCATAGAATTGGAATGCATTTTGGCGATTAAATTGATTATTTTTGACTTTGATGGTGTGTTGGTCGACAGCGAATTTATTGCGGGTCAGGTGATGACTAAGCAGTTGAATGAGCTGGGAATAGACATAAATTTAGCGAGAATTTTACAATTATTTGTTGGGCTTGATGATATCGCAAAGCGGCTTTTATTGACTGATTATATAGGAGCCAGTGAGGTTGAGGGGTTTATTTTGGAGACAAAACGTTTGTCGCGTATGGCTTATATGAAACAGTTAAAGCCTTTGCCATTTGTTGAATCTATGCTTGAAAATTTGCCGATTGCCAAATGTATTGCCTCAAATAGCCACCCAGATAGCCTTAAGATAAAGATTAAGGCATCTAAATTGGATCGGTTTTTTTCTGAAGATAAGCTTTATTTTGGTGCGATGGTTGCCAAACCAAAGCCTGCTCCAGACCTTTATTTACACGCCGCAGACATGCATAAAGTTGATGCAGATGAATGTTTGGTTATTGAAGATAGTGTGCATGGCGTTCGTGCTGCGGTGGCTGCAAATATGCCTGTAATTGGTTATTATGGTGCGTCTCATTGTTTTAACGGGTATGAGGTTAACCTTGAAAAGGCCGGTGCGAATACATCGTTTAATGATATGCGGGAATTATTAACTATTATTGGCAAAATGTGATTATTTCAAATTGTATGCATTTTTATAAGCCGAATTTTTCTATATGACGGTGATTTAGCAAATAACTCAAATTTAATAAGGCTGATTGGCCATAACCAGTTCGGTAGATGTTGGCACGCTGCCAAATGTAGTCAATTTACTATTTTGAGCACATTACTCGGCAACGGCAATGGCGGCATAAAATGCGGTTTTATCTTTAATCAGATGATTGGCAGCGACAACCAATAATATGATATTTGGATTGTCTTTAAGTGCATGGAAAGTAGTTAAAGCTATTGTATCTGCGGCGTTGTGGCCAGTAGACTTTCGTAAAATTGGCGTTGATTTGTCTTAATTTCTCGGCAGTTAAAAGCTTATATTGTTCAATCCAAATAAATATACAGGGTGTATGAGCAACATTTTCAAGTCGTGTAATGGTTTGTTGAAACGAAGCTAATTTTCCATTTATGGCCAGAAATTATTTCGAATAATCACTGCTAGAAATTTGCTAATGTTGGGTTGAGTATCTAGTTATAAAGTCTAATTTAATAATATTTTTTTTTATTCAATAAAATTAGGTTGACTAATGTTTATAGTTAACAACACGTTAATAACAGTGTTAATCATGTTAAGTATTAGTTATTAAGTATATCAACAATTAGTTTAACACGAGCATACATTTAGTATAAGATATGGATCAATAGTAATTTCCAAATAAAGAGTGTATACATGTTAGCTTCTATACTAAGTGGAATATTGGATCTTAATCAACTTAAAAGGAAATATGTTACCGCATCATTTGATTTTATGCTTTCATTGGTGGCGTTTTGTGTAGCGTTTGTTTTAATTGAAAAAGAGCTTCCAAATTTTTATAATTATTCTTATATGGTGCCAATTGTGTTTGGTACGTCTGTCTTTGTGGTTTTGATTTTTTATCTGTTGGGGCTATATAAAGACATACTTAGATATATTGGTTTGAAGTCAATTGTGAAGCTAATGTTTGGCTCTTTGATTGGCGCAGTTGCGATGTTGGTCGCGATTAACATTTTGCTAGACTATAACCCCCGAAGGTTGGTTGCCATTTATATGATGACATTGGGTATTTTTACTATAGCCATGCGAATTTTTGCGCGGGTGAATGTTAGCAATATTTTAAAAAATAATATGAAGACCCAGAGGGTGTTGATTTATGGCGTAGGTGATGCTGGGCATCAAATAATGCGCATGATGAAGCAATCTGATGAATATGAAGCTGTCGGTTTTTTAGATGATGACATTAGCAAACACGGCTTAAAAATTGACAATATAAAAATATATCCAAGTATTAATGCACCTATTTTAGCTGACGAATTAGAGGTGGATTTGATTCTATTGGCCATGCCAAGCTTATCGCAGCAAAAGCGCCGAGAAATTATATTCGCGCTTGAAGATTGCAATGCAAAAATCAAAACATTGCCACATATTTCGGAATTGGTAGATGGTTCACAAACAATTTCTGATATACAGGATATTGATGTAACAGAATTATTAGGCCGTGAACCAGTTGCGCCGATTCAAGAATTGTTTTCTTTATATATTGAAAACCAAACCATTTTGGTAACTGGTGGTGCTGGATCCATTGGGTCTGAGTTATGTCGTCAAATTATCAAGAATGCGCCTAAGCAATTGATCATTTTGGATAGCTCAGAATATTCCTTATATACAATAGAGCAAGAATTAAGCGCGACAATTAAAAATGAAGGCCTGAATGTTGAACTCATACCTATATTGGGCAGCGTGCAGTCTAAACTTAGATTAACGTCTATTTTTACTAAATATAAGGTGGATACCATATATCATGCTGCGGCCTATAAACATGTGCCATTGGTTGAATTAAATATTGTTGAGGGCATTTCAAATAATGTGTTTGGCACATTAAATGTTGCCAATGCTGCGATTGCAGCGAATGTGAAGAATTTTACATTGGTTTCAACCGATAAAGCGGTGCGACCAACCAATGTGATGGGTGCATCTAAACGGATGGCGGAGCTTGTGTTGCAGGCCTTGGCTAAGGAAAATCATAATACCTGTTTTTCTATGGTGCGGTTTGGCAATGTGCTTGGTTCATCGGGTTCAGTGGTGCCATTGTTTAAAAAACAAATTGAGGCAGGTGGACCTGTTACGGTGACTGACCCGAAAATTAGCCGCTACTTTATGACGATACCTGAAGCTGCGCAATTGGTTATACAAGCTGGTGCCATGGCTAAAGGTGGTGAAGTTTATGTTTTGGACATGGGTGTGCCCGTGAAAATTTATGACTTGGCACGCCAAATGATTCATTTGGCAAACTTAACGGTTTGCGATGCAAGTGAACCAAATGGTGATATTGAAATTAAGTTTTCTGGCTTGCGGCCTGGTGAAAAATTATACGAAGAATTGCTAATTGGTGAAGACGTTATTGAAACCAAGCATAAACGTATTATGTCTGCCAATGAAGTATGTTTGACTTGGCAGAGCTTTGAAGAAGTATTGGGGCGCATTAAAACCGCATGTGACCAATATGATATTGAAGATTTGCATAATCTATTTACAGATGCGCCAGTTGGCTACAACCATAATGGTCAATATGTTGATTTGGTGAAAAGTTATCATCAGCCTATTTGATGCTGTAGATTGCGTTAGAAGCCTATGGGTTATAAGGCTTCTAACTGTTGTACTGATGAAAACGGACAATCAGTTCGCAATCATTAAGCCCCTAATGCCAAATTTTTGGCGAGCAAATTATCGCTGATTGTCAATGTGGTTATTGGGCAATAGAGATGAAAATTTCCATTTTATTATAATTTATGATGAGCTAGATGATGGCATGATAGCAAGCCAATGAATGGCTTGTGCTGATTTGCATGAAAACATTTTTAATTGAGTGTATTCAGTTGCGAACAACAAAGGCATTAAGCTATTTTATGCTAATGCCGCCACAATGATTAAACACACACAAACTACATTTGGCGCCATAATTTTTTGATGCTGGGAAATGATATGGAAGAAGATTTATATACGGATCCATTATTGGCGCAATTTTATGATAGTGCGAGCCAGAATAGGGTGGATTTTGAATATTGTTTGGGAATGGCTATGCCTGGCATGTCTATTTTGGACCTTGGTTGTGGGACTGGTGAATTGGCGGTGGGGTTGGCGAAGCTTGGTGCTGAGGTGACTGGGGTTGAGCCTGCTGAGGCGATGTTGGATATTGCGCGGGGGCGTGATGGTGGTGGATTGGTGACGTGGGTGCAGGGTGATGCGCGAAATGTGCGGCTTGAGCGGAAATTTGATTTGGTGATTTTGACGGGGCATAGTTTTCAGGTGTTTTTGACTGCGGCTGATCAGTTGAAGCTGTTGGCGAGTATTGCGGCTCATCTAGCGCTAAATGGGCGGTTTATTTTTGACAGTCGTAATCCTGATTTTGAGGCGTTAAAAGGCCGTAAGGTGGATGATAATATACGCAGCCTTGAGCATGAATTGCATGGACAGATTGAAATGTGGAATAGGTCTGACTATGACGAAGATAGTAGAATACTGACTTATGAAAATGGGTTTCGTATTGTGGCAACAGGCGAAGAGCATGTTGCGGGGGCTGAGATTCTTTATACGAAGCAGCGAGATATTGCGGATATGTTGGCGGCATCGGGGCTTTGTGCTGATGAATGATTGGGCGATTGGTTGGGTGGTGAATATCATGCCAAAGCGCGGGAGATTATTCCGTTTGGTGGTTTGGCATGACGGCGTTTTAGCTTGCTGGAATGTCAAAACCTGGTTCTGCTAGTACAAAATGTTCGAATTGGAATGCAGGAGAGACGGTGCAGCCGACCAGTGTATAATCACCTGTTGATCGGGTGGATTGCCAGTAATGTGGCGGGACGATGATTTGTGGGGCTTGTTGGTTGAATAGATCTGGGCCTAAAACTTTGTCTTCGCGTGGGCCTTGATCGGTTTCTGAAATTGAAACGATGGCGGGGGCGCCTGCATAATAGTGCCAAATTTCGGTGACATCGACCTGATGCCATTGGCTAACTTCACCTTTTTTTAATAAGAAATAGATGCAGGTGCCTGCGGGGCGATCTGGGCCGTCGGCTATCCATGTTTGGCGATAATGGCCGCCTTCTGGGTGGGGTTGTAGCTTAAGTTTGGTGATGATTTCATCGGCGGTCATTGTCATTATTTTTGCTTTATTTGTTTGGTTGTCGACTAATGTTATGAGGTATAACATGGGTGGGATTATGAATAAACAGCTTTTGAATTTGGGGTAGCGAATGAGTATGAGATTTGATGGACAAGTGGCGATTGTGACTGGTGCGGGCAATGGTTTGGGGCGTTCGCATGCTTTGGAACTTGCCCGGCGGGGGGCGAAAATTGTGGTCAATGATTTGGGGGGATCGGTTGGTGGTGAGGGCGGCTCTGCGAATGTGGCTGAACTGGTGGTGCAGGAGATTATTGCGGCTGGGGGTGAGGCGATTGCTGATGGGGCGAATGTGACTGATGAGGCGCAAGTGGCGGCTATGGTTGCGGCGGCGATGGAGAAGTGGGGGCGGGTTGATGTTTTGGTGAATAATGCGGGGATTTTGCGGGATAAAAGTTTTGCCAAGATGGAGCTTGATGATTTTAATTTGGTGTTGGATGTGCATTTAAGGGGGGCGGTGAATTGTTGTAAGGCGGTGTGGAATGTTATGCGCGAACAGAAATATGGGCGGATTGTTATGACGACCTCGACATCTGGGCTTTATGGGAATTTTGGGCAATCTAATTATGGGGCGGCTAAGATGGGGCTGGTTGGGTTGATGAATACGTTGCATTTGGAGGGTGTGGTATATGACATTCGGGTGAATGCGTTGGCGCCTGTGGCGGCGACGCGGATGACTGAGCATTTGGGCAGTGCGGTGTCTAATGACTTGATGACGGTGGAGAGTGTGACGGCTGGGTTGGTTTATTTGGCGCATGAAGATGCACCATCTCGGCTGGTATTATGTGCGGGGGCGGGGGTTTATTCGGCAGTGCGGATTTATGAGACTGAGGGGGTATATTTGCCGCCTGAGGAGCAGAGGCCTGAGAATATTGCGGCTCATATTGATGGGATATTGGATGTTGAGGGGCAGAGGATGTTGGCTGAGGGGGGTGAGCAGGTTGTGAAGTTTATTGGCAAGGCTGAGGCGGCTCGGAACAAGTAATGTATAATTTTTATAAAGCGGGGGGTATTTTATTGGCAATGTGTTAATTAGAGACAGTGAAAGCAGGTTTTCGGTCTGTGTTTAATGATATAACGATTTTGGTTGTTTATTAGAAACGTTGCAAACCTGCTTCAGTTAATGGTGAAATCATGTTAATTTATGTCACTGTCCAGCTAATTTGAGTTTCAGCTGTTTTAGATTTTCAGCGGATAGAGTTTTGCTAATTTCAATTATTAATTCTATAATTTTTCGTTGTTGGTGTTCAGCTCCATCTGCGGTTAACTGTTCATCCCAATCTTTATCAAGAATACTAAATCGAACTGCACTATTGGGTTCTTTTCCATATGGCTCTAGTAATTCTGCTAATTTATCCCATAATATCTCGCTTAACTCATCATCAGTAACTTCGGTAAACCACTTTGAAAGATGTAGTTCTGTTTTTCTTCCGTCAAGGTTTTGACTATTTTTCAAATATTCTTCTGCATTTAAACCTTGATATCCTATGAATTTGCTTGCCCCTAATGACCAAGTGCCGTTTTCATTTTTTACAGCATACCAAGCGCGAGTTCTTGACAATCTATCCTGTAATTGTGGGTTGGTTTTAATTTCGTCATTAAATTTGTGGATTCCTTTAATAACATTTTGTGTGTTTTTTGTTAGTTTGGTCATAATAATACTTTCATAATTCGTTATTAAGTTAATTAGTCTTTAACTCTGAACATACATTAACTTAACGACTTAATTAAATCAACGGGTAATTAGAAAATATAAGGCACTTAAATTTGGTTTGTTGGTAGTCGTAAGAGGTGATTGATTGAGAATTTGGAGGCTTTATGTTTAATTATTATTCATTCGACAATGAAATATTTATAAGCATATACTTGTGCAATGGCAGAAAATTTATCAAAAATTTATTATACATTTATGTCCAGCCCCGTTGGGAATTTTTTGGTGGCGGGGAGCGATGGGGTTTTGTGGCGGACAGCGTTTGGGGAGAGTGAGCAGTTTTTGGTGGAGGATGAATGGGTTGAGGATGCTGGGGCGCTTGGGTATGCGGTTGAGCAGTTGGAAGCTTATTTTGCTGGGGAGTTGAGGGTGTTTGATATTCCGTTGGCTATGCGGGGGAGTGAATTTCAGGTTTCTGTTTGGGAGGCGCTAATGGATGTTGGGTATGGGGTGACTGCGTCTTATGGGGACATTGCGCATGTGTTGGGGAAACCTGGGGCTAGTCGGGCTGTGGGTGGGGCTAATCATGCTAATCATCTGCCGATTATTGTGCCGTGTCATCGGATTATTGGGGCGGATGGGTCTATGACTGGGTTTGGTGGGGGGATGGAGAATAAGCGGATATTGTTGGAGCTCGAGGGAATTTTGGTTCCTTCGGAGCAACTTGATTTGTTTTAAATATTTCTATTTTTTACCGTCTGGATATGTGTATGCGACATGTTATAGCTCGCGGCTATTTCTTGCTGCGCAAGAGCCTCCGCATGGGCGTCGCAGTGGCGACGAGCGCTGTTCGCGCTTTATGTCGCCACTTGCGATATTTTGTTAGCGATGGGTGTTATTTTTTACCATCGGGGTAGGTGTAGGCTACATAGGCGAAGCGGACGTTGTCTGGGGACCATGAGTTTACGTTTACGGTGCCTTGGCCGCCGTTGAATTGGTCTATGGTTTTTATGTTTTTGCCTTCTAAATCCATTGTGTTGATTTTTACTTCTTTATCGGCGGGGTGGCCGATTGTGTCGGATGGAAAACTTATGTACATGATCATGTGGCCATCGCGGGGGAAATGCGGGAACCAGTTGACGCGGTCATCGAAGGTTAGTTGTTCTTGTTCGCTGCCGTCTGGGCGCATGCGGAAGATTTGGGCGTGGCCTTCGCGTTTGGCGACTTGTTCGGAGTTGTAATAAATCCATTCGCCGTCTGGGGTGTATTCGCAGCCGTCTACATAGTGGTTGCCGTCGGTTAGTTTTACGTCTGGGCCGCCTTGGGTGGGGATGGCGTAGATTGCGGAGATTTGTTTGTTGTTGGCGTCGCGTTCGATGCCGATGTAGATTAGGGTTTTGTTATCTGGTGAGACGCCGTGGAGGTAGTAGCGGAATTTGCCTACGGGGCCGTGATCGTTGGAGATTTTGCGGGGTGTGCCGCCTGCAATGGCGACTTCATATAGATGGCCATCATTGGCTGAGATGTAGATGTTTTCGCCATCTGGGGAGAGGACGTGGTCGTTGTTTAGGTTTTCGACTGGATAGGTGTTGATGCGGTGAGGGCCGTCTTTGCCATCTGGTGAGATTTTGAACAGGCGGCCATCGCCGTTATAGATGAGCCATTTGCCATCATGTGTCCAGTTTGGGGCTTCGATTAGGTCGCCAGTTTCGTAAACGCATGAGCGATTTTGGCCATCTTTATCGATGACGATGATTTCGGAAACTTGGCCTTTGTGGGTTTGGCGGCGCGGTTGGCCTGGACGCATAAGGGGGCGCATGGGTGATGATTGGGTCATATATTACTCTTGTTAAATAAATCTATATTATCGTTAACACGATAGATGAGGCTTAGGGAAATAGCAAGGGAAGAAAAAAGGCCACCTGTTTTGAGCAGGTGGCCTTTTTTGTATTATATGATTTGTTTGCCTATTCGGCGGCAGCGGTTTCTGGTTCGCCGATTGAGATGGAAGGTTTTTTATCCTTCTCATCATTGTCTTGATCTGCAACAGCATCAGAATTTTCTTCTTCGGCGTCATCTTGAGCTTTTTGCTTTTTGCGCAACAGGTTCATTAGCCAGTCGCGTTTTTCGATAAAGCCTGCTTTGATCACTGATGGGGCGGTGATCATTACGGGCACCATAATCAGCGTTAGCAGGGTTGAGAAGAGTAGGCCAGACACCAAGGCGGCTGACAGATGAATGAAAATTGTGCCTGCGAGGCCGCCTAGTACAACTTCGCGTCTGATGAAATCGAACTCGATGTTGAAGGCCATGGGCAGCACGCCTAGGGCGGTAACGATGGCGGTTAGTAGTACGGGACGAATGCGCTGGGCTGCGGTGATGAGCATGGCTTTGACTGGCTCAACGCCTTGTTTGCGGTTATATTCGTTATAGGTATCGATGAGCACGATGCCGTTTTTAACCACAATGCCTGTCAGCGCCACGATGCCGAGGCCTGTCATGATGGCAGAGAAAGTCATGCCTGTGATGAGCATGCCGATGAGCACGCCAGAGATGGACATGATGACCGTGGTGAGCGTGACAAACACTTGGTAAAAACTGTTATATTCGAGTAGCAAGATCAAGAAAATGAGGAACATCGCGCCGCCAAAAGCTTTGATGATGAAGGCGTTGGTTTCGTCGGTTTGCTCGGCTGCACCGCCATAGATGATTTTAAGATCACCTGGCCATGTTTGCTCTTCATCCCATGCTTGGACTTGTTTGATTTTTTGGTCAGAGGCCACGCCATCGGTTAAGTTTGCCGCGACATTCATGGCGTATATGCCATTGCGTCTGGTGATGTTGCCAATTTTGGGCACGGCTTTGCGGGTGATGAAGTTGGATACGGGGATTAAGCCGTTGGCGGTGATGATGCGGATGCCATCTAATGCTTCGAAATTACGATCTGCTTTGGGCAGGCGCACCACGATGTCTAGTTCATCAACAGCATCAGCCGGGCGGTAAGACCCGATGGTGACGCCGCCGGTGACGAGTTGGATATAGGGGCCAATGTCTCGGATGCCAACGCCAAATTTTGAGGCTTCGGCGCGGTCGAAAGTGAGCTTCCAATCGATGCCTGGGGCGGGGCGGCCGTCTTCGAGGTCGAGTGTATCACCGAGGTCATTTTCGACGTAATTTCTGAGTTTGGTGACGGATGAGATTAGGTCATCATAATTGCTGGTTTCGATCCGCAGGTTAATGTCTTTGCCTGATGGGGGGCCATCTTCTTGCACGGAAAGTTGTACTTCGAGGCCTGAAATATCGGCCACACGGGCGCGGATGTCGGTGAAAATTTCTTCGGCAGGGATGCGTTTTTCCCACGGTTGTAATTGTAATTGTAGGTTGCCGATTGTGTCAGGAGGAGAACCGTTGCCGCCGCCGAATGAGAGGATGACGTCTTGGATGCCTGGCACTTGCAGCACTTGATCTTGCACTTCGAGCAGCATATCGCGAACTTCGATGGGTGAATAATTGCCACGGGTGACGATGGACACTGTGCCATATTCTGGCTCGGATGCGGGGAAGGCTTCGGTGCCTGTTGGGTTTTGGATGTATGCCACAAAACCTGCGCCAACAACGGCAAAACCGATGGTTAGGGTGATGATGGGATGGCGTAATAAAACCGCCATGGTGCGGACATAGACGCCGATGGCACCACGCACTTTGCTGGGGTGGAATTTTTCGGGATACATGACGATGTCAGCGGCTTCTTTTTCTTCGTCTGTCACATCATTTTTAGCGATGAAAGCGCCGATGACGGGCATGAAAATCAAAGCCGAAATGAGTGATGCGCTCATCACTACGATTACCACGATGGGCAAGTAAGACATGAATTTGCCGATGATGCCCGGCCAGAATAGCAGCGGCACAAATGCGCCTAATGTGGTGGCGGTGGCGAATACGACGGGGATGAACATTTTGCGAGCGGCCATGATGAAGGCTTGTTTTTTGGACACGCCTTCCATGAGTTTTCGTTCGGCATATTCGACCACCACAATGGGGTCATCGACCAGCACGCCAACGGCGATTACCAAACCAAACATGACCATGATGTTGATGGACATGCCTAAGAAATCTAGCACCATAAAGGCCATCATGAAGGAGATGGGGATTGACATGCCGATGAGGATGGCGGGGCGCACGCCCAAGAAGGCAATACACATGATGATGACCAATACAACCGCGGTTAGCACCGTGGCTTCGAGTGATCTGAACAGGCTTTTGGTGCTGGTTGATTGATCGAGTAAATAAGAATATGAAATGCCTTTTGGCCAATCTTTGACCACTTCTTCAGTGGCGGCGCGAATTTCATCGGCAACTTCTATGAGATTGGTGTTGAGTTTTTTGGATATGCCAATGGTGATGGCGGGTTGGCCATTTACATAGGCATATTGAGTGGCATCTTTAAAGGTACGGGTGACGGTGGCGACATCGCCAAAAGTGACCACAGTATCACCGACGGTTTTGAGCGGCATGTTAAATACATCTTGGGCATTTTCGATGAGGCCTGGGACTTCGACGTTGAATGAGCCTTGGCCACTGTCTAATGTGCCGCCTGCTATCATGGCATTGTTGCTGGCCAGTGCGTTGAGTAGTTGCGCGGCGGTTAGATCATAGGCTTCGAGGCGTAGTTGATCGATGCGGACTTCGAGCACTTCTTCGCGGTCGCCAGAAATGGTGACGGTTTGGGCATTGGCTAGGCCTTCGAGCACTGTTTTAAGCTCATTGGCATGTTTTATAAGTGTGCGTTCGGGGACATCGCCGTAAATAGCAACTGACAGCACGGGGCGATCGGTGAATGAGATTTCGGTGATTTTTACATCATCGGCATCGGTTGGCAATTCGTTGTTAATGCCATCTAGCTCATCGCGAATGTCGGTTAGTGCTTCGTCTTTGTCGGCATTGACATCGAATTCTAGAAACACTGATACATGGCCTGTGGTTGAGGTGGAGCTGATGTTTTTGAGGCCATCAATGGCATCTAAGCGGTCTTCAATTGGTTTGGCCAATAGGCGCTCGGCATCTTTAGGTGAGATGCCTTTTTG
Source organism: Alphaproteobacteria bacterium (assembly GCA_002400495.2). GTDB lineage: Bacteria > Pseudomonadota > Alphaproteobacteria > Rhizobiales > OSC116 > OCS116. The sequence continues at coordinate 138,221 of NVQL02000053.1, read as the reverse complement.
GGCTACAGATACGTAGAAATACGGGATGTCAATTGAGGGGAAGCTTTCTTTGGGTAGGGACACGTAGGCCGCGCCGCCTGCCACTAGAAGTAGCATCATGACGGTCATGACCACTTTGGGCATGCGTAGGATGGTTTCGATGGCGTTAATCATGATTGTACCTCTTCTTGCGTGGCATCAACTTCTTGACCTGCTCTGACATATTCTTGACCGAGTATAATGATGTCTATTGAATTTTCTAGCCCTGTGACCCAGACGCCTGTATTGGTGTCTTTTAAAATGGTGATGCGGTGGAAGGAGACGGTGTTATCTTTTACCGCGCGTATACCCAGATTGCCATCTTGATCCAATGTCATAATGGATTGGGGGATGAAATGTGCGGGTATGTTGCCTAAATTAACTTCGGCTTCGGCAGTGAGGCCATCTAGAATGAGGCCATTTGGATTTGGAAATTCGATTTCGATGGCGAATGAACGGGTTGCGGGATCGGCACTGACAGAAATGAAGCTAACTTTGCCTGTGGCGGTTTTGTCATTAATGGTGGTGATTGTGGCATCGAGGCCAATGCGGGCTAAATCAATACGCGATTGTGGCACGGCGCCGACAAATACCATCGGGTCTAATTGCACGATGGTGGCACATGAGCCGCCTTTATTCATTTGGTCGCCAACTTCGGCCAATGGGCGTTGGATGATGCCTGGTACGGTGGCTGTAATTTGGGTATTTTCAAGTTCAACTTCGCGGTTGCGCAAAGCCACATCGGCAGCTTGTACGTTGGCTTCGGCGCTACGCAATTGGGCGATTACGCCTTCGGCGCTGTTTTCGGAAACCAATTTTTGTTTGAGCAAGGCTTGGTTGGATTTATAGCTGATTTGAGCTTGTTTTAATGCTGCGTTGGCTTGTGACACTGAGGCTTTGGCTTGCTCGACTGAGGCCAAGCGCGTGCCATTGTCTAGGCTACAGATTAAATCGCCAATGTTTACTTTTTGACCTTCTTTGACATCGACCGTGAGGATGGTGTCGCTGGTTTGGGCGGTGGCTTTTACTGCCGCGCGGGCTGCAGTGTGGCCGCGCAAAGTGACCTCGAGCGGCATGGGCTCTAGGTTAAAGGTGCGGATTCTGACTGATTGTTTGGTGCCTTGTTCGGCTTGGATAAATTCGGCGCGGGCGGCGATGGAAAGAGCTGGGTCATCTGCGCCATGTTCGTGATGGACGGTTTTGGCCATGCCTGTGGCATTAACTGTGCTGGTTAAAATGCCGCCATCTTTGCCTTCTAAGGCTGCAACAACGGTTCTTTCGCCATCTATAGGGCCATTGCCGCCGTTTACAAAAAGCCCTGTTCCGAGCCAAAAAGCACCAATGAGGACGAGAAGGGCAGCAATGCCGTAAGATTTGAATGCGCGCATAGAATTTGTTGCTTTCTGAATTAACATTTATCCTGATATGGGGAGCTTTTTAACATAATCAAGTTAATAAATTATCTTATTGCAGATTTTGCAATATTTGCATATAGTGCATATATAATTTAAGGATCGAAATGTGTCAAGCTTAAGAGAACGCCGCCGCAAAAGAACAGCGGATACTATACGATTTGCAGCTGTTGACTTGGCCTATGAACTTGGCTTGGACAATGTTACAACTGAAATGATCAGCAAAGCTGCCGGCATTAGCCCGCGGACTTTTTTTAACTATTTTGCTTATAAAGAACTGGTTTTTGTTCCGCCTGCTTTGGAATTTGACCAAAAATTGGTGAATGAATTTGTTACAAAATCTAGCAATCTCATTGATGATTTTGTGAGCATGTTTCGTATGGAGCTTTGTGATATTGATCAGGATCGCGATCTTATGCTGAAAATGCAAAAAATTGCCTTGGAAAACCCCAAGCTAATGATGCTGAGAATGAGTGCCTTTCATGAATATGAGGTGAAATTAGCCGCACTGATTTGCCAACGACTGAATTGTGGTAGCGATAATGTTGAGGCGCAACAAATTGCGGCGATGGCGATGGTGTCAATTCGCGTTGGAATTGAGCATTGGATGGAATATGGCCGCGGTCGTTTGGTGGATAGTGTGGAGGCTCGAATTAGGGCCATTCCGACTGTGTTTGACAATTGTTAATCGTTAGGTTTCTAACTGAGCCAAAATAAAATTAATTAGAGCTTTGATTTTAAACGGCGGATAACGTTTGTCGGGATAAACTGCCCAAATGCCTTCATCGGCTTCTTGAAATTTTTCGAGCATGGGGATGAGCTGGCCTGAGCTTATGTGTGACTGCACATAATAGTTGGGCAATTGCACGAGGCCGATGCCTTTTAATGCTGCATCGACCAAACCATAGCCGCTATTGCATCTTAAATTACCATTGATATTGATTTGGGTGACCTTGCCTTTGATTTGTAAATGCCAGCGATCGGCAGTGCCGATGAGGCAATTGTGTTGATTTAGCTCGTTGGGCAAGTTGGGCATACCGTGGCGGGCGATGTAGGCGGGGGAGGCGCAGATGAATAATTGTCTGGAGGCTAATTTGCGGGCGATGAAGCGGGAGTCTTTTAACTGGCCGAGGCGGATGGCTAGGTCGTAGCCATCATCTAGCAGATCGGCGCGTTGGTTGCTGAGGTCGAGGGTGATTTCAATTTCTGGATATTTGAGGAGGAAATCGTTGATGATGGGGGTGATAATTTCCTCGCCATAGGTGACGGGGGCGGTGATGCGGATTTTGCCGTGTAATTTATCATGCAAATTGGTGATGATTTGTTCGGCTTCGGACAGGCCATCTAAGATGTGGCGGCAGTGTTCGTAGTAGACTGCGCCGCTCTCGGTGAGGGAGACTTTGCGGGTGGTGCGGTAGAGGAGTTTGATTTTTAGGCGTTCTTCTAGTGCGCTGACTTGACGGCTGACTTGGGCGGTGGATATGGCTAGTTGTTTGGCGGCTTTGGTGAAACTTTCGGTTTCTGATACCGCGACGAATTCGCTGACGCCATCCCATTTCTGCATTTTACTTTTGCCTGATTGTTACTGTGTGGTAAAGATTAATTACTGATAGGGTATATTAACACATATTTAGAAATAAACTAGGATGGGGTTATATTATTAAAGAGGAAAATATTATGACGACTGGATTTATAAAATCAAAAGCTGCGGTGGCATGGAAAGCTGGCGCGCCACTGACCATTGAAACGGTTGACGTGATGTTGCCCAAAGCGGGTGAAGTGTTGATTAAAATTATGGCATCTGGGGTTTGTCATACTGATGCTTTTACTTTATCTGGCGATGATCCTGAGGGTATTTTTCCAGTGATTTTAGGCCATGAAGGTGGTGGCATTGTTGAGCAGGTTGGTGCAGGGGTGACTAGTGTAAGTGTTGGTGACCATGTGATACCGCTTTATACGCCTGAATGTGGTGAGTGTAAATTTTGTACATCTGGTAAAACTAACCTGTGTCAGAAAATTCGTGAAACTCAGGGTAAGGGTTTGATGCCTGATGGGACGACGCGGTTTTATATCGATGGGAAGCCGATTTTTCATTATATGGGGTGTTCGACGTTTAGTGAATATACGGTGATGCCTGAGATTTCTTTGGCTAAAATTAACCCAACTGCGCCGCTTGAAGAAGTGTGTTTGCTGGGTTGTGGCGTGACCACAGGCATTGGTGCGGTGATGAATACTGCTAAAGTTGAGAAGGGTGCGACTGTGGCGATATTTGGCTTAGGCGGTATTGGTTTGAGCGCGGTGATTGGTGCGACAATGGCGGGGGCATCTGAGATTTTGGTGATTGATATTAATGAGCGTAAATTTGATTTGGCTAAGAAGCTGGGTGCGACGCGGTGTATTAACCCGAAGAAATATGACAAGCCTATACAGGATGTGATTGTTGAGCTGACTGACGGTGGCGTGGATTATAGCTTTGAATGTATTGGTAATGTGAATACGATGCGTTCGGCTTTGGAATGCTGCCATAAAGGTTGGGGTGAATCGATCATTATTGGGGTTGCGGGTGCGGGACAAGAAATTTCTACACGACCATTCCAACTGGTGACGGGGCGTGTTTGGCGCGGGACGGCATTTGGTGGGGTGAAAGGCCGTAGTGAATTGCCTGATTATGTGGAACGGTATTTGGCGGGTGAGTTTAAGCTTGATGATTTTATTACGCATACTATGGGGCTTGAAGACATAAATAAGGCGTTTGACTTGATGCATAGTGGCGAGAGCATTCGCTCTGTTGTGCATTTTAAGCATGATGCATAGGGCTGTTTATTATGGAAAATATTAGCAATAGTAAGTGTTTTGGCGGGTGGTTGAAGCGGTATAAGCACCGCTCTGACGTGTTGAATTGTGAGATGAATTTTTCTATATTTTTGCCGCCGCAGGTGAATGATGGGGGTAAGGTGCCGGTATTATACTGGTTGTCTGGGCTGACTTGCACTGATGAAAATTTTATGCAGAAAGCCAGTGCGCAACGGGTTGCGGCTGAGCTTGGCATGGCGCTTGTAGTGTGTGATACATCGCCGCGCGGTGATGATGTGGCGGATGATGATGGTTATGACATGGGCAAGGGTGCGGGGTTTTATTTGAATGCCACGCAGGAGCCTTGGGCCAAGCATTTCCATATGTATGATTATGTGGTGAACGAATTGCCTGCGCTGATTGCTGAGAATTTTCCGATTACTGATAAATGTTCTATTGCTGGCCATTCTATGGGCGGGCATGGGGCGTTGACATTGGGGCTTAGTAACTCCGATCGCTATTTGAGTATTTCGGCATTTTCACCGATTGTGAACCCGTCTCACTGCCCGTGGGGCAAAAAGGCGTTTGAGAATTATTTAGGCAAGAACCGTGAAATGTGGAAGCGCTTTGACGCGACTGAATTGGTGGCGAGCGCCACAAGCCACACACCGATTATGATTGACCAAGGTTTGGATGATGAGTTTTTGGCTGAGCAGCTCAAACCGCAGAATTTTTTAGCTGCAGCTAAAGCTGTTGGTTATGCTGTTGAATATGCTGAGCATGAAGGTTATGACCACGGTTTTTATTTCTTAAGCACATTTATGGAAAAGCATTTGCGTTGGCATTATAAGCATTTAACGGCGTGACAATAATTTTAAGCTGTTGGAGTGGCCTTATAAAACTAGTTTTTGACGTAGGCCTGTTGGAAGAATGTTGACATGAATGTCTGGGGCTTGTTTGGCGGCATGTTTCAAATCTTGAATGTTGGCGGGGGTGCGGAATAGGGGTTTGATTTGTTTGAAGCTATAGTGAATGGGGACCATGGTTTTTGCGCCGAGGATGCGGGTGGCGTTGATGGCTTCGTGCGGTAGGCAGACTAGGCGTTGGCCGATGATTGTGGAGCCATCTATGGGTAAAATGGCTAAATCTACTGGCGGGTTGGTTTTGGCATAGGCTAGTAGGGGTTCGAAATCGTGGGTTTCGCTGCCGAAGAAAATGCGTTTACCATCGGCCTCTAATGTATAATTATTGACTTTGAATTTGAGGGCATATTGGGCTTGGATGGCGTTGATTTGTAGGCCGTCTAGATTTTTGCTTTCGCCCCAATTGAGAATTTTTGCTCGGGTGAAACCTGCGCGTTTGGCGCTGTTTACCATGCTTTGGGTGGCGCAAAATACGGGGGTTTCGGCTTTGTATTTATAGTCTTTCATTGATTTTGGGTGCCAGTGATCGAATACGCCATGGCAGCCGATGATGGCGTTGAGTTTAGGTAAGTCTTTGGCTTTTATTCCAAATTCTTCGTGGCGGCGGGCGAACCAATATGGGGTGAAAAATAGGTCGGTGAGGATTTTATATGCGTCCATTTCGATGAGAACCGAGCCGTGAATGTTGCGGGTTATATGTATGTTGGGCATTTGATTTTCCTTGATTGTTTGGTTAGGCTTAGGGTAATGGTGAAATTTAGAATTCTCAATTCGCGTTCGGGGTGGTTATGACAGATGCTAAAATGAGTGGTGTTAAGCCCCGCAAGCAGCCAAAACAGAACAGATCGCGCCAAATGCAGGCCGATATTTTAGAAGCGGCCATTCGCGTTTTGCAACAAGATGGGTTGGCGGCGTTTACCACAGTGCGGGTGGCTGAGGTGACGGGCATTAGTGTTGGGTCACTGTATCAATATTACCCGAATAAAAATTCCATTTTGTTTGATTTGCAACGCCGCATTATGGAGCAGGCTTGGGGGCAAGTTTCGGCCATTATGCATGATGAGACTTTGCGGGGGCGGGTGAAAATTTGCAAAATTAATGACCTGTTTTTTAGAGCTGAAGCTATTGAAGTGAGGCAAATGGGTGAGGCCATCCACGATGCGGAAATTGTTGACGCTAAGGCGCAAGAATTTGCTGAAATTGATGATCAAGTGTTGGTGTTGTTTGCTGATTTTTTGGCGCTGAATGGCAGTTTGGACGCCAAAGGGGATGCCGCGTTTTTGGTCGGTACTTTGGATTCAATGGGGCATTATTGTGCGGCGTAAGGTTTGAGCGACCAAGAGGTTGCGAAATGGGCGGAGCGTACGGCCAATATGATTTGTGATCATTTGAATATTTAAACTTTGGCTTTGGCTAAGCCTGCGGCTAATTTGTCTAATGCATCTGATAATATTTCGGGTGGTTGGGCGTAGCAGATGCGCAGATAACCTTGGCCTGATGTGCCGAATGCGGCGCCTGGGGCGGTGCCGACTTTGGCAGTGCTTAGTAGGTTTTTGGCGGTGGTGAGGCTGTCGGTCATGCCAGCTACTTTGAAAAAGCAGTAGAAGGCGCCATCTGGCTCGATGAAATCTACGCCTTGCATGGCCTTTAGTTTTGCCTCGGCTATGGCATAGCCTGCGTTTAGGCATTTGGTGAGTTTTGCGATTTCGGGTTCGCCTTGGGCGAGCATGGTGGCGCCAGCTTGTTGGATGAAGCCTGCGGGGCCTGCAATGTTGAATTCGGTTAGCATGGCTAGGGTTTGCTCTAGGGCTTTGGGGGCGCAGATCCAGCCTAAGCGCCAGCCGGTCATTGACCATGCTTTGGAGAAACTATTGATGGAGATGACGCGGTCTTGATCGCTTGCCCATTTTAGGAATGAAGGGGCGGATTTGCCGTGTTTGTAGAGGCGTGCGTAGACGTCGTCGGCGACAATCCAAATGCCTAATTTTTGGCAGTGATTGAAGATGGTTTTCATGTCGGCTTCGGGCATTGTCCAACCTGTGGGATTGTGGGGGGAATTGATGACCACGGCTTTGATCTCGGGGGTTAGGGCGGCTATGAAGCGGTTGAGATCGAGTGACCATTTGCCGTTTTTGACTTCTAGGTTTTGGGTGGTGACCTCTGCTCCTGAAATGCGGAAGGCTTCGATTACGTTTGGCCATGTTGGCTCTATGGCGAGGACTTTATCACCATTTGTGATGAGGGCTTGGGCGACTAAGGCTAAGCCTTGCATGCCTGATGCGGTGACGGTGATGCGGTTTGGGTTGAACTCATAATCGTGCAGGGATTGTTGATAGTCGCAAATGGCTTGGCGGAAGGTGGCTTTGCCGCTATTGGGTTGATAAAAATGATCGGCATTGTTGAGGGCATTGATGGCCGCATCGACGCCTAATTTGGGTGTTGGCCACGCGCTCTCGCCGAACCATAGGGGCGTGATGCCGTCTATATTCATGCCTGCCTCGGCCACCTCGCGGATTTGGCTGGGTTTTAGGGTGAGGGTGCGTTGTGCCAAGCGTAAATCGGTCATTCATTACTGCCTTTATTACATGTCTATGCCTGCATAATTCTGTGCGGCGAATAGCATGGCGCGGGGTTCTTCGTCGCCGATTTTGCCCAACATGGCAGGTATTAAAGCGCCTGGCAATACTGACTTTACGTCATTAAACGCGTCGGGGCCGCCAAGATCGGTGCGGCACCAGCCTGGGTCGAATAGATTGGCTAAAACGCCTGAACCTGCGAGTTGGAAGGCCAGATCGTGGGTGTATTTATCTAGTGCCGCCTTGCTGATGCTGTAGGCATCGAGGCTGGGCAGTTCTTTAATGCCTGAAGTGGTGTTGATAATGCGGCCAAAACCGCGTTTGAGCATTTTGGGCGCGAAAAAATTGCAAATTTGAATGATGGCGAAGACGTTGACTTGGAAGCTTTGGTGGTAATCCTCGATCGGGGCTTCGAAAATGTCGATGAATTGGGTCATGATGGCGGCGTTGTTATAGAGGATGTCGATGCCGCCGCTTAGGTTTTCGGCCTGCTCTATGCTGGCTTGGATGCTTTTGGGGTCGGCTAGATCGCCCGCCACGCTGTGGATTTTTATGTCATAATCTTTGAGTAGATCTTTGGTGGTTTGTTGGTTGTCGACATTTGATGAATGCAACACAAGATTAACGCCTTTTTGGGCAAGGCCTAATGCGATTTGCTGGCCAACACCGCGGCTTGAACCTGTGACGAGTGCCCATTTATTTTTTATGATTAAAGTCATTTTCTTCCCCTTGATTTGATGGTTTTTTATTGGCCTAGACTAGCATTAAAATGGGGGTTTTAAACCTAATAATATGATTTTTTCGGATAGATTGACTAAGCTATGATTATATGGGGTTGGCAAGATTGCCTATATATTGGTTAATCCTGCGGATGTTGTCACCCAAATCATGCTGGTTTTCTAAAAATATCTCGCGCTGGGGGGGCATATGCTGTAAAGATTCTAGTCTATATCCGAATCAGGTTAACGTTTAGACGATAGGTCAGCTTATGACGCAAAATGCGATTGAAATTAGAAATCTGAAAAAAACCTATAACCTTGGTAAAGAGGGGGAAGTTGAGGCGCTGAAATCGATTAGCCTTGATGTTAAAATGGGTAGTATTTTTGGGCTTTTGGGGCCGAATGGGGCGGGTAAATCGACCTTGATAAATATATTGGCGGGCTTGGTGGTGAAAAGCGCGGGTGATGTATCGATTTGGGGGTTTGATATGGATAAAAACCCACGCCAGGCGCGGGCATCTATTGGTGTGGTGCCGCAGGAGATTAATTTTGATCCGTTTTTTCCGCCGATTAAAACTTTGGAGCAGCAAGCTGGGCTTTATGGGGTGCCAAAATCTGAACGGCGCAGCATGGAGATTTTGGAGGCTATTGGTTTGGCTGATAAAGCTTATGCCTATACGCGGGCTTTATCGGGCGGGATGAAACGGCGTTTATTGTTGGCCAAGGCCTTGGTGCATAATCCGCCTGTGTTGATTTTGGACGAGCCAACCGCAGGTGTTGACGTGCAATTGCGCCGCCAAATGTGGGATTATGTGCGCGAGTTGAATGCGCGCGGCACAACCATTGTGCTGACCACGCATTATTTGGAAGAGGCGCAAGAATTGTGTGACCAGATCGCGATTATTAACCACGGGAAATTGATTGCTAATGAACCAACCCAGCAATTGTTAAAACGCATTGATGGCAAAAGGGTGATTATCACCCCCAAAGTGCTGGTGACAGAAGTGCCAGATTTAGGTGAAAATATTAAAGTTGGGTTGAGTGAATTTGGTAATTTACTGGTTGATTATGCGCCTAAGCAAGTTGAGATTATGGAAATTATTGCCAAATTGCAAAATCTAGGCATTGAAATTAAAGACATTAGCACTGAAGAAGCTGGGCTTGAAGATGTGTTTTTGCAACTGACTGAAACGGGTTGATATGGCCGCTCTGGACGTGGTTTTAAAATATGTCCAGATTTTGAATGATTAGAAAATAATGAGTGAAATTGTTGGCGCGGATTATTTTGCTTTTGGGGTTGATGCCGATATATTTATATTGCGCGGAGCCTGCGGCGAGCGATATGCGCTTAAAAGTCGCGTGATAATTTTTTTGATAATGCCAATGACGTTAACTAAGAAGCTGAACTTTCTTTGCTGATGAACGGGCATGATAGTGAGCTCAAAAGTCCCGAAACTATATATTGTCATGCAGAATATTTGACTCAAAACCCGTAGGTTGTTTTTAATCAAACGGCCTATAATATCTATATGCTTGATACCGCCATTATGATGAATTTAGTATTTTTATCTAGCGCGCCAAATGCTGAAATGGCAAAAAAAACGTAAAGAGGGGTTGTGTAAAATAATTCGAGATTTTTTGTAAAAAGTTAGATAATAGATTGCGGCTCAGTATAGATTGAGCTATTTTCGCTAAATTATGCACCCGTAGCTCAGCTGGATAGAGCGCTGCCCTCCGAAGGCAGAGGTCACAGATTCGAATTCTGTCGGGTGCACCAATAAAATCAAAATGTTAATGACATTATAAATGTTAGCTAAATAGTATAGCAACCAATTAGCAACCAAATTTGGATCTTTATTTCCATTACTCTAATACTGATTACTGGCGATAATTTAGTGATATTTAATGGTATGTTGCCGAATTTTAATAAAATTTTAATGAAATTCGGCTTGTAAACGTTTCAGATTAAGACGGTTGGTGGGGCTTCCATAGTGGGCTTTAAAAATAGAATCGTTTATGCAGCCTTGGCTTGAACTGAAGCTGGTTTTTGCATTGGCGTTATTCTGCTTATAGCCATGTTAGACCGCTCGTTGTTATATGTCATAGCTAACGCTACAAATATCTTTTCAATCCAGTGTATAGCAACCCGTTAGATTGGAACCAATTCAGTGTTAACCAATTTGTCAAAAAAAAAGTTGTAACCAAGTAAAAGATGTGGCATATATTTTTTTGCTTTTAATATGTTTATTAGTCTTTAGTCTAGTTTTTATAATACTTAAAAAGCTAGTGGCTTTAATAATAAATAATATAATTTTTCTTGGAGCTATTATGGATGACTTACGGAATAAATTGGAACTCAAAACCGCTGTAATCGGTATCATTGGAGTTGGATATGTTGGTTTGCCGCTAATTTTGAGATATTGCGAACTTGGTTATAAGGTTTTTGGAATAGATATAGATCAATCAAAAGTAGATTGTCTAAATGATGGCAAATCATTTCTTGAGCATATTGGTGATGAATCTATTCATGCAATTGTAGACCAGGGATTTATTGCAACAACTAATTTTGAAGACACTGCTCAATGTGATGCATTGATTATTTGTGTGCCGACACCGTTAAATAAACATAGAGAACCTGATTTAAGTTATGTAACAAAAACAGTTGATTCTTTGTTGCCATATATAAGAAAAGGCCAAGTCATATCACTTGAGAGCACAACCTATCCAGGAACTACAGAAGAAGAAATTTTACCGCGTGTGGAATCGACTGGTCTTAAAGTTGGTACTGACATCGCTTTGATATATTCTCCTGAACGAGAAGATCCTGGCAATCAAAATTTTGAAACCCGAACGATTCCGAAAGTTTGCGGCGGCCATACCCCTGCATGTTTAGAGGTCGGAATAGCGCTTTACAGTCATGCCATTGATAAGGTTGTTCCGGTGAGTTCCACCAAAGTTGCTGAAATGACTAAATTATTAGAGAATATTCATCGGGCTGTTAATATTGGTCTTGTGAATGAAATGAAAATAGTTGCCGATAAAATGGGCATTGATATTCATGAAGTGATTAAGGCTGCGGCCTCCAAACCTTTTGGTTTTGTCGCCTATTACCCTGGACCAGGTCTTGGCGGACATTGTATTCCGATCGATCCGTTTTATCTAACTTGGAAAGCCCGTGAATATGGTATAAATACGCGGTTTATAGAACTGGCTGGTGAAGTGAATGCAAGCATGCCACAATGGGTTGTGAATAAGACAATCTTAGCGCTCAATGATACAGGCCGCGCGGTGAAGGGCAGTAAAATTTTAGTGTTAGGCATTGCCTATAAAAAGAATGTTGGTGATATGCGAGAATCGCCTTCAGTTGAGTTGATGGAAATTTTTAGAGATTTAGGTGCTGATATTGCATATTCAGACCCACATGTACCGGTTTTTCCAAAAATGCGTGAACATTCATTTGATTTAAAAAGTATAGAGTTCACGGCAGAAAATTTGGAAAAGTTTGATTGCATAATAATTGCAACAGATCATAAAAAATTCGATTACGATCTTTTGAAAGCTCATGGTAAAATTATTGTTGATACACGTGGCAAATATTTAGAACCAAGCAAAAATATTATAAAAGCTTAATATCAAGGGGAAACCGAATGATAAATTTTGCTCTGATTGGCGCGGCGGGTTATATAGCCCCTCGACATATGAAAGCCATTAAAGACACTGGTAATAATTTAGTCGCTGCATTGGATAAAAATGATTCTGTTGGCGTTATTGACAGCCATTTTCCAGCTGCGCAGTTTTTTACAGAATTTGAACAGTTCGAAAAATATATGGATGATTTGAAACGTCATGGAACGGATGTTGAATATGTCGCCATTGCATCGCCTAACTATTTACATGACGCTCATATTCGCTTTGCGCTTAAACATGGTGCTCATGCCATTTGTGAAAAACCACTTGTCTTGAACCCTAGCGATATTGATGAGTTGAAAATTGTTGAACAAGAGACAGGTAAGCAAGTTTATAATATATTGCAATTACGGTTGCATCACAGCATTATGAATTTAAAGGCCGAAGTGGCCGCTGCGGTGGCAAAAGACCCAAATGTGGTGTTTGACGTTGACCTTACATATTTAACCAGTCGTGGCAATTGGTATTTCACGTCTTGGAAGGGTTTTGACGAAAAATCGGGCGGTATTGCGACGAATATTGGCGTGCATTTTTATGATATGTTAGGCTGGATATTTGGTGACTTAAAGCAAAATGACGCGCATTTGAAACAAAATGATGCCAGTGCGGGTTATTTGGAGTTTGAGCATGCCCGTGTAAGGTGGTTCTTATCGATTAATTATGACTATATCCCCGAAGAAATTAAAGCCACTGGAATGCGCACTTACCGTTCTATTACGGTGAATGGCAATGAAATCGAGTTTTCTGGCGGGTTTACTGAGCTGCATACTGACAGCTATAAGCATATTTTGTCGGGTCAAGGTTTTGGCCTTGATGAAGCGCGCAAATCAATTAACATTGTCAGTGGTATTCGTAACCAAGATGTGATTACCAGCGCATCTAATACTCACCCATTTGTAAAAAATGTGATTTCATAATGCCAGACTATTACAAACATGAAAGTGCTATAGTTGATGACGGTGCCTCTATTGGCAGGGATTGTCGTGTTTGGCACTTTGTTCATGTTTGTAGTGGGGCACAGATCGGAACAGGTGTGTCATTAGGGCAAAACGTATTCGTTGGTCATAAAGTCACTATTGGCGATGATTGCAAAATACAAAATAATGTTTCTATATACGATAATGTGCATTTGGCAGACAATGTATTTTGTGGACCAAGCATGGTGTTTACCAATGTTTACAATCCACGCTCTGGTGTTGAACGTAAAGATGAGTATCGCGACACGATTGTGGAGCAAGGCGTAACGTTTGGTGCAAATTGCACAATTGTTTGTGGTATCGTCATTGGTGCTTATTCGTTTATTGGTGCCGGTGCGGTGGTGAATAAAAATGTAAAGCCATATGCACTTATGGTGGGTGTGCCAGCCAAACAAATTGGCTGGATGAGTGAATTTGGTGAACAGCTCGATTTGCCACTTACTGGCAATGCCACCACAAAATGTACACATACAGGTCTCCAATATATTCTAAAGAATTCCATTCTCTCAAAATCAAAGTAATAAAATGCAATTTATCGATTTAAAAGCTCAATATAGTGAATTAAAAACCAAAATTGATGCACGCATTCAAGTGGTGCTGGATCATGGCAAATATATTATGGGGCCGGAGGTTGCCGAATTTGAAGAGAAATTGGCTGAATATGTTGGTGTTAAACATGCCATCAGCTGTGCCAATGGCACAGACGCTCTGCAACTTTGCATGATGGTCTTAGATATTAAAGCTAATGATGCGGTTTTTTGCCCCACATTTACTTTTTACGCTACGGCTGAGATTGTGGGCTATGCAGGTGCAACCCCGATATTTGTCGATAGCGATGAAGAAAGCTTCAACATTTGCCCCCTAGATTTGGAAAACCGCATTCAAGCGGTTATTGCCGAAGGCAAGTTAACCCCTAAAGCCATCATCACCGTTGATTTATTTGGCCATCCTGCACAATATGATGCTTTGCAAGCCATTGCTAAAAAATATAACCTGAGATTAATTGAAGATGCTGCTCAAGGGTTCGGTGGTGATATTAACGGCAAGAAAGCCGGTTCATTCGGCGATTTGGCAACCACCAGTTTTTTCCCTGCCAAGCCTTTGGGCTGTTATGGCGATGGCGGCGCAATTTTCACTGATAATGATGAATATGCCTACCTGTTAAAATCTTTGCGTATTCATGGCAAAGGTGTTGATAAATATGACAATGTCCGCATTGGCATTAACAGTCGGCTAGACACCATTCAAGCGGCCATCTTGCTTGAAAAATTAGCTATTTTCCCACAAGAACTAGCGGCACGTAACAAGCTTGCAATGGCTTATGAGCAAGCTCTAGCGAGCAAAAATAGCATTAAAACACCAAAAGTTGCAAAAGGTTATGGCAGTAGTTGGGCGCAATATACCTTGTTGTCAGATGACAGAGATGAAATTATGGCAAAATTGAAGAATGCGAACATTCCAACTGTGATTTATTATGCCACAAATATGCACCAACAAACAGTTTTCAAAAATTTAAGCCAAGATAATGGCAGCTTCCCGATAGCCGAAAAATTATCTAATACAGTGTTCAGCTTACCTATGCACCCCTATATGGATGAGACTGATTTTAACAAAATTATAGATTCTATGCTAGGTGGATAATATGGTTATGAAAAGCCGCTCCCTTAAAGGTCTTTTTTCGAAAAACGAGTTTGCTAAAAATGTTCTTACACTGATGTCTGGAACTTTAATAGCACAATTGCTTCCGATATTGGCCTCACCACTGTTAACAAGATTATATTCCCCTACAGAATTTGGGCTGCTTGGGGCATATCTAGCTATGGTTGCGGTGTGCGCAAGTGTCGCGAGTGGAAAATATGATCAAGCCATAATAATGACTCCGAATGAATCTGAAACAAACAATTTGCTCATGCTGTCATTATTGTTGCCTGTGTTGTTTTCATTTTTCTTGTTTGTGGCTATTTTAGTTTTTTATCAAGAAATCGTTGGTTTAAGCAGTGATCTTGATAATATGATATGGCTTTATTACGTACCCATTGGTGTCATTCTGGCTTGTAGTTATGCTTCAATTATCACTTGGTTCAATCGTTTCCAAAAATACAAGGAAATGGCCCAGAATAAAGCACTGCAAGCAGGCAGTATAACGTTTTTACAAATCTTGTTTGGGTATTTTACAAAAATCTCTTTGGGGCTCATATTTGCAGATGCAATTGGTAGGTTTATCACGACATTGGATTTGCTAAGAAGATATAAAACAAATCATTCATTTGAGTTTAATTGGCACGAAAAAATAAAGCTGATTAAAAAATACAAAAAATTCCCTTTATATGAAGCCCCCGCCTCTCTATTTAATATTGCAGCCCTTCAGGCACCACTATTCTTAATACCTATATATTTTTCTCCCGTAATTGCAGGCGCGTATTTTTTAGTATTCCGAGTTGTCATGGCGCCAATTTCTTTGGTGGGAGAGTCCATGATGCAAGTGTTCAGAGAAAAAGCAACTAAGGATTTTTACGAAACAGGAAGTTGCAGAAGACTTTTTGTGAAAACTATGTGGTTAATGTTTGCAATTGGTATAATCCCAACTCTTGTTCTGATGAGCTGGGGAAGAGAAATATTTGCTGTGATATTTGGAGAGAATTGGGAAAATGCAGGCTTGTACGCGCAAATATTCGCTCCCTTGGCTTTAATCCGCCTTATATCGGGGCCATTGGGCTACTTATTTATCTTACGAGAAAAATTAATGTGGGATATGCTATTGCAAGGTCTATTTTTATTAATGACTGTGTCTGCGATTGTTGTCGGTGGTATTAATAATGATGTTGAGCAAATGATATCATATATATCCTTGTCAGGAATTATTTTTTACTCCTGTCAAATTGGGTTTTCATTTTATCTATCGAAAAATAACGAATAATATGGTTTGGATGGTTTAATATGGCAGAACAAAAAATTGTAATCGTTAATTATGGAATGGGGAATTTAGGTTCTATTTCCAATATGATTAAGAAGGTTGGCTATAGGAGTGAAATATCGTCTGACATAGATGTTATTCGGTCGGCAACTAAATTGATATTGCCGGGAATTGGAGCCTTTGCAAAAGGCATTAGCAACCTCAATAAATTTAATTTAATTGATGTTTTGAACGAAAAAGTTATAGGTGAAAAAACACCAATTTTGGGTATCTGTTTGGGTATGCAATTGATGACTAAATATAGTGAAGAAGGAAATGTTAAAGGCCTTAATTGGATTGATGCCGACGTGAAGTTGTTTGAACTCGATGATTTAAAAGTACCTCATATGGGATGGAATGTTGTTGAGCAAACTAAGAAGTCTGAACTATTCATTGAATCAAAAGAAGATAAACGGTTCTATTTTGTTCATAGTTTTTATGTATCTTGTAGTTATTCGGATGATATATTGACAAAAACACCCTACGGTATTGATTTTGTTTCTTCATTTGAAAAAGGTAATGTATATGGTACTCAATTCCACCCAGAAAAAAGTCATAAATTTGGCATGAACCTTATTAAAAATTTTATAGAAAAAATATAATGTTAAGACATCGAATAATTCCAACCCTGCTATTACATGACATGGGGCTTTTTAAAACGGTCAAATTTAATGTAAAAAAGGGCAAATATGTAGGTGACCCTATTAACGCAATAAAAATCTTTAATGACAAAGGTGTTGATGAACTTGTTTTTTTGGACATAGATGCTTCAAAAGAAAAAAGAGGCCCAAACCTTGATGCAATTAGAGACTTTGCTGAAGAGTGTTTTATGCCTGTGGCTTATGGTGGTGGGCTTCGAAATCTGGATGATATTAAAGATGTTCTCACAATTGGCATTGAAAAAGTTGTGCTGAATACAATTTTATTCACGGATATAGATTTATTGACCCGTGCATCAGAAGTTTATGGCTCGTCAAGTATCGTTGCATCTGTAGATGTGAAAAAGAATTTTAGGGGTCAATATAGAGTTTACAACAGTGCTACAAAAAAATTATTATCCATTGATTTATTAGACTATATCAGAGACATTGAAAAGCGCGGTGCTGGTGAAATCTTCCTAAGCTCTGTTGATCGAGACGGTACATTTGAAGGATATGATGTAGAGCTGATTAATATGATAAGTAGGGAGCTGAAAATTCCTTTGATTGCAAATGGTGGGGCAAAAGATATTGCTGATTTTTCTAAAGTCATTAAATTTGGCGGCGCATCGGCAGTCTCGGCCGGCAGCATGTTTGTGTTTAACGGAACGCATAAAGCGGTGTTGATTACCTACCCTGAATATTCTGAACTTGAAAAAGAAATTGGAAAATTGTAATGACAAAAAAATATCAAATTTGTTCCAAATGTGTATTGGATACCAGCGATGTAAACATCAGTTTTGATAAGGATGGTGTTTGCAATCATTGTCATGCTTATGATGAAAATATTGATACACATATAATTTCAGATAAAACCACGCGAGATAAGCGGTTGAAAGAAATTATAGAAAAAATAAAGCGAGCTGGAAAAGGAAAAAAATACGACTGTATTGTCGGAATTAGCGGCGGCGTTGACAGCAGTTATATTGCTTATTTGGCTAGCGAGTGGAATTTAAGGGCGTTATTGGTGCATTTGGATAATGGCTGGGACAGTGAATTGGCCGTTAAAAATATTGAAAATATTGTTAAGAAAACGGACTTTGACTTAGAAACATTGGTAATAAATTGGAATGAATTTAGAGATTTGCAAAGAAGTTTTTTCATGGCCGATGTTATTGATTTAGAAATGCTAAGTGACCATGCAATTGCCGCATCTGTTGTAAAGCTTACTCGCAAACACAGAACGGGGTTTTTATTCGACGGCTCCAATTATCTTACTGAGGCAACGATGCCGCATGACTGGTCGTGGAGAAAAACCGATGCAACAAATATTCGCGGAATTCATAAGATTTATGGAAAATTAAAGCTGAAAACATTTCCGATTATGGGGCTTATTAAAAAGAAATTTTATCATCACATTAATGCAGCGGAATCGATTTCTATATTGAATTATTTAGATTACAGCAAGCCTGAAGCGATGGAAATATTGAAAAAAGAATTTGATTGGAAATATTACGGTGGTAAGCATTATGAGTCTATATTCACTAGATTTTATCAAGGTTACATACTTCCTGTTAAATTTGGCGTTGATAAAAGAAGAGCGCATCATTCAACTCTAATTTGTTCGAAACAAATGACTCGTGAGGAAGCGCTTGAAGATTTGAAGCAGCCTCCTTATCCTGAGCATCTTCAGAAAGAAGATTTTAGCTTAGTTTGTAAAAAACTCCAGTTTAGCGAAGATGAAATGAACGCTTATATGGCCAGGCCACCCAAAAGTCATGCAAACTACCCTACGAGTGAGCATGTCGTTGTATTCTTTAAAAAATTAATGATTAAATTAAATTTATATTAAAACCAGATAATATGAAGTTAGATTTAAATAATTAGGACTATGCGGGAATGAGTGTATTTAAATTAAATATTACTAACATAATTTTTGTCTTACTTATTCCAGCTTACTTTTTTTACATTGCGCTGAACAGCTTCGGAGTAATCGGCAATTTTCTGGGTGGCTATTTACCCATAATGATGAGCTGCTCCTTTGTATTTTTAGCGTTTATATATCTACGAAATTTTAAAACTAATATTATTGATACGGTATTTATAGTTTTTGTTTTGTATAGCGCAGTTTTAGTGTTTTTTACAGCTGCTACTAGTATTATGTCCCAAGAGGAGTTGTACTTTCATATATCGACTATCCTATATAGTTGCGTATATTTTATGCTTTTCAAAGAAATTGATTATAAGTCCAAAATTTTCAACTCTATGATTTTGATTAGTATTCTTGCCATGATTATAATCGTTTTAAGTTCTATTGTTAATGGCACATTATCTCTGAGCACAAACTTAAAATATGGCGCAAGTGAAGAGGGGTTAACAAATTACCAATCTTTAGCAGTGAGTTTTATTCTATGTGCAGCGATCTATCTTAATAGCGACGCTAAAATGATTTATAAAATTTGTATTTCAATAATCTGCATCGTGACATTACATTTTATCGGTGCAAGAAGTGAGTTTTTCGCTTTTATTATTATTTTATTTTCAACAGGTTATCTTGATTCAGATAGCAAAATAAAATATTTATTAATATTATTGATAATGTCAATAATATCAATACTAACAATACTACTTTTATTCCAAGTGGAACAATTTGATCTTGGGCATAATCGAATTGTAGATTTAATTATGAACGGATCACAAGCCACTTCAAATTTGTCCCGAGATGTAATACTGGATGAAGGGATTGAAATTATCCAACAGAGTATTTGGTTTGGCGATATGAACGGTTATTCAGAAGGGCGATATATTCATAATATTTTGTCAGCGTGGCAAGATTATGGAATTATTGGGTTTTTGATATTTTTATTTCTTATTGGTATCAGTCTGAAACTGGCAGTAAGTCTCGTACTGAATTCTCAGAAACAGAATGCACAAAAACCTAACCTTGCCCTTAGCCTTTTGCTTTATTCCGTATTTTTATTGTTATTTTCCAAAACATATGGATATCTACCTTTTTATGCTTCTCTTGGGTTATTAACTCGTGAATATAAAGAAGATTACAATTGATGCTTTAGTATAATATGTGATTGAAAATAATAGAAAACAAGTTATAATTGGAGTGACTTAAATTAAAAAAATTAATTAGTTATTATTACGATGTATATATTTATATTTTGGGTGTTTTATGGATAAAAATGAGTATATAAGAATTCTTACTGAAATTAGAAACCTCGGCTATGATTTCGAAGAGTTCAATCATTCTAAAGAAAATAAAGCCGCAATTATACGGCACGATATAGATTTTTGCATTGATTCTGCGTTAGAAATGGCAAGAATTGAAAATAAGCTCAATATTAGTGCAACCTATTTTTTCATGGTTTCAACCAATATGTACAATATATGTTCTGAGGCTAGCCGATCTCTGGTTGAGCAAATAAAAGACTTGGGACACACAATTGCATTGCATTATGATCCAGCAATCTACAGCGATTTGGATAAAGGCTTAACAATTGAAAAAAACTTGTTAGAAACAATGTTTGACATAAATATCAATGTAATAAGCCTTCATAGGCCTAGGGGGTTCATCGATAATAGCAATCGGAAATTGGCCGATGTGTCTCATACTTATGAAGATAAATATTTCAAAGACATGAAATATATGTCAGATTCTGCGGGAATGTTCAAATATGGACACCCTCTAGATCAGCCTGAAATACATTCTGGAAAAAACCTACATATGTTATTTCATCCAATATGGTGGGTGAATAGTGGGGAGAACCAATCTGAAAAATTACGTAATTGGCAAACAAAACATTTTGACTTTATTAATTTAGAAACCGCTTTAAATTGCACCACATTTGATTCAGTGAGGGCAAAATGACAAAAATATGTATTTTTGGATGTAAAAACACCACGCGTCATATAATCAATCACGTTTCTAAACTATCTAATATTAGTGGCCTAGTTACTATTTCTCCTGACAAAGGAAGCGAACAAGAGGTCGCAGGTTATGATGATTTAAGTGACCTATCGTCAGAAATACAAAATATTCACGTCGCAAAGAAATATAATTTGAACAGCCAATATGATCAAGATTTTTTCGAATCTCAAAACTTTGACATTGGCTTTGTATCAGGCTGGCAGCGCTTGGTTCCTCGTTCGATATTAGAAACCTTTAATGTTGGCGTTTTTGGAATGCATGGAAGCTCGCAAGACTTGCCGTTTGGAAGAGGGCGCTCACCAATGAACTGGTCCCTAATCGAGGGGCGGCAGTGGTTCTATACGAATTTGTTTAAATATATGCCCGGAGTTGATGACGGGCCAATTGTAGACACAAGTTGTTTTTCTATTAACGATACGGACACTGCTGAAACACTCCATTTTAAAAACTTATCTGCCATGGTGTCCTTGATCCAAAGTAATTGGGAAAACTTAGCCAATAACAATCTAACTTTAAAGCAACAAGTAAGCGCCATTCCCACTGTATACCCAAAGCGTTCACCTTCAGATAGTATAATCGATTGGAATGATGCCATTGTGAATATTGAACGGCTCATTAGGGCTGTCGCACCACCATTCTCGGGCGCTTACTCATTTATTGATAATATAAAATTGACCATAAATAGAGCGTCAATTTTTTACACCGACCTAGAAGCTCACCCTTTTCGATCTTTGGAATATGGAATGATTTGTGATGTCTTTCCAAATGGAAAATTTACCATAAGATGTAACGGTGGAGTTTTGTTGGCACACGAATACCACTTAGAAAAGTCATTTGAATTAAATGGATCCATGAAATTGGAATCGCCTGCATCTTTATTCAACCGATTTGAAAGAAATGAATTTGGGTTTTTTGATATTCCAATGAAATGAAACTGAATATTATAAGTTAGTTTTTCACAAAAATTGTAGGTAAGTTTTATGATTAAAGTTGCACATTTAACGTCAATTCACGCTAGGTATGACACTCGAATTTTTGTAAAGCAGTGTTGCTCCTTAGCTAACGCTGGATATGATGTATATTTCGTGGTTGCTGATGATTTAGAAGATGAATGTAAAAATAATGTAAAAATAGTGAATGTTGGCAAATTGAAAGGTCGGATGAATAGGGTTTTAAAAACTACAAATAAAGTATTTGAAAAAGCTTTATCAATAGATGCTGATATATATCAAATTCATGACCCTGAAATGTTACCAATCGCGTTGAAGTTAAAAAAACTTGGAAAGAAAGTTATATATGACGCTCATGAAGATGTTCCTGTACAGATTTTCAGCAAAGAATACATTAACAAATTCTTGCGACTAATCATTTCAAAAGCCTATTATTTATATGAAAATTGGGCACTTAGAAAATTAGACGGTGTTTTAACAGCAACTGCATTCATTAAAAATAAACTTATTAAGATAAACCCAAACACCATAGATGTGAATAATTTTCCACTTTTATCTGAATATTCCTTTGAAGCAATTAATTGGAAAGAAAAAAAAGACCGAGCTTGTTACATGGGGTATATAACTAAAGTTCGCGGTGCATTAGAACTAACTGAGGCAATGCAATATACGAACCAAGGTGTGAAACTTTCACTTGGTGGCAGCTTTAATTCTCCTGAACTTAAAAACCAATGTCAGAACCTTGATGGTTGGAAGAATGTCGATGAATTGGGTTGGTTGTCTCGCAGACAGGTTCAAGAAGTGTATGATTGGTCAAAAGTAGGGTTAGTAACATTGCACCCCATAAGTAATTACATTGATTGTATGCCGGTTAAAATGTTTGAATATATGGCCGCGGGTATTCCAGTAATTTCATCTGACTTTGAGGTGTTTAAAAATATAGTTGTTGGAGAAAAATGTGGTGTTTGCGTTGACCCGCTAAAGCCAAAAGAAATTGCAGAAGCTATTAATTATTTAATCGATAACCCGTCTGTAGCGGAGAAAATGGGCTCAAATGGGCGCAAAGCAGTGTTAGAGAAATATAACTGGGGCTTTGAAGAAAAAAAACTATTGGATTTTTATAAACTCTTGTTAAATAGTACTTAAACCTAGTTTATTAGACATTGTCAAATACATCATCCGCAATTTATTCACCAAAATGAAGTTATATTAAAATGAGTAAAAAGAAAATATTATATTTAAATCACTATGCTCTTACGCCGAGCATTGGGCCATTATATAGGCCATATTATTTATCAAGAAATTGGGTAAAGTCAAACAATGAAGTGACAGTTATATGCGCTAGCTTTCATCATTTACAATATGAAAACAGGCATATTACTCAAGATGAAATTGTTGAGGGTGTAAGATTTAAATTTATAAAAACAAGCCGTAAATATGCGGGTAACGGAATAAATCGATTTATCAATATGCTACAGTTCTTTTTGGGATGTTGCTTTTTAAAAAAAGATGAATTCCATGGTGTGGATGTCGTCATTGCATCATCAGCTCACCCTTTTACTTTATTCGCTGGATGGTGGTTAGCAAAAAAATTTAACTCTACCTTTATCGTAGAAATAAGGGATATTTGGCCACTTAGTTTAATGGAGTTGGCTGGTTTAAGTAAGTATCATCCGATTTGTTTGATATTTAAGGCGATAGAAAGATTTATTTACCCGAGAGCGGATGGATTGGTTTCTGTATTGCCAATGTCAAAACAGTATTTTGTTGACAACGGTTTAGATAAAGAAAAATTCCATTATATCCCCAATGGTGCCAATCTTGATACTGAGCCAGATGAATTGCCAAAAAGCGAAGTCAGTCGTTCGATTCTTGAATGGAAAAAACAAGGTTTTTTTTGCGTAATTTATACGGGAGCGCATGGTGGCCCTAATGCGCTAAACTATCTCATTGATGCTACGGCCTTAATAAATAAACAACCCAACTTAAAAATTAAGCTAATATTGGTGGGCGATGGTATTTATAAAAAGGAATTTATGACTAAAGTTAAGGTCGAACAAATTACAAATGTTCATTTCTTTAACCCAGTTAACGCTAAGTTAATTCCCGCCATATTAGCGGTGGCAGATTGTGGTTATAATGGTTGGCCGATTTCCGAACTATACAAGCATGGTGTAAGCCCGAATAAAATATTTGAATATATGAAAGCACGGTTGCCAATTATACACTCTATTACCATAGAGAAAGAACAAGTTAAGGCCGCTCAGTGTGGCATCTTGGTTCCTGCGGAAGCACCAGATTTAATTGCGGAAGCGATTATTCAAATGAAAGAATTAAAGTGGAATTCCCCAGAGGAATATGCCCAAATGGGTGAGAATGGCTATAAATATTTAATCGAAAATCATGATTTTAAAAAATTAGCTTCAAAATATGAAACGTTATTTTAATCAATTTCCTGATAGAGAGCCCCCAAATGATTATGCGAGCTAGTAACTATTAATCATTAGGTTTGGCTGTAATTAGCAGGAAACAGACACTGTAGAGATTATAGATTAAGTAATTTGCAACTAAATTAAGAAACAAGGAAACAAATAATGAAACGTTGTTTTGATATTGTAATTGCTTTACTGACTTTGCTTTTGCTTGGTATTCCAATTTTAACTGTGGCAATTCTGGTGCGTATTAAACTCGGAAGCCCGGTGCTGTATTCTCAAGAACGCCCTGGTTTAAATAGCAAGATATTTAAAATATACAAATTCCGTTCAATGACCAATGAATGCGATGAAAGCGGGGAACTACTCCCTGATAGCAAGAGATTAACTAATTTTGGCAAAGCATTGCGCTCCACTAGCCTTGATGAGTTGCCTGCACTTTGGAATGTGATTAAAGGTGATCTTAGCCTTGTTGGACCGCGCCCGCTACTTGTAGAATATTTACCTTTATATAATGAGGAACAAGTTCGTAGGCATAATGTAAAACCTGGTATAACGGGTTGGGCACAAGTTAATGGACGTAATGCAATTAGTTGGGAGCAAAAATTTATCTTTGATGCTTGGTATGTTGATAATTATAGCTTTTTACTTGATATTAAAATCTTACTATTAACTGTAAAAAAAGTGCTACTAAAAGATGGAATTGTTGAAGATGGTGTGGCAACCATGACTAAATTCACAGGTAGTAAATTATGAATAAACTCGCAATTATTGGAGCAAGTGGGCATGGCAAAGTAATTGCTGATGCTGCATTGTTAAATGACTCTCAGCTAGAAATATTTTTTTTTGATGATGAATTTCCTACTAAAAAACTAATTGCAAACTGGAAAGTTGTTGGAACGATTGATGATTACATTCGCGTTAATGAACAATTTTCCGGTGTGATTGTGGCAATTGGCAATAACAAGGTAAGAGCTAGCATTTGCGAAAAATTACTTCAAAGTAAATGTAATTTGGTAACCGTCATTCATAAATCTGTGATCATTAGTCCATTTTCTGAAATCGGATGTGGGACAGCTGTTTTAGCTGGAGCGGTTATCAATCCATTTTGCAAAATTGGCCGAGGAAGCATTATTAATACAAATTCTAATGTTGACCATGATTGCAACATTGGAGACTATACGCATATTAGCCCGGGTGCGAATCTTGCTGGTGGAGTGGATATAGGCGATTATGTATGGATTGGCGCTGGCGCAACCATCATTCAATCCGTTCAAATTGCAAAAAATACAATTATTGGTGCGTCCGCAATTGTAACGAAGAGTATTTATGAAAGCGGCACATATGCCGGCAACCCTTTACGTAAACTTAATGGATAAGATCAATGCTTAATACACCTTTCTCTCCTTGGCCATCTTTTACGCAAGAAGAAGCGGATAAAGTATCTGAAATATTGCTTTCTAATAAAGTTAATTATTGGACAGGACAAGAAGGCCGAGAATTTGAAAAAGAATTTGCTGCGTTTGCTGATTGCAAATATGCTGTGGCATTAACCAATGGCACACTGGCACTAGATCTTGCTTTGGTGGCGCTAGAAATTGCTACTGGTGATGAGGTCATTGTAACCTCGCGCACATTTTTAGCCTCCGCAAGCTCAATAGTGACTGTAGGGGCAATACCTGTATTTGCCGATGTTGATGCCAATAGCCAAAACATTACGATCGATACAATCGAAGCTGTTAGAACCAGCAAGACCAAGGCCATTATCTGTGTGCATTTAGCTGGATTTCCATGTGATATGCCAGCTGTTATGGCTTACGCAGACAAACATGGCTTATATGTTATTGAAGATTGCGCTCAGGCTCATGGCACTAAAATTAACGGCCAATCTGTTGGTGGTTTTGGCCATATTGGGGCATGGTCATTCTGCCAAGATAAAATCATGACTACGGGCGGTGAAGGTGGCATGGTTACCACCAATGATGAAATGTTATGGAAAAAAATGTGGTCTTATAAAGACCATGGGAAGTCGTTTGATGCGGTATATAACAAACAACATGCCCCTGGCTTTAGGTGGTTGCACGAAAGTTTTGGTACCAATTGGCGGTTAACAGAAATGCAATCGGCTATTGGCCGAATTCAATTAAAACGCATGCCAGAATGGACGCAAAAACGCCAGCATAATGCGAAAGTAATCGATGAAGCGTGCCGTAATTTTGCATGTTTACGGTTGATTAATGTGCCAGAAAATATTGAACATGCACAATATAAACATTATGTATTTGTGAATTCTGATAAACTTGCAAATGGTTGGACAAGAGATAAAATTGTTGAAGCAATAAATAAGTTAGGCGTGCCTTGTATGCAAGGTACATGTTCAGAAGTTTATAACGAAAAAGCTTTTGATGGCACAAATTTTAAACCTAAACAGGGTCTGCCAATTGCCATTGAACTTGGTGAGACAAGTTTAATGTTTGTTGTACACCCTACACTTACAAGCTTAGAGATGAAGAAAACTGCTGATGCTGTCATTACAGTTATGCAGCAAGCAAGCTTATAGTGAAACGCCTCTAAATTAATAGACACCTTGCTGAGTTGCGATGGAAGCAAAGAGAAGTCGCATGTCAAATAGTGGTTACTTAATATTTGGATATGGATCAATGCAAAAGTGGAACCTAACGTGCTTGAAGACAAAATTATTGATAAATAGTGTTTATTCTCGCTACTGACATCGCTGTATATTATTGGTATTGCTAGGACTGTATTAAATAGACATTTGCTCAATCCAATGTCTATTTTCATCATTAATAGTGTAGCAAAATTACCTAAATGTATCAATCAGGTATGGTTTATATATTGAGCTATTATTTCCACTAAATATTGGCGGCACTAAACTGGGTGTGGACATATAATAATGAGCGTCCTAACATGGCTGAAGCTGGAATAATGCGAATGCAAAACTTATTTTGATACGCTTCAAAGTGGTGGTTTTGTTGGCTATCGTAAGATATTTTAAAGGAAATGTAATGAGTGATCATAAAAAGCGCTTAAGCCTTGCGCTTGTGCTTGAAAAACAACATGAATTAAGTTTGCGTGAGATTGAATTGCCGCATGAATTGGGCGATGCGGATGTAGAAATTAGCATTGATGTTGTTGGGATTTGCGGGAGTGATGTGCATTATTATACGCATGGCCGTATTGGGCCTTATATTGTGAATGAGCCGATGGTTTTGGGCCATGAAGCGGCGGGAACAATTGTGCGAATTGGTGCTGAGGTTAAAGGTCTTAAAGTTGGCGATAGGGTATGTATGGAGCCAGGTATTCCTGACTTGTCATCACGTGCTTCAAAAATGGGTTTATATAATGTTGACCCGTCGGTTAGCTTTTGGGCAACGCCGCCTATTCATGGGTGTTTGACTGATAAGGTTATTCACCCTGCAGCGTTTACTTATAAACTGCCAGATAATGTGAGTTTTGCGCATGGTGCGATGGTTGAGCCGTTTGCTATTGGTTTGCAAAGTGCCAGCAAAGCTAAAATTATGCCCGGTGACATTGGCTTGGTGATGGGGGCAGGGCCGATTGGGGTGTTGACTGCTTTATCTGCCTTGGCTGGTGGCTGTGCCAAGGTTTATATTAGCGATGTGGTGCAAGAAAAATTGGATGTGGCGGCGCAATATGATGGCATTGTGCCAATTTTGGTGAAAAATGCTAACTCGGTTAAGGACGTGATTGCTGCTGAAACTGATGGTTGGGGTGTTGATGTTTTGTTTGAATGTAGCGGACATCCCACGGCATATAATGGAATTTTTGATCCGATACGCCCTGGTGGGTGTTTGGTTTTTGTCGGTATGCCAGTTGAGGGCATTGCGCTTGACATTGTGGCGGCACAGAGCAAAGAAATACGGATGGAAACGGTGTTTAGATATGCCAATATTTACAACCGTGCGATTGATATTATTGCGGCCGGTAAGATTGATTTGTCATCGCTTATATCGGCAACATATGATTTTAAAGATAGTGTTGAAGCGTTTGATCGCGCCGCAGCTGGTCATGCATTGGATATAAAAATACAGATAAAAATGCCTGATTAAAATCATTGTTGCAGGCTATGAAATTAAATGATGCCTCGTATGGAGGCATCATTATTGGGTGAATGGTCTTATACTTGACCGGTATATTGGCCTCGTGCGGGATAGTCTTTTTCAATTATGAAATCTATCGCACCAATGAGTTCTGAAAAATGCGGACGCACAAATGGCATGGTTTGCACAACGCCAAAATATAGGTTTTGGTCAGGTGTTATCATGAACAAACCAGGCTCAGAAAATAAATCAGGTTCTTCAATGCCAATAGAGGTTTTGCCGCGTGATGTGGAAATATATAATCCCCATTCGCGGGCTTTTTTAAGGTCTAAATCATAACCCAATCTTAGGTCTTTTGTCTCTAGCCTGTCTGCTAAGTCTTTGGTGCGCTCTTGGCCATCGGCGCTGATGGCAATGACATTGACGCCACGTTTTTCAAATTCGGGCAAAAGTTTTGTAAGCTCTGTTAAATATTTAATGCATAGCGGGCAATGTAGGCCGCGGAAAAAACATACCACAGTTCCGACTTTTGCGGTTTCTTGGCTCAAATCAAAATCGCCGTGATTGAGAGTTTTTAATTTTAAGTTTGGAACTTTTTGTCTTGGAATCAGCATTTCTATCTCCTTTAAGTTTATCCTTGACCTTGTGTATAACAGTGTTTAAATATGTTTTTATCCTATAAACCTGATTTTAAATCCGATTATGACCAGATTTGATAGATTATCCTCTTTGATGGTACATTTTGAACTTGGCGTGGAACCCACCGAGGCAGATGATGTTGATTTATTTGTTTACGCAGATAGAGCCTCTAACCAACCATCGCGGGTGGTGCTTTGTCCGCATAAGAAATTAGCTTATCAGCCATTTGAATCTGAGAGATTGGCTTTTAAAGCCGAGGTGAATTGGGGCGGGGAAAGCAATCCGTTATTTTCGGCATTGCCTGATGTTTTGGAATTGGATTTAACCCAAGATGGTGAAACTGCCGCCATTGTCACTTTGTTAAAAGTGGAGAACGACAATAAAAGATGTGGTTCAGCATCAGTGTTGTCGCGTTTGGCGGAAATATTAATCATTCGGTTGATGCGGGTGCAAATTGAACAGGGTAAAATACGCAAGGGCTTGTTTGGTGGTTTGAATGATAAGCGGTTGGGGCGTGCCATTGTGGCCATGCATGACAACCCTTCTAAAAAATGGAAAAATGAGGATTTGGCGCAGATTGCAGGTTTGTCGTTAAGTCGGTTTTGCGAATTGTTTTCGAATGTTGTGCAAGAAACACCGATGGGGTATTTGCGCCGTTGGCGGTTGATTTTGGCGCGGCAAGACATTGTAAAAGGCGCGCGGGGGCAGAATGTTGCGGTTAAATATGGTTATCAATCTGGCGAGGCGTTGAGCCGTGCATTTCATAAACAATTTGGTGAAACACCAACAAATGTGAGAAAACAATCGTTGGAGCTTGCCGTATAAAAAAGAATTATTTGCGGTTAAAAATAGGTGAGGAATTGTTTGACACATTCGTGCCAGCTATGTTTGAGCGCAAATTCGCGCGCCTTTGTTTTGCTGAGTTTAACTGCAGCCAGTGCCGCTTTTTGTAAATCATCGTCCATTATGGCGGCTTCGCAGCCTGGTAATACATCGATTGGGCCCCGTACGGGGTAGGCTGCTACGGGTATGCCGCAAGCTAAGGCCTCTAACAATACCAAACCAAAGGTATCGGTTTTGCTGGCGAAAACAAAGCAATCGGCGCTGCGATAGTGAGCGGCTAAATCTTCGCCTTGTTGGCTGCCTGCAAAATAAACGTCTTTATAGAGGCTTTTTAGCTCGGCCAATTGTGGGCCATCGCCAACGATCATTTTGCTGCCAGGTAAATCTAAATCCAAAAAGGCTTTGATGTTTTTTTCGATTGATATACGGCCAATATAACAAAATACGGGGCCATCGAGTTTGACGGCTTTTTTGCCTTCGGGCTTGAATTGCTCAGTATCGACCCCGCGCCCCCAAACTTCGACATTTTCAAAGCCGTGACTGCGTAAATCGTTGGCCATGCGCTTGGTGGTGGCCAAGGTGCTTTTGGCGGGTTTGTGAAAACTGCGCAGTAAGGCGTAGGTGATCCATTCGGGGAAATGGAACATGGCTTTAAAATATTCGGGGTAATTGGTATGGTAACAGGTGGTGAATTTAATGTTGTTGTTAACGCAATATTTGCGTGCGGCGATGCCGAGTGGGCCTTCGGTGGCAATGTGCAGACAATCTGGGTTAAATGTTTTGATGCGGTTGGCGACATGTTTTTTGACAAATGGCGCGACTTTAATTTCTGAATATTTTGGCACAGCGTAGAGCCTTAATCCCTCGCTGGTGATTAAATCGACCTCGTGACCGAGGTTTTTGGATTCGTCGACGATATATTCGACAGTGCGCACCACACCATTGACTTGTGGGTGCCAAGCATCGGAAACAATTTGCACGCGCATATATATGGCTTCTCATTCATTCAAACTAGCCTTTAATATAAACAATATTGGTTTAAGATTAAAGCATAATTTGAACGGCAATAAATAAGGCTTTTCTTGGCTGGTAAGTCGCTATATAACAGAGCTTCAAATTTGAGGTATTTTGCGCTATAATGGGCGAAACAATGGTGAAATTATGCAACAGTTAGACATTCCATTTTTAAAAATGAACGGGCTTGGTAATGATTTTGTGGTGCTTGATGCCCGTAAACATCGTTTCGAGCTGTCTGTTGCGACCTTGCAAGCCATTGCAGCACAGCAAGTTGATGCTGTTACGGGGCGCGGGTATGACCAGCTTATCGTGCTTGAAAACTCTGAAATTGCTGATGTTTTTATGCGCATTTATAATGCTGATGGCAGCCAAGTGAATGCTTGCGGCAATGCCTCGCGGTGTATTGGTGCTTTAACTATGCAGGCGTTAGGAAAAAATGAATGCAGCATTGAAACCAATGACGGCAAGAAATTTGCGCGGTTTGAAGATGGCTTATGCAGCCAAAATACGCATATGGATGAGCAACGCCTGGTGACGGTGAATATTGGCCAAGCGCGGTTGAAGTGGAATGAGATTCCGCTGAGTGAGGAGTTTCATGACACGGCGGGGATAGAGCTTGAGGTTGGGCCATTGGGCGCACCTGTTTTGCACACGCCGTCGGTGATGAATATTGGCAACCCGCATGTGACTTTTTGGGGTGAAAAGCATCCTGATGAATATGGGCTTGAGACATTTGGGCCGATGATTGAAAACCATCCGCTGTTTCCTGAACGGGTGAATGTGTCTGTGGGGCAAGTGTTGGCGAATGACACAGTTATTTTGCGCACTTGGGAGCGCGGGGTTGGCATGACGCGGGCTTGCGGTACGGCGGCTTGTGCGGCGGCAGTTTCGGCGCATCGGCGGGGGTTTACTGGCAATAAGGTGACGATTTCTTTGCCTGCTGGTGAGTTGCTTATCGAATGGACCAAAGCCAATAACGTATTGATGACGGGTGATTGGATGTTGGATTATGAGGGTGTTTTGCCTGCTGACATTTTTTTGCTGCAAGATATTGGTGCGGCTGAATGAGCCAAAATCAAAAGAATTTTATTGAAAACCAAGTGGTGACATTTGGCTGTAGGCTGAATACGTATGAGTCCGAAGTGATTAAAGATAATCTTGACCGCTCGGGCATGGATAATAGCATTGTATTTAACACTTGTGCGGTGACCAATGAGGCTAGTCGGCAAGCGCGGCAGGCCATTCGTAAGGCGCGGCGTGATAACCCAGACGCTCGAATTATTGTGACGGGTTGCGGGGCGCAGATTGAAACTGAAACTTATGCGGCAATGCCTGAGGTGGATATGCTGCTGGGCAATGATGAGAAAATGCATGCCAAAAGTTTTATGGGTTTGGATTTTGGTATCAGCAAAGAAGAGCGGCTTAAAGTTAATGACATTATGAGCGTGAAGGAAACTGCTGGGCATTTGATTCAAGGCATGAGTGAGCATACGCGCGCTTTTGTGCAGGTGCAAAATGGCTGTGATCATAGATGTACATTCTGCATTATACCGTTTGGTCGCGGTGTGAGCCGTAGTGTGCCAGCGGGTGAGGTGGTTAATCAGATTAAAATTTTGGTTGGCAATGGTTATAAAGAGGTGGTTTTAACGGGGGTTGATATTACGTCATATGGCGGTGATTTGCCCGGTAAGCCACCGTTGGGCAATTTGGTGCAGCGTATTTTGAAAATGGTGCCTGATTTGCCGAGATTGCGGATTTCTTCTATCGATAGTGTTGAGGCGGATGCTGAATTGATGGATGCGATGAGTGATTTGCGGTTGATGCCGAGTTTGCATTTGAGCTTGCAGCATGGTGATGACATGATTTTAAAGCGCATGAAGCGGCGGCATTTGCGTGATGATGCGATACGGTTTTGTGAAGATGTGCGCAAGATTAGGCCAGACGTGGTTTTGGGTGCAGATATCATTGCGGGTTTTCCAACTGAGACGGATGAGATGTTTGAGAATTCATTGAGTTTGGTGGATGCATGTGGGTTGACCAATTTGCATGTATTTCCGTTTTCGGCACGAAAAGGCACGCCAGCGGCGCGGATGCCGCAAATGGATGGCAAGTTGGTTAAGCAACGGGCTGAGCGGTTGCGGCAAAAGGGTAGTGCCGTATTGGAGCGGCATTTAGTGGCCGAAAAGGGTGAAATTCGGCATATTTTGGTTGAAAAAGATAATAAAGGCCGTACAGAGTATTTTACGCCTGTTACACTTGATAATGACCAACAAGCAGGCCATATTGTGAAGGCGAAGATTGTGGGTAAAGCTGGCAATGAATTGCTGGCAACGGCGTGTAAATAACGGAATTTAAATGTTTAAGAAACTATTCGGCAAAAAGAAAAAAACCGATGAGGTTGTTGAGGCGGTTGAAGAGCTGGTTGAGGAAGTCGCCGAGCCGATCGTTGAAGAGATTGTCGAGCCTGTTGTTGAGGAAATACTTGTTGAGCCAGAGGTTGAAGTTAAGGCAGAGGCAAAAAAATCTTGGTTTAAACGCCTCACGCAAGGCCTGTCGAAAAGTAATAATAATCTGGTTTCGGGCATTGGTAGTATTTTCACCAAACGTAAGCTTGATGATGAGACGTTGGAAGAGCTTGAGGACATTCTCATTCAAGCTGATTTGGGTACAGAGACGGCGATAAAAATATGTGAAGGCTTGGCAAAAACTTCGTATGATAAAGAAATTGAGCCTGAAGAAATTCGGCAGTTGCTGAACAAAGAAATTACCGAAATTTTAGAACCTGTGGCCAAGCCTTTGGTGATTGATGCCAGTATAAAACCTTATATTATTTTGATGACAGGGGTGAATGGTGCGGGTAAAACCACCACCATTGGCAAGATGGCGCAGAAATTTCAAGCCGAAGGCAAAAAAGTGATGTTGGCGGCGGGCGATACGTTTCGTGCGGCGGCGGTTGAGCAGTTGGCTATATGGGGTGATCGGGCTGGTGTGCCTGTGGTGACTGCGCCTGCAGGCAGTGATGCCGCCAGTTTGGCATTTGAGGCGATTGCTAAGGCACGTGAGCAGAATATAGATATATTGCTGATTGATACGGCGGGGCGATTGCAGAATCGCACTGAGTTGATGGATGAGCTGGAGAAAATAGTGCGGGTGATCCGCAAGCAAGACGCAACGGCGCCGCATGCATCTTTGTTGGTATTGGATGCAACCACGGGGCAAAATGCGGTGAACCAAGCGCAGATATTTGCTGAGAAAGTTGATATCACTGGCTTGGTGATGACCAAATTAGATGGCACGGCCAAAGGTGGTATATTGGTGGCGATTGCGGCTAGATTTGGCCTGCCTGTGCATTATATTGGGGTCGGCGAAACTATTGATGATTTAGAGCCATTTGATGCGGCTGAATTTGCCAATGCACTAACACAGATTAATTTACAGTGAGAAAAAAATGAACGAAAAGAATAAAAAAATATTTGGGTTTTTATTAGAAGTATTTCCGTTGGCGGTGTTTTTTGTTGGCAATAGCCGTGCGGATCAGTTTTTCGATATCGAAAAATCTGAGAATATTTACTATGCCACGGGCGCATTTATGGTGACGTTGATTTTCTCGTTGACCGTGCGGTGGATTATGGATCGTAAAATTGCGGTGATGCCGATTATCACCCTGTTTGTGGTGCTGATTTTTGGTGGGCTGACGCTTTATTTGCATGATGATTTATTTATTAAATTAAAGCCGACCATTGTGAATTGTCTGTTTGGTGGTATTTTGTTGGGTGGGCTGTTGTTTGGTAAAAATTTGATCACTTATGTAATGGGGCCATTTTTAAAATTGGACGATGCAGGGTGGCGCAAGTTGACCATTATGTGGGGTGTGTTTTTCTTCTGCTTGGCTGTCGTTAACGAAATTGTCTGGCGTAACTTTAGCACTGATGCATGGGTTGATTTTAAGGTGTTTGGTATTATGCCGTTGACCATTGTTTTTTCTATGGGCAGTATGGCGTTTATCAATAAACATTTGATTGAAGATGAAGATGAGCCGAAAAAACTTGGAGATTAGGCGAGTTGAAAGCCGTGCCTGTAAGGGTCGTCATCGTCAATATAGATTTCATTTTTGCCAGTGATTTTTGCCCATCCTTGTACTGAGGGGATGATGGCTTGGTGTTTGCCAACTTTTGCATCCGCTTCATAACAGCCGATGAATTCGCTGCCAATGATGCTTTCGTGAATGAATTTTTGCCCTAGTTTTAATTTGCCTGTGGCTGCCCATTGCGCCATGCGGGCGGACGTGCCTGTGCCGCAGGGGGAGCGGTCGATGGCGTGATCTCCATAGAATACGGCATTGCGGGCGGCGCTATTTTTATTCAGCACATCACCTGTCCATAATATATGGGATATGCCGTTGATATTTGAATCTTCGGGGTGGGTGACTTTGAGTTTTTGGTTGAGTAGATTGCGGATTATGGGTGAGAAATGTAATATCTTGCTTGTGCCTAAATCATCTAGGCCTTGATAGTTTTTTTGTTTGTCGAGGATGGCGTAGAAATTACCGCCATAGCTGATGTCGAAAGTTAGGGTGCCGAGTTCAGGGCAGTCTATGCTGATGTTTTGATGGGCTAAATATGAGGCGACATTATATAGGCGTACCCATTCGACCTTGTCGTTTGTTTGTTGATAGGTGATTTTAACTAGGCCAGCTGGGGTTTCGATGGTGAGGGTGCCAATGCCGTTTTTGTCAATTCGTTTCTTCGGCGAAATGAAATTATATTCTATGCCTGCCGTGATGGTGCCGATGGTGCCGTGGCCGCACATGGGTAGACAGCCGCTGGTCTCGATATAGAGCACGCCAATATCAGCATCGGGGTGGTTTGAGGGGTAGAGGATTGAGCCTGACATCATGTCGTGGCCGCGGGGTTCGAACATGAGGCCTGTTCTGATCCAGTCGTGATTTTTGAGAAAATCTTGGCGTTTTTCGGCCATTGTATCGCCGTGTAAATCTGGCCCACCGTGGGTGACGAGACGCACGGGGTTGCCGCAGGTGTGGGCATCAATACAATGGAAGATGTGGCGGGTCATTTTTCTTTTTTCCCCTATTTGTATTTAGAAAGATCGGGGCGAGTTTTTAGAGCGGTTTCGGTTACATCAATTACATGTTGGCGTTCTGCGCCTTCGAGTTTAAGGCGTGGGGCGCGTACCATTTCGCTGCCTCTGCCGCAGATTTGTTCGCATAATTTAATGCATTGCACCAAAGTTGGGATGGTGTCGAGATGCAGGAGCGGCATGAACCAGCGGTAGATTTCCATGGCTTCTTTATAGCGGCCTTGCTGGGCTAAATCCCATATGGCGACTGACTCGGCTGGGAAGGCTGAGGTGAGGCCTGAAATCCAACCTTTGGTGCCGAGCATTATGCTCTCTAACGCAATGTCATCTACGCCGCAGAAAATGGTGAATCTATCATCGAATTGATTGTAAAGATCGGTGATGCGTCTGGTGTCTTCGGTACTTTCTTTGATGGCGGTGATGTTTTTAACGCTGGCTAGTTCTTTGAGCATATCGATGGTGACGTCAATGCCATAGCTGATGGGGTTGTTGTAAATCATAATGGGTAAAGCGGTGCTGTTGGCGACGCTTTTATAATGGGTGATGACCTCGCGTTTGGAGGCTTTATAGGACATGGCGGGTAGCACCATCAGGCCATCTAGACCGATTTTTTCGGCGTTTTGGGCGAATTCTATGGCTGATTTGGTGGTGAATTCTGACACGCCAGAATATACAGGCACGCGGCCTGCGACAACCTCTTTGGCGGCGGCGAGGATTTGCAATTTTTCGTCTTTATGCAATGAGTTATTTTCGCCACATGTGCCCATGATGATCAGGCCATGCACGCCATCTTTGATGAGATTGTCAAAGGTGTTTTGGGTGGCTTCTAGGTTGAGGCTGCTGTCATCATTAAATTGTGTGGTGGCTGCTGGATATACGCCAAAAATTTCACTCATTTTTTTACCCTTGTGTTTTTTATTGAGCCTATATCATTTCCCAAATATTGACGAATGAAAATAATTTATACGTTAATATTGGTGTAATGACTTGGCGTAAAATGTCCGATTGATGGCTTGCTCTTGTATTTTATTGTTTTTGCCTATAGTCTAGATTTGCCTTATAACTTAAGGAGAAAAAATGACTAAAACTATTGAAACTGTACATTTAGCCATCGACATTCAGAATAATTTTTTTCATGCGCCATATTGGGTGGAATATGGGTTTGAAGAATTTAAAAGCAATGAGTTGACCTTATTAACTGGGTTGAAGGCGTTGGGCATTCCCACTTTGCAAATTATTCATGTGGAACCAAGTTCAGATACTTGGGGTAAACAGAGTGGTCATAATGTGCCGATGGATTTTATGCCAACTGACCTTGATGGCTTGTTTGAAAAGCAAATACATAATGCTTTGACTGACAGTGGGTTGCATGAATGGTTACAGGCGCATAATGTCCGAAATGTCATTATATCGGGCATTCGGACTGAGCAATGTTGCGAAACCACCACGAGGGTTGCGTCTGATTTTGGGTTTCATGTTGATTATGTGACCGAGGCGACGCTTACATTTCCGATGACTCATCAAGTTAGTGGGGAAACTTATCCTGCCAGTGACATAAAATTAAAAACTGAACTTGTATTGCAGGGGCGTTTTGCAGACATTCATACCGTTGAGAGCTTATTGGAAAAATATGCCAAGTAAGGTGACACATATATATTGTATATTGGGTGCTGATATGTTTCTGCTGGATTTTGCGGGGCCTATCAGCCCGTTTTTATTTGCAAGACAATTTGGCATTGATATTGAGTTTCATTTTATTTCGCCGTGCGCTAGTTTGCCGCTGATACCACCACTGGGTTATGGCCCGCGGATTGAGGGTATTGAGCCGATGCCTGATGAGATTGGTGAAAATGACATTGTGATGGTTTATGGGGCGCATAATACTGAGGTGGCGATGGCCGCGCCGATGAGTGATGAAATCATTGAATGGTTGCGGGATAAAACACATAAGGATCAGCGGATTATTTCGGTTTGTATTGGGGCTTTATTGTTGGCGAAAGCTGGCTTGCTAAAGGGGAAATATTGCACGACATTTTACTCGCGGTTGGATGATTTGGCGCGTTATAGCCCCTCGGCCAAAACCTGTGCCAATCAGATATTTGTGCATGACGGTAATATTCTGACCAGTGCGGGTATCACTACGGGGATTGATGCGGCGCTGTATTTTGTTGAGCTGACTTGGGGGGCTGAGTTGGCGTTTAGGATTGCGCGGGAGATGGTGGTTTACCATCGGCGGCAAGGGAGTGATGTGCAGTTGAGCCCCTATTTGGCGCATCGTAATCATGTTGATGACAAGCTGCATAAGGCGCAGGATTTGATTTGTCATGACCCACAGAATAACTGGACAGCGGAGATTATTGCGGCGGAGATTGGCATGTCGGCACGGCATTTGGTGCGTAAGTTTTCGGAAATTACTCAGACTAGCTTGGCTAAATATATTCAGAATATTCGGTTGAGTTATGCCAAGCGGTTGATGCAGAATAAAGACAAGAGTTTGGAAGATGTGGCGTTTGAAAGTGGCATTGGCACCACGCGCTCACTGCGGCGTTTGTGGCATGAGCATTTTGACGATACGCCTTATAATTGGCGTAAAAAAATGGCTCGCGAATGAGTGTTCGCAAGCCGTGTTTTGTGATTATTTAAGGGCATTTTGCCATTCTGAAATCCAAGCTTTGCGGTTGGCTTCGACTGTGGTTGGGTCGATGAGTAGAACTTTTTCTGGCTTTACCAAGCTGTCATAGCTGGCTGGCACGCCGTCTTGGCTGCCGCCCAAACGGTACATCCATTGGCCTTGCGGGATAAAACTTTGGAACTCGTCAGAGCCTATATATTTTAGGAACATATCGGCTAGTTCTGGTTGTTTGGTGGCTTTTAATTTTGCTGCCACTTCGATTTGCATGTAATGGCCTTCAGTAAAATTGGCGCCTTTATATTTTTGGTCTTTTTCGACGGTGATGTGATAGGCGGGGGAGGTGGTGTAGGACAGCACCATGTCGGCTTCGCCTTCTTGGAAAATGGTGTAATAAGATTCTGACCAGCCTTTGGTGACAGTGACGATTTTTGGTGCGAGTTGCTTCCACATGTCAGCGGCTTTATCGCCGTAGATTTCCTTCATCCAAAGCAATAAACCTAGCCCTGGGGTTGAGGTGCGAGGGTCTTGAATGACGATTTTTAAATCATCTGGTGCATTGATTAATTCCTGCATTGATTTGGGCGGGGTTTTTACCACTTCGCTGTTATAGATGAAGCTGAAATAGCCATAATCGAATGGTACAAAGTGGCTGTGTGCCCAGCCGTTTGGCACGGGTGTTTTACTTAGATCTAGATTGTGCTCGGCAAATAGGCCTGTGGCTAGTGCGGCCTCGGTGGTGTTGGTATCTAGGCCGATGACGATGTCGGCTTCTGTTTGTGCGCCTTCTAGGCGGATGCGGTTGAGTACCGATACGCCGTCATCTAGGCTGGTGAATTTTAGTTCGCAATCGCAAATGGCTTCAAAACCTTCTTTGACCTTTGGGCCGACACCCCAATCGGCTGAGAATGATGAATATGTATAGACATTCAGCGTGGCGGCTTGTGCGGCTGAAGCGCCTAGCATAAGGCTGGTGGTGAGTGCCGTGGTGGCGATTATTTTAGATAGATTTTGCATTTAAGCTCCCATATGCATTTGCATGCGTTTGGGCAGCGAGTGGGCGGATATATGTTTGTGCATCCGTCAAATCCCATCCCTCCGCCAATATTAACTGGATCAGGTTCAACGGGTCACTCGGATGAGCATCTCAGCGCCGCCTAATGGCATTGCACCCCGTGAGATAAGTTTCAACATATAGATATTTTAAAAACGATCAACTCTAAAAGCGGTTAAATCGACGTTGGTTTTGTCATCGGTGATAAGGTTGCAAATATGTTTGGCGGTTACGGCTGCCATGGTCATGCCTAAATGGCCGTGGCCGAAGGCAAAGTTAATTCGCCTGTCGCGCGGATGGCGGCCAATCACTGGCATGTCATCGGCCATTGAGGGGCGGCAGCCCATCCATCTGACACCACGGTCATTGGGGATAGAGGGAAAAAGGTCTTGTGCCAAGGCGATCATTCTGTCGATGCGACCATAATCAGGCGCGGCGTTAATGCCTGCAAATTCGACACCGCCGCCAACGCGCAGGCCATCGGTGAGTGAGCTGATGGCGATTTGGGCATCTTTGGCGATGACTGCGCAATCAAATTTAAATGGTGGGTTGTCAATGGTGACGTTGTAGCCGCGTTCGGTATCTAGTGGTACATTAAAGCCCAAATCTTTGACCATCTTGCGCGAGTAAGCACCTGCTGCGATGACAATGTCGCTGGCCATGAGGTGATCGCCACTGGCTAAATCTATATGGACATATTCGGCATCGCGCCGGATGTTTTTAGCTTCGCCTTGCAGGAATTCGACGCCTAGAGCTTTGGCTTTGTCGCGTAGATATTTTAGCAAGCCGCTTGGGCTTTTTAGCACGGCACTGTCTTTTTCGAATACGGCTTTATAGACGCCTTGCTCTAAGCCTTCGACGCGTTTATAGGCATCGGATGCTGAGACGATTTCTGGTTCATAACCGTAAGATTGTTTTAAGTCACGAATGTGGGCATCGGCATTAAAACTGCTTTCTTTTTGGTAGAGATAATATGTGCCTGTTTTGGCAATGAAAGTGTCATGATCGGCTTTGTCTATTTGGTCGTAATGATCGGGTAGTGCGGTTTCCATTAGCGAGAGGCGGGCTTCGATTACGCCTTTTTGGTTGTGCGGCAGGGTGGATTTAACCAGTTGGTAAAACCATGGGATCATTTTGAAGGCATAGGATGGCCGCAGGGCGATCATGGCTTTTGGGTCGGCAAGCCAGAAGGGGATTTTGAGTAGGGATTTGGCGCTGAGCATAGGAAAAACATCGCAATAGGCGATGATGCCTGCATTGTTGCCTGAGGTTGGTTTGCCATCAAAGTCTTTATCGATCAGCACGACTTTTTTGCCCTTTTGCGCCAAACGCAGGGCGGTTGATGTGCCGATAAGGCCTGCGCCGACGATGATTATTTTTTGGCTCATGGGGGATCCTAAACTGTTTTTTCGGTCATGAAATTTAGCATGAATTGGGCAATGGGTAAGCGGGTTGATGGCTGGTTATCTGCTGAGCTGTCAATGGCTTGGTCTTTAATATTTGTTTCCACCCAGTCTTGGCCGCGGTTCCATTTATCTGTAATTAAATCGCGGATGAATTGATTGTCAAATTCAGGGTGGCCTTGATAGGTTAGAACGCCTTCGGGGTAATAAAGCCCTGCGAATTGGCAAAAATCTGACGCGGCGATAATCTCGGCGGTTGGTGGTAGTTCGACCACTTGGTCGCCATGCATGACATTGACTTTAAATGTGGTTTTGAGTGCGAAATCGTCATGCTGTGCCAAATGGGCAATTTCGGGCGGGATGACCATGTTATATTCGTGCATACCGATGCCGAAACCTTGCTCTACTTTGACCACTTTGCCGCCCAAGGCATGGGCGATAATTTGATGGCCAAAGCAAACGCCTGTAAGTCGTTTCTTCGCCGAAACGATTTGACGAATGAATTCGGAGAGTTTAATCATCCACGGTAAATTGTCATAAACACCATGTTTGCTGCCTGTCACTAAATAGGCATCGCATTCATCGGCTGATACAGGAAAAATATCGTTTAAAACATAGTATATTTTCCACTCAATTTTGGGGCTATTGGCAGCATGTAATGGCTCAAACAGATCAATGAATTGTTTTTCATGTAGGCCATATTTTATGGCCAAATCGCCCGCGCTTTCGCCTGCCATTAAAAGTCCGATTTTCATATTTCATCCCCTTGTATTTGTTGCTCAGTGATGTTGGCTTTTTTATTGACACGTAGAAAGAGTAAAAAGGCGATTGAAGCCAGTATGGCGGCGGCTAAATAGGGTGCGCCTGGCATATAAATATAAGCATCGGGGCTGGTGAAATAGCCGAAAATTTGGGTCATCATTAAGGGCGAGGTGAAGGCTACAATGCTGGAAATGCTGGTGAGGGCGCCTTGTAGCTCGCCTTGGCTGTTTTCGGGCACTTGATGGGATAGGATTGTGCGCAATACAACGCCCGCAAAACCGCCCAAAGCCATAATGGGCATGAAGGCATATAATGCCCAACCAGTGGTGACCAAGCTGACCACAATAAAGGTTGAAATGGTGGCGGCAAAACCGATATAGATGGTGTTTAGATTGCCGAGCTTGGCGATGGCGGGGCCGACCAAACCACCTTGTGCAATGGCCATTAGCAAGCCGAAGAAGGTGAGTGAATAGCCAACCTCTTGGATGGACCAGCCGAAGCGTTCGATGGTGAAGAATGTCCACACAGATGGGTAGGCTTGGCCCGCCATTTCCATGCAGAAGAATATGGCGAATAGACTCAATACCCATTTATATTTGCGCATTTGTATTAGGGTGCCGATGGGGTTGGCGCGTTTCCATTCGAACTCGCGGCGTTTTTCTGGTGCTAAGCTTTCGGGCAATAGGAAATAGCCAACTAGGGCTGCGCCGCCTATAACGCCTGCTGCTACCCAGAAGGGCAGGCGTAAATCTATCTGGCCTAACATGCCGCCTAAAGCTGGGCCTAAAATAAAGCCAACGCCAATGGCGGCTCCTAACATGCCAAAATATTTGGCTCTATTTTTTTTGGTGCTGATGTCGGTTACATAGGCATGGGCGGGGCTGATGGCGCTGCCAACAATGCCGCCTAAAAACCGCCCTGCTGCTAACCACCAAATAGTGGGGGCATTGGCTTGTAAGACATAATCTAGCGCCAATATAAGCAATGAAATTAATATAACCGGGCGTCGGCCGAATTTGTCGGACAGTGCGCCTGCAATGGGAGCGCAAATAAACTGCATGAATGCGTATAAAAATATAAGATAGCCGCCAATTTTTGCGGCATCACTTAGGCTTACATCCGATAATTCTATCAGTAAGCTCGGGTAAATGGGGATAATGATGCCAAAGCTGATTACTTCTAACAAGATTACAAATAGGATAAA
The DNA here is from genome assembly GCA_002400495.2 of Alphaproteobacteria bacterium. GTDB lineage: Bacteria > Pseudomonadota > Alphaproteobacteria > Rhizobiales > OSC116 > OCS116. Next base: position 95,473 of record NVQL02000053.1, on the reverse strand, counting down.
GTATAAATGCTTTCGGCCTTGGGTCATGTTTTTTTCTCGATGTCTGTCGTTTTTGTAATGTGAATATACGTGGTAAACTGATAAAAACAATTCAGTTTTTATGATGAATGCGGGTTTTACAAAAAATTATGGGAAATTGGGCGGTTTACATTGTGAAATGCGTGGATGGCACGTTGTATACGGGCATTAGCAATGATGTGCCAAAGCGAATTGATGCGCATAATGCGGGTAAAGGCGCGAAATATACCAAGCCGCGTTTGCCTGTGGTGTTGGTTTATTGTGAGGCGGCAGATGATAGAAGCACGGCCTCGAAGCGTGAAGCGGTGTTGAAGAAACTGAGCCGTTTGCAGAAATTAGAACTAATGAAATAATGTATTTAAGGCTTGTGTTTTTGATGCTTTTCTACTAATAAGTTGGTTGACCAACCAAATAGTGAAGGATACGCTAATGACCTTGAATGAAATGATTGCATTGCAACCAAGTTGGGTGTTCTATTGGGTTAATTGGCTGTTGATTGGGGCTTTTATATTGCCACTCAGCCTTTTCATTTGGAAATCAACACGGTTGATGGCGGTTGTTATTTTGCTCACTTCAATAGCGGGTGCTGCGAGTGTTGAGTGGTTATATTCGACGCTTGGTTATGTGAAATTATTGGGCTTGCCGCATATTATTTTATGGACGCCGCTTGTGGTTTATTTGCTTTGGAATTTAAATCGCAAAACGTTTGGGAATATTGAACGTTGGATTATTCGCATTGTAATGGCAACTATAATTATATCACTAGTATTTGATTATACTGATGTGATCCGCTATCTTTTGGGCGAAACGGCGCCATTTATAGTGCCGACTTCATAGTGTGAATTTAATAAAGTATATAGATGGCTCAGAAGCAAAATAAACAAACGGTGTTGGTGGGCGTTGCTGCTCGGTTATTTCATCAACGGGGGTATAATCGGGTTTCGTTAGGTGATATTGCGGAGGCTGCGGATATGCACCAAGGCAATGTTTATTATTATTATAAAACTAAAAAATCAATCGCTTATGCGGTGCTTACACACTGTAATGATATGCTTTTGGAGCTTTATGAAGCGCTTAAAATTGAGCCACCAACTAAGCGGTTTGAACAATTTCTGAACTATGTATCAAGCCAGTCGTCATATACTGAATATGGGTGCCCGATTGCTGCTTTGAGTGCTGAAATGGTTTTTGAGAATGCGGATAAGAAATCTAGCGATTTCCCTAATATTTATCAGACTTATATTGATTGGTTTACGCAGAATTTTGTTGAGCTTGGCCTATCAAAACAACAAGCTGTGTTGCAAGGCCAGCAATTGTTATCTGCCATGCAAGGGGCGATTCATGTGTCTCACATAATGGCGGATGTTGGTATTTTAAGAAATTTTAGCACAACTGAACTTAAAAAAATCAATCAACTATAAAGCTTTGCCATCATATTGAGTGATGTCTAATTTGCTGAGGTCAATATCTGCAAATGTGCGGATGTTGATGCCGGCTTTTTCGCTGCCTTCATATTCGCCATGGCTGAACATGGCGGTGCTGCAGGTTTTGCATGAACGATGGTTTAGATGCTCACTGCCGAATTTATAACTGGTTAAATGGTCTTCGCCGCTTTCGAAGTGAATTGCGCTGAGCGGTGCAAACCATAGGATATGAGCGCGTGTGCTGCAAATAGAACAATTGCACTCGATTAAATTTTCCAACTTGCCTTCGATTTGATATTTAACTGCGCCGCAATGGCAGGACGCTTTATATAATGTCATTTATTTTTCCTTTTTTTAGGCCTAGTCTATGATGGTTGAATGAATTGATATTGTAAAAAAGCGACAGATGATGGTGAATAGGCAAAAAGACGAAAAATTACGTGGGGTGGTTGGGGTTGAGCAAAGTCAGGCGATGTTTGACCTGAAACGGTTTTTTCCGTCTGATGATTTGAAGCATTTTATTGAGCATTATTGCTTGATTAGTTGGGATTTGCCTGATGGGGTTATTCATCGGCAACAAGTGATTTCCCATCCTTGTGTTCACCTGACATTTTTGAAAAATGCCAGCGCAATCACTGGCATTGTGACCGAACAATTTGAACATAGTTTAAGCGGGCAAGGCAATTTGGTTGGTGTGCGTTTTACGCCTGCGGGGTTTTATGCATTTGGGCAAGTGGCTGGGTTGAAGATGAGTGAGATTACAGGACAGGTTTTTGAGGTTAAGCGGTTTTTTAATGTGGATGCCGAGAAATTTGAGAGCGAAATTCTAGCCTTGAATGGGTTGGAGGAAAAAACTCATAAACTTGAGCAAATATTGTTTGGCCACGTGCCTGAGCTTGATGCAAATGTGCAAAAGGTAAATAATATGGTGCGGCAGATTGAGGCTGATAAGAGCCTGCTTAAAGTATCAGATATATGTCAAAAATTTGATATAGAAGAGCGGCAATTGCAGCGGTTGTTTCATAAATATATTGGCATAAGTGCAAAATGGATACTCAATAGATACCGTATACACGAAGCGCTAGAGCTGGTTGAAACCAGCGAAAATATCAATTGGAGTGATTTGGCGGTCAAGCTTGGATATTATGATCAGGCACATTTTATTAAATATTTTAAAGGTTTGCTTGGTCAAACCCCGCATGATTATTTAAACAATCTTAGATAGAATCCAGTTTAAGCCTTGCTGATAGTCTTTGATTGTTTGACCATCTTGGTGCTGATAGGCGGCGGTGGATATGGCGAAGCCGTGGGTGTAATCAATAATCACGCCGAGTAGGATTTTTATCTGTATTTCATCATCAATCATCTGCGCCAAATATTGGGTGATTTGGTGGGTTAGTATATCCAAGGAGTTGGCGATTAATGTGGGGTTGGCGAATATATAATGAGTGAGTTGTGGGTGGCTGATGACTTTCTGACAATATCTTTCGAGCGAGTTTTTTAATGCATTTAGGGAGTTTTGGTCATTGATTTCTGGGCTTGTATCTTGATAAATTTGGGCGGCTATGCGGTTAAATAATTGATCACGTGTGCCGACATGGTGGGCTATTGCCATGGGTGTGACGTTAAAATATTGTGCCAATTGCCTAAATGTGACGGCTTTTTCGCCATGCAAGTCTAGCTGTTTGAGTGCGGCTGCTGTAATCTCATCAGCTGTTAATGGCTTGGTGTTTTTTGGCGGTCTGCCCATTATTTTAGCAATTTATAGTGAGTTTGAATGAGGCCTGATGGGAAATTTTTTGACGCTATTAATTGTAGATCAATGTCGTTAGAAATATCGCCAAATAGGCGTTTGCCACTGCCAATTAAGATTGGGACGAGGGTTAAGATGATGTCGTTTACCAAGCCATCTTGTATGAAAGATTGAACGACTTTACCGCCGTCAATATAGGCGCGATTATAACCTAGCTTTTGTAGGTTTTGCATGAGGGCAGGAGGGGTAAACGTGGTTAGTGTTACTTTGTCTTTAAGGTTTGTTGGGATGTCTGCTTGGTTTAGAGATTTACTCATCACCATAACTGGTTTTTTGTATGGCCAATCGCCGAAGCTTAAGACATTTTGATAACTGCCTTTGCCCATGACGATTACATCAATATCCTCGATAAATGTTTCGTAGCCATGCTCTTCGCCTTGGGTTTTTTGTTTCATTAGCCAGTCTAGTTGGTGGTCATTGCGTGCTACGAAACCGTCTAAACTGGTCGCGATAAATATGTGTCCTGTCGTCATTTCTTAATCTTTCAATTTTACTATACAACGTATAATATAATATGGAAATGAACGAAATGTCAAATGAAATGCTTGACAATATCTACTTTCAAATATATTTTGACCGAAAGTTCAATATTGGTCAAATGGTCAAAATATGCAGGATAAACAAAAATTACGCTATGATGCGATTATGAAAGCGGCTGAAATATTGTTCATAAAATTTGGTTATGACAAGACATCGGTGGCGGATATTGCCAAGCAGGCGGGTATTTCTAAAGGTGCTATTTATTTGCATTTTAAAAGCAAGGATGCGTTGTTTGAAACTTTGTTGATGACAAAAATGGGCAGGTTTAGTTATGCGTGGATGGAGAATGTTGAGGCTGACCCTAAAGGCGGGTTGATGGCAGGTATGTATATTGCGATGATTAGTGCCATGCATAAGGATGTATTCATCACCGCTATGATGCGGCAGGATGGGCAGTTTTTTGGCTCTTATATGTTCAAACCCACTAGCTTGTTTAAAGAAGGATATCAGCAGAATACGCGGCATGAATTTATTAAAATGATGCAAGATGTGGGCTGTGTGCGTAAGGAGCTAGACCCGCTGACCACAGCGCATGTGATGAATATCATTTCGCATGGTTTGGTGTCGATTGGGCAGGTGGTGAACGAAGAAAACATACCGCCGATTGATGACACGATTAGAACTTTGGCATTTATTATGGACAAAGCGCTCACGCCAGATGATGGCGGGGATAGTGAAGCTGGTAAGCAGGTTTTACGACAAATTGTTAAGGGTGCGATTGCGGATTTTGAAACTAAATATAGCATTGATCCAGCCAGTTTTAAAGATAAATAAACGTCGGAGATATAAATGATTAAAGTTAAAAACTTGGATTTTACCTATCATAAGGCGGCAGCGCCGACCTTGCATGGCATGAGCTTTGAAATTGCCAAAGGCGAGATTATGGGGTTTTTGGGGCCATCGGGTGCGGGTAAATCTACCACCCAAAATATTCTGATTGGCATGCTTAAAAATTATGCAGGCAGTATTGAAATTATGGGGCGGGAGCTTAGCGATTGGGGTAAGGATTTTTACGAACATATTGGGGTGTCATTTGAGTTGCCGAACCATTTTTTAAAGCTGACGGCGCGTGAGAATTTGGAGCATTTTTCTTCGCTTTATTCGGGCGATAAGCATGATGTTATGGAAGTGATGGATTGGGTGGATTTGGCGGATGATGCTGATAAGAAAGTGTCGAATTTTTCCAAGGGCATGAAGATTAGGCTCAACGTGGCGCGCTCGTTGATACATAAACCTATAATATTGTTTTTGGATGAGCCGACTTCGGGTTTAGACCCAGTGAATGCTGCAAAAATTAAGAAATTGGCGTTTAATTTGCGCGATGAAGGCACGACTATTTTCATCACCACACATAATATGACATTGGCAGACCAAATGTGTGATCGGGTGGCGTTTGTCACTGATGGGCATTTGCGTGCGATTGACAAGCCGAGCAATTTTAAAAAGCAATATGGCAAACGGTTTGTTGATGTTGAATATATGGGGGCGGCTCAAAAACCTGAAATTGCTAATTTTGCTATGGATGGTTTGGGTGAGAATAAACAGTTTTTTGAGCTGCTTAATTCTGGCCAGCATATCGAAACCATTCATAGTGAAGAAACCACATTGGAAAATGTTTTCATTGAGCTTACTGGGCAGGAGTTGGATGCATGAAACGGCTGATGAATGAGATTAAAACTGGAATGGTGGTACAGTTTCGTAATGGTTTATACCATGTTGGTATTGGGGTCGGTGTGCTGGTGGCGATTGTTGTTTCGCAGCTTATTAGTGCCAATATATTGTCACTGACTATGGTTGGCATTATGTTGCTGATCATTGGTGGTTCTACCTTGTTATATGTTGCGGCTATTTTGATGTTTGAGCGTGATGAGGATACGATATCGGCGACCATTGTTTCGCCATTGACGATTGCCGAATATATAGTGGCTAAAACCGTTAGCCTGACAATTTTGGCGACGTTGGAGTCGTTTGTTAGCTTTGGTGGTGCGTTGGTCATTATGTATTTTCAAGGGGTTGAGTTTGAGATTCCCAATGTTTTAATTCTGATTATTAGTTTGTTTGCGATTTGCATTATTTTTGTGCTGATGGGGATTATTTTGGCGGTTAGGTATAAGAGCATTACCGACTTTATTATGCCAATGGCGGTGGTGATTATCTTTTTGCAAATCCCGATTTTCTATTTTGTTGATTTTACGGATACATGGTTGTTGCTGTTATTCCCTGTTTCGCCGCCGACTATGATGATGCTTGGGGCGTTTGGGCAGATGCAAAATTGGCAATATGTTTATTCGATTGGCTATAGTGTTATTTGCATTATTGGGCTTTTTTATTGGGCAAAAGCAGCCTTTGCTAAACATGTGATTGGAGAATGATTGATGACTTTTCTTAACGTGGTTCCTAAATTTTTTAACAATGATAAAAAGCTAATATTCCGTGATAGTTTTATGATTTTTATGTTGCTGTTCACGCTGTTAATCTCGTTGGCTGTTCGGTATATTTTGCCGTGGATGGATGGCATTCTGATTGAAAAAGGTTTTATGCCGAGTGAAAATATTAGCTTTGCATTGCATGACACTTACCCGATGTGGGTTAGTTTTATTTCACTTTATAATGGTGGTTTATTGGCGGGTATGGTGGCGGGGTTTTTAATGCTGGATGAAAAAGACGAAGGCACGTTGACAGCAATGATTGTCACTCCTGTGCCGTTGCAGCATTATACATTTTATCGGTTTGGTTTGGCGTCTTTGTTTAGCTTTGTGATGATGATTGCTATGGTTTATATTGTGGGTATTGAGGTTTTGCCATTGTGGCAGCTATTGTTGCTTTGCGCTTCGGCGTCTTTGGTATCTATCTTGGTTTCGTTGTTTTTGTCGTTGGCGGCGCAAAATAAAATTCAGGGTTTTGCTATGGGTAAATTTACTTCGGTGGCGGGATGGATTATAATGGGCGGGTGGTTTGTGCCTGAAAATTGGCAATGGGTGTTGGGTATTTTTCCACCATTTTTGGTGCATAAGGCCTATTGGTTGGCGCTTGAGGGTGATGATTTATGGTGGGTGGCTTTGGCGCTTGGCACTATAGCGCAGCTGTTGGCTATATATTTGATGTCGAAGAAGTTTAATGAGTCGGTTTATAAATGAGGTGGATTATGCGGTGTTTTATAGCGGTTTTGGTGTTGATTTCTAGTCAATTTGCAATGCAGGCATTGGCTCATGAGGGTGTGAAATATCGATGTGGGTTCGCGGATGATGTGATTGAGGTTGAGTTTTTTGCTGATGAAAATAGAGCGCAAGTTACTAATCATGCGGATAGATTTGGGGTTATTTATAATGACAAAGACGGGTATCTAAATGTTTTTAAGCAGGCGCAATTTTACCCAGAAGCGGAAAAAACGCGTCTATATATTGGCATGAAACAATATAATTGTGGGCTATATATTGAGAAGCCTGTGGTGGTGCTAGAGCCAGCAGGTTTTGGCAAAATAAGTGGTAAATCACTCGGTGGTAAAGTGCGCGATGCGGCGAGTATGAATTCTCAACAGGTTGGTAGTTTATTTGAAGGTGATTTGATTGTGATTACGGGTAATACTGGGGTTGATATGAATGGATATGACTGGTTTGAGATAGAATTTAGAGGCCGTAAAGCCTACCAATGGGGCGGCATTATGTGTAGTGATGATGTTAAAATCGCTGGCATTTTTATGCGCTGTGAATGATCAGGCTAATCGGGGTGCGGGGCGCATGAATTTTATGGCAAATGAAATAAACCCCGCGATGATGGCTAAGATGATGGACGCTATCCACATTTCTTCATATCTGGCAAATAAATCAAATAAATAGCCACCATAATATGCGCCTGCTGCGGCGCCTAAAGCGTGGCCAGCGGCCAAGATGCCCATGGTGATGCCGAGCATTTTTTGGCCTAAATGTTCGACAATGATGCCTGCTGTGACGGGTACGGTTGAATAATCAAACAGGCCAAATGCCACGGTGAATAGTGCCAATGCCGCATAATCGCCAACTACGAACATCAGCACAATGAAGCTTAAACCGCGCATGATATAGATGATGGTGAGCAATAAAACTTTATTCATACGGTCGGACAAATAGCCTGATAACATCATGCCGATCATATTAAAACCTGATAGGAAACCATAGCTTAACGCGCCATCTAGGGTGGGGTAGCCGCAGGCGGCTAGATAGGGCATTAGGTGAGTTTCGACCACGCCTGTTGAGGTAAAGCCGCACAGGGTAAAACTCCAAAATATGGCGTGGAATACTGGTTTTTTAACTAGATATTTGAAGTTTTGCCAAAAACTTGGTTGGTCTGTGGGTTTGGTTTGGTTGTCTGTGGTTTTTGGCGATGATAGCAAGCGCCAACATAGCAAAGCCACTGCGGCGCAGATGACTGCATAGACTATGTAAGTTTCGCGCCAGCCGAAAGACACTAGGAATAATGCTACAATGGGGATGATGAGTAGCTGCCCTGCGGTTGAGCCTGCTGTTGCTATGCCAACGGCAAGGCCTTTGTTTTCGTCAAATAATGGGGAGACTGAAGCCACAATGACATGCATTGCGACGACGCCAAAGCCAATGCCTGATAGCAAGCTAAAGGCAATAAAAAACATCCAGGCGCTTTGCATGGTGGCCATGAGGATGGCGCTGATTGACACGGCGAGCAGGCCGCCAACGACAAAGGGGCGGGGGCCATATTTATCGACGGCACTGCCCGCGAAGGGGGCGATGATGGCCATGACAATAAGGCATAAAGCGCCGCCAGATGAGATCATCGAGCGCGACCAGCCGAATTCTTCTGACCAAATGGGCATCATCAGGCCGATGGTGGAGCGGATGGTGTAGACGAGGCCTAAAATTAGGAAGCCAATTGCTACGATCAACCATCTTGATGAAATGTTTTTTACCATGCTTGCCTCATTGGTCTTTTAAACTCTACTTGCCACAAGTTATAAAATAAAGCAATATTACACAATGGAATTTTAGGAATAAACGTTATGCCAAATAAGAATGTTGATATTTTGCGCATTGGGCAGTTTAAATTGTTCAAAGAAATTTACGAGCAAGGTAGCTTGCAGAGTGCGGCTGATAGCCTTAATATTACCCAATCATCGGCTAGCAAACAGCTTAAGCTTATGCGTGAACAATTTGATGATGATTTGTTCGTGCGGACATCGGTGGATATGAAACCGACTGAAAAGGCCAGCCAGATCATTGGCAGCATTCAGAATATTTTGAATGAAATGGATGGGCTTCAGCAAAATGATGTGTTTGAGCCTTATGAAATTACTACGCATTTTTCGCTTAGCATTGCTGATGAATTGCAGTGTTTTTTGATTCCTAAATTAATGGAGCGGTTGGCGGATGAAGCGCCAAAAGTGCGGCTGTCGCTGTTTCTGCATGATAAAGATTATGATGCTAAGCAGCTTGAAGATGGCAATATGAAATTGGTTTTGGCGGTCAATTGCACGGCGCCAGAACATTTAACCCAGAGCCGTATTTATACGGATGATTTTGTTTGTTTGATGCGCCCCAATCACCATTTGGTGGCTGAAAAACTAAGTTTGAAAAATTATGTGGCGGCCGAGCATTTGTCGGTTGTTTCGCTTAATGAGTTGTCTTTTTATGTTGAGAAAGCTTTGACCAGTCATGGTTTTAAACGGCAAATTAAATTGACCATTCCGACCTTTATTCAGGCTAAAAATATATTGCTTTATAGCGATTATATTCTCACCTGCCCGCGTCGTATGGCTAAGCAATTGGCTAAACAGGGCGTGCTTGGCATTGTTGAATTGCCAATGCAGGTGCAAAATTTCAGCTATTTTCAATTTTGGCACAAACGTTATAATAAAGACCCTGCGCGTATATGGCTTAAAAATATTATAAATGATATTTTAAGTGGCTATTAGTTTTGTTTGCGCCCATATGGTGACCAGAATGCCAACGGCGATAATCGCTGCGCCTAACCAAGTGAGCAAGCTATAGGTTTCGTCTAAAAATAATGTGGCGGAGAGCAGGCCAATGGCTGCGGCTACATAACCAATTTGACTGAGTAATACGGGCCCGCCGATTTTTTGTAATCTAAAGAATATTGGGAATGTGAGGCCAGCTACTAGTAATTGTGTGGCGAGTGTTTTGGGGATGATGAAGGCATCGGCCAGATTCACCGCGCCTGTGGTGGTTAGTAAGATGACGGCAAAAACTATGGTCGAAAATGCATGGCTCCAGAAAGCCAAAATATCGGGCGATGCGCCCTTTGGCCATGCCAATGTGCGGTATATATTGCCGCAAGCTAGTGACATAGGGATGAGCAATGCAGCAAGCAGCCAGATGACCGGTGGGGCTTGGAGGCTTGCGCCGCGGGTGATGCTGACCACCACTGCGCCGATGAGGCCGATGGCAATGCCTATTATGCCTAGTTTATTTGGAGCTTTTATTTTAAATAACGTGGCTAATGTTAGGGTGAATACGGGTGATAATGCAAACATCAGCCCCGTATAGCCTGCCCCTGCATGAGGGATGGCGCTGAATAATAGGAGATTGGGGATGACAAATGATATAAGGCCTGAAATCATTATATAGACCAATATTTTGCGGTCTGGTATTGAAAATTTGCGGTTAATCAGCAAAGGCGGCAGTAAAAACCCTGATGCGCCTAAAGATACAATTAATGACCATAAAATGGGTGACACTTGTGCCTCGCCAGCTATTTTGCCGAGTGGGAAATTGAAACCGATTAAGATGCCAGTCATTAGCAATAGGGCTATTGGGTTTTTGAACATATGGGTTGTTTTTTAGTTTTATGTAAAGTAATTTGACATCAAACTATATGGAAAATTATAAATGAGTCAAGCTTCAAAATCTATTTCATCATTGCTCAAGCAATGGCAGCGCGAACGGCCAGATATTGACAGCCGCCCGATGGCGGTTTGTGGCCAAGTGTGGCGCACTGCTGATAGGTTGCGCAAGCAAGTGGCGCAGAACCATGCTAAATATGATATGGATTCGGCGAGATCTGACGTATTATTTACGCTGCGGCGGCAGGGCAGTGGTCGTTATCTTTCGCCATCAGAGTTGGCGGCTGAAATGATGCTTTCAACATCGGCGATGACCAATCGCTTGGATAGGCTGGAACAAAAAGGCCTGATAAAAAGGCTGGCTGACCCAAATGACCGCCGTGGTTTAAAAATCGCTTTGACCGATAAAGGCTTTGCTTTGGCCGATGAGATGGTGGAAACTCATGTGAAGGTTGAAGCTTATATGCTTAAAAATTTGACACAAAGCGAACAGCAGGCTTTGATCTCGTTGCTTGTCAAAATTGCTTGACTATAGAGGCTCCCAAATCTAACCTGCGATAGAGATTTTTAAAGAGGGAGAAAATATGTCTGTTGAAACTTGGTTGGCATTTGTCATCGCCTGTATGGTGCTGACGCTTATTCCTGGCCCTTGCGTTTTATTGCTTATTGGGCAATCGTTAACTCGGGGTGTTAAGGCGGCATTTTCTAGCATTATTGGCGTGTTGATAGGCGATATTGTGTTGATTATCCTGTCATTGTTTGGTGTGGGGGCTATATTGGCGGCTTCGGCTGAATTGTTTCAAATGGTTAAATGGGCGGGTGTTGCTTATATGGCTTATTTGGGTTTTTGTAGCCTTAGAGATGCGAATAAAACCTCAATAACCGCTATAAATGACAATCATATTGCTGATATTTCGCAGAGCTTTAGAGCTGGTTTTCTTTCGGCTATTTTAAACCCCAAAGGCGTTATATTTTATGTGGCTTTTCTGGCGCAATTTATGAATCCTGCGGCAAATATGGTGGCTCAGATTTTGATTTTGGTGGTGACATCTACCATTGTGGTTGGGGTTATATTGGCGGCTTATGTATTGGCTGCCGCGCGGGCTAAAAAAATATTCCAGAGCCAAAAGGCGCGCCGTAATATGAATTATACCAGCGGTGGTTTTTTCTTAGGTGGCAGCGTTTTAATGGCTACAACAGGTTAATTATATAATTTAAAGGGGGCAGTATGCCATCGGCTATACAAGTTTCTGAATTTGGCGGTTCGGAGCAGTTAAAATTTAATCCCATAACAATTGGCGCGCCGGCTGCTGGTCAAGTGCATTTAAAGCAAGCGACTTGCGGGCTTAATTTTATTGATGTTTATCATCGTACAGGGTTTTATGACATTGCTTTGCCGTTTATTCCTGGCTCTGAAGGGGCAGGTACAGTTGTCGCGTTAGGCGAGGGCGTGGCTAATGTTGCTGTGGGGAATCGGGTGGCTTATGCGGGTTCGCGCGGTTCTTATACTGAAGAGCGGTTGATTGCTGCAGATCAATTGGTTAAATTGCCAGATGAAATTTCGTTTGAGCAAGCTTCTTGTATGATGCTGCAAGGCATGACGGCGCAAATGTTATTGCGGCAAGTTTATGAAGTGAAGCGGGGTGATACCATATTGGTGCATGCGGCGGCGGGCGGTGTTGGCCTGATAATGTGCCAGTGGGCGGCGGCTTTGGGCGCGACGGTGATTGGTACGGTTTCGACGCCAGAAAAAGCCGCGCTTGCCAAGGCGCATGGTTGCCATCATCCGATTATCTATACTGAGCAGAATTTTGTTGAACAAGTGAAAAAAATTACCAATGGTCACGGCGTGCCTGTGGTTTATGACAGTGTGGGCAAAACCACGTTTTTGGATTCACTTGATTGTGTTGAAAAGCGCGGCTTGATGGTAACTTTTGGGCAAGCATCTGGCCCGATTGAGCCGTTTTCGCCATTATTGCTTAATGTTAAGGGGTGTTTATTTTTGACCCGCCCGACATTATTTTCTTATCTTGATACGCGGGAGGCGCTTGACTCTGCATCGAGCGAATTGTTTGAAATGGTCATTTCGGGTAAAATTAAGATTAACATTAACCAGACATTTGCGCTTAAAGATGCGGCCAAGGCACATGATGCACTTGAAAGCCGCGCTACCACTGGCTCAACTGTGTTGATTGTTTGAAATTTTCCTAGATAATTGTCGTGATAATGGTTATGATTACCGTTAATATGAAACTATAATTAATTAATTTGAGAGATGAATATGGCAGTCACTATTTTTGATGAAACCCAATGCGCACTTGGCGAAGGCCCGTTATGGCACCCGTTACGCGAACAGTTTTTTTGGTTTGACATTAATGCAAAACAATTGCTGACCAGCAAGGATGGGGCGCGTAAAATGTGGCAGTTTAACGAGCATGTTTCGGCTGCGGGGTGGGTGGATGAAAATACATTGTTGATTTGCAGTGAAACCGCGTTTTTGAAATTTGATATTGAGAGCGGTGAGCAGGAAATCATTGCGCCGCTCGAAGCGGATAATGCAGACACTCGCTCTAACGATGGGCGTGCTGACCCGCAAGGTGGTCTTTGGATTGGCACAATGGGCAAGACGGCTGAAACAGGTGCGGGCGCAATTTACCGTTATTATCGCGGTGAGGTGCGTTGTATTTACCCCAATGTTACCATTCCTAACAGCATTTGTTTTTCGCCTGATGGCAGCATTGCTTATTATGCCGATACGAAAGACAAGCAGATTATGTGCCAAAAACTTGATGCTGAAGGCTGGCCTGCTGGTGCGCCTGAAGTGTTTATTGATATGGTTGAAGACGGCCTGTCGCCTGATGGAAGCGTGGTGGATAGTGAAGGTTGTTTGTGGAATGCTCAGTGGGGCGCATCGCGCATCGCACGCTATAGCAATCAAGGTAAATTTTTAATGGCGATTGACATTCCTGCGGCTAAGCAAACCACATGCCCCGCGTTTGGCGGGGCTGATTTGCAAACTATATTTGTGACCTCGGCGGCGGATGGTGATGATAGTGAAAATGCGGGTAAAACCTTTGCTATTTTGCCACGTGGTGTGGTCGGGCAAAAAGAGCATCAGGTGATTTTATAATATCAGGCTTTTATTTGCGCCCATAGCTTGTTGGATAATTCTGGCAAGCTATCGGGTGTGCCTGTTTTGATCCAAGCCACCAACATATCCGCGACATTTGGCCAAACAATTTTTTGCGTATGGTCGCTTTGCAACCAAGCTTTAACATGGTGGGCTTCAATTCTAAGCGCGGTTTGGCACCAATTATAATGGTTGAGAATATTGGCGTTGGAGATTTGCTCGGTTTGGCCATGTATGGGCTCAAGTAGCATTTTCTTGTCAATTTGTAAGGCTTCAGAGGGTAATTCAAACCCCGCATTGCTGATGACGCCACCACATTTTGCAATATATTTGCTAAATTCAACCCGTGAAAATGGATGAAATGTTAAATGCCCAAAATGGCCTTTAGGTTTATCATTGTGAAAAATATTAAAATTATAGCTAGGGAAATCATCAAATAATTTAATTATTTCGTCGGTGGAATGAAATGGCAAATAAACCACAATATCTTGTTTTTTATGTTCTATTTTATTTGGGTTTTTTGAAATAATGGGCGGAATGATGTGTTGGTGAAATTGCTGCCAGTGAATGCCAATGGCTAATTTTGATGGCGCGTAATGTTCGATGATTAAATTGAATAAAGGGTTGGGTTTTACAAATGGGATTTTGTATAAAAAGGCGGCTTGGTGTGACAGGCCGATGCTGTGAATTTTGTGAGATTTTGCTGCCCAAGCGGTGACGGGTTCAAAATCATTGATCAGTAGATCATATTGATTTAGATCGATCTGTTTTATGTCACGGTAAAATTGAATGAAATCGGCATTGAATATGGTTTTAATCCAGTTTAGCCGGTTGTTTTTAATGTTGAATGACAGGCCTCTAAAGGTTTTATAGTCACCAAAATCTTGCATATCAAAATAAGCCGCTTTATCGCGGCCAGAGAATACCCAATCGACTTGAATGTTGTGATTTTTGAATGCCGCAGCCATCTCTCTTGCCCGCACAATATGTCCGTTGCCTGTTGCTTGCACTGCGTATAAAATTTTCATATTTACCAAAATCTCGCGGGTTTTGGGTAACCTAGCGTAATTTTATTAAAAAACAAACAAAATGGTGTAGGAAAGCTAGATTCCTACACCACCCTAAAAAGCAATGAGCTATTACTATCGCAGAAACTCGGTTAACCGCGACGGTTGCCGCCTTTAGGGCCATGGCCACCGCGTGGTCCACCTTTTTGCCCGTTGCTTAATTCTTCTTGGCTGAGTGAGCCATTTTTATCGGTGTCCAAACGCTCGAACATGGCGGCTTGGCGTTCAGCTTTATGGGCTTCCTGCATGGCGGTTAGTTCGTCTTGGCTTAGCTCGCCGTCATTATTGGTGTCATATTTTTGAAATTGAGCTTGTTTATAAGCTTTCATTTCATCTTGGCTGACTTTGCCATCGCCATCGGTATCAGCGGCTTTAATGAAGAATTGACCCATACCGCCACGTTGCATACCTTTGTGGCTGCCAGATTTGCCGTTAAAATGCTTGCCTGAATGACCGCCATTATTGTTGCCGCCATTATTATTACCATGGGCATAAGCCATTGAACCAGTGAAGATAACTGATGTTGCTAAGAGAGCGGCGATGATTGTAGATTTTTTCATTTTATGTTCCTTTAAGAGTTAGTCATTTGAGAGGGTTTATGTTGCCTCCTGACTTTAAGATAGGCACAGAATGTTACCAAAAAAGGGCACAAAAACGCTGTTTGGTTAGCAATTGTCGCAGGGGTGGGTGTTGTTACAATTTGTTACAAGAATTGTAAAATATACCCAAATAAACCCTATATTGGGTGTATAACTGTTAAAGAAAAAAGCAATTAAAGCGAGAGCCATGCAAAACGGACATATATATATAGTCGACGACAATAAAGACATTCGGGATTTAACCGGGCGCTATTTGGCGGAGCATGGCTATAAAACCAGCATGGCCGAAGATGGCCGTGCGCTGCGGGCGCTTATAAAGACTGGCACGCCAGATTTGGTGGTGTTGGACATTATGATGCCAGGTGAAGATGGGTTGAGCTTATGCCGTTATTTGCGCGAAACCACGGAAGTGCCGATTATTATGTTGACCGCTATGGCTGATGAGACGGATCGGATTATTGGTTTGGAGATGGGGGCGGATGATTATCTGACCAAGCCATTTAACCCGCGTGAGTTATTGGCGCGGATAAAATCGGTATTGCGCCGTGCGCAAAGCTTGCCGCCACGTAAATTGTTGGACATTGAAGCAGCCAATGAAGTGCGGTTTAATGGTTGGGTGCTCAATGTGAAAAGCCGTGAATTGGTGGATAAAAACGGCATAAATTATGTGTTGAGTACGGCTGAATTTATGCTGCTTTCGGTGTTTTTACTACATCCTAATACTGAGTTGAACCGCGATCAATTGCTGGAGTTGGCGCGTGGTCGTGAGGCGCAATTGTTTGATCGGTCGATTGATAATTTGGTCAGCCGCTTGCGGCGCAAGGTGGAGGTTGACCATAAAAAACCAGAATTGATTAAAACTGTTTGGGGTAAAGGTTATATGTTTTGCGCCAATGTGGAGCTGGACTAATGTTTAAAAATCGCTGGCTAAAACATATTTACCCCAAAAGCTTATGGGGGCAATTGGTTTCGCTTTTATTGTTGGCATTGGTTATTTCGCAATTGGTGACGTTGCTTATATTTGTTGACGCGCGGCGCATCGCTAATGATGATTTTGAGCAAGATCGGATGATTGAGCGCATTGTTAATTTGGTTCATTTGATTGAAATTCAGCGCGGGCGCATTCGGCCAAACCGTCGGTTATTTGATCGATTTGATAGTCGAAATTTAAAAATTAAATTGTCTCAATCGCCGGTGCGGGGGCGGGATGATCAACCTATGCATTCGGCACATATTCAAAGAATATTGATGAAAAACCTGCCAAATGTTGAGCGGATTGTGGTTATATCTGAGGGTGCGCGCGGAATGATGGGGACATTTCGACGGGCAAAACAGCCGAAAACCACGCGTATAAGCATTGGTTTGCAATCGGGGCAATGGTTGAATGTCACGCGTTTAGAGCGGCCATCATCATATTCGTGGATTGCGCCGTTGTTATTGACCATGGTGTTGATGGTGTTATTTATCATTGTGATTGTATCATGGGTGGTGCGCAGGATGACCAAACCATTGGGTGCTTTGGCTGATGCCGCGCAAAAGTTAGGTCGCGGGCAAGATGTCGGGGAATTGGTTGAAGAAGGCACGGCGGATGTGCGCCATGTGACGCAATCATTTAACCAGATGAACCGCAAGGTTAAGAATTTTGTTGATGACAGAACCAAAATGTTGGCGGCGATATCGCACGATTTGCGCACGCCGATTACCTCGTTGCGGTTGCGGGCGGAATTTATTGAAGACAAAGAAATGCAGGGCAAGATATTAGAGACTCTTGATGAAATGCAAATGATGACGGAGGCGGCGCTTAAATTTTCTAAGGACAGTGTGTCTGATGAGAAAACCAAAGAGACTGATTTGGAAAGTTTGCTTGAATCTCTGGTTGAGGATTATAAGGATATGGGCGCTCAGGTGGCGTTATCTGAAGATAATCAAAGGCCGCAAATTGTTTTGCCGATGCGGGTGATGGCGATGAAACGGGCGTTGCGCAATTTGGTGGATAATGGGCTTAAATATGGTGAGCAAGTTGAAGTGGATTTTAGGCTTATTGACGGCGGTAAAAACGTGGCGATTTGCATAACAGACACTGGTTCTGGCATTGTTGAGGATGAGTTTGAAAAAGTGTTTGAGCCGTTTTATCGGCTTGAGAAATCGCGTAATAAAGACACGGGTGGGGTGGGGCTTGGCCTGTCGATTGCGCGTAACATCATACGTGGGCATGGCGGTGATGTGACGATACGTAATATTATGCAGGATGGTGAAGCGCGGGGACTTGAGGTGCGGGTGACACTGCCGCTTTAGTCTAGATTATATTTATCTTTCATCAGTTCTGGGCGGTAGAAAACGCCATATTGTAAGCTGTTGGCAATCATATGAGCTTTTTTCATAATGTGGGGAACCACTTCGGGGGTGCAGCAATGTTTGATGGTTTTTTCGAACGTGACGAGCCAATGTAAAAAGTCACTTTGCTGCAAGCCAGTTAGCTTGGTGTGGGCGGGTACGGGGCGGCCATTAAAGCGGTGGGTTTTGAGCAATATGGCCGACCAGAAATTGCACATTTTTTCTAGATGTTGATCCCATGTGGCTTCCATTTGGTGGTGGAAATATGGCCCGAGGATTTTATCACCATGCACGACATCGTAAAAATGGGTGACGAATTTTTTGATCATGGCTTCGTCTATGCCCATATTGGCAAAATCTTCAGGGGTTGGGTCGGTGGCTGAGGTCATATTATTTTTCCGTATTTTTTGCCATTATAACCATTTGGGGTGCGGAAATATATGGTCAAATTGTCGCGATGATCAATAATAAACCAAAACTAAAAATGAACAGGTAAAGACAGATTTTGAGTGTATCGGCTGCATAGGTGTAATATTTTGACGACATATTGTTGGTGAATTTTTGACTGATATTTTGCAGTGAAACGGCAAAGGTGGCGACCAAGCTAATGGTGATGAAAGTGCCGAAGGCCATGAGGAAGGTGGCTAATATTGCTGTGGCGTATAGTTGTAAACCATGGGCTAGAATGAGGATGATGAGTGCGCCTGTGCAGGGGCGGATGCCGATGCTGAATATGGTTAGTAATTTTTGCCTGATGTTTTGATTTGGCTGTGGGGTGGGGATATGGTCGTGACCGCAAAGGCAATTTTCATCATGCAGATTATGCCCGCTTGCTGGGTTGCGGCGGATGATTTTTATGATGTGGGCGGTGAGTAGATATAGGCCTAATGTGGCGATTAAAGCATAAGAAAATTGTTCGAAATAAGTAAAAGTTTGGTTGATGGATCTGACTGAGAATTGCAACAGGAATATGCCTGCAAAGGTGATGATGATGGCGGTGATGGCTTGTAGCATGGAGGCGAAAAATGCAATCTGGATGCCTTGGCGTAACTGGGCTTTGGTGCTGAGTAGGTAGGCCGAAATAACTGCTTTGCCGTGGCCTGGCCCTGCGGCGTGTAATAAGCCGTAGAGAAAGCTTAGGAATAATAATGACAGGGGAAATAGAGATTTTTCATCTTGTTTTATCTGGCGCAAGGTTTCGGTGACTTGATTGAGATATTCGGCTTGCAATTGGCGAATTTTTTGCACCATGGGCATGAGCGGTTTGGGGATGAATTGGTTGGTTTGCTCTATACTGCTGGTGTTTTTGGGCCTGAAAACATTGTCGGCGGCATTGGCGCTGAAAATTGTGGCGCTGAGCAGGAATATAGTGATGAGGATTAACCGCATTTTATGCCTATGTCATCGGCAAATTGAGCGCCCATGCCTTGATTGGTGAGGTCATCATTAAAAGCGTTTTCTAGCGCGATTTTGATATTGCTATCGAGTTGGCCTTGTTCTGCTTGGTATATGGCACAGCTTTCAATATCATCGCCGACCAATTGATATCCGCTATCTTTTTTGACAAAAAACGCTGTAAAATATTCTTCATCATAGAGGGTGAATTTAAATGTCTCGGTTAGGGGGAGGGATTCTGGCAAGGTTAGATCAAATTCCAAGGTCAGGCGGTTGTCTTTAAATGTGGCTTGCACTGTGGGTGCATCATTGGGGCTGATTTTCGTATCGCCATTGGATATATGGGTGAAATAAAGCAGCTCTTTTGCGCCTTCCATGGTTTCCATGCCCATGGTGGTGAGTTCTTGTTGCTCTAAAAGTTGGTTTTGGTCATCGTCATAATCGCCCAATAATAACAGGCTGAAATTTTCGTCAAATTGCCATGTGTAATGTAGGCTATCGAGCTGAAATTGGCCGTTTTGGGTTTTTTGAATGTGGAATGTAACCGCCGCATCGATTAAAATATGTGGATGGGCTATGGCCATATTGGTTGGCCATAACCCAAATGTTAGAGTTAAAATGCTGAGGAATTTTATGGGTTTGGTTTTGAAAGACATTTAGCTAAATTATTGCTCATGTTTTTGAGTAAGATATGATAAGAATTTGCAGTTAATTCTAAATCAAAACCCAGTGGATCCCAAGAGTTTATTTTCGCCTTATGGTTATCTTTGACGATTGTTTTGGCTAATTTATCGCTGAATTGTGGCTCTAACATGACACAGGTTATAGATTTTTGCTGTGCTGCGTCTAAGATTTCTTGCATTTTATGAGCTGAAAGCTGGTGGTTTAGGGTGGGGGTGATGGCGAGTGAATGTTTGAGGCCAAAATTTTCTGTATAATAGCCATATGCATCATGATAGCTGAAGAAATATTGGTTTTTATATGGGTTTAATTGTTGTTGTAGGTTTAAATTAAGCTGCCTAAGGTGCGCGATTTGTTGTTTGGCATTATATTGGTATTTTTCGCGGTTTGTTGGGTCTAGTTTTGAAAGTTGTAATGCCACTTCATCAGTTATTTTTATGGCGTTGCGTGGTGATAACCAGATGTGTAAATCATACTCATTGGCGCTATGGCTGTGGCCATGTTCAGCTTCATCATGATGCTCTTCTTCACCCTCTTCATGATCTTCACCTTCTTCATGGTGTTCTTCATCCTCTTCATGTTCTTCTTCTTGCTCGTCATGTTCGGCTTTAAGGTGGGCTTCATTGGGTAATAATTTTAGGTTGTCAATATCGGCCAAGCTGATGAGGGGCGCGTCATCCATGTTGGCGCTAAAAAGTTTGGTAAAGCGGGGTTGGAAATCTTCATCAATTCTAAAAATAATATCGGCATCTCTAATTTTTTGAATGTCAGATGGTTTGGGTTGATAATCATGCGGTGAAATGTTGCCACCAACTAATAGTTCTTGTTGGTTTATGCCTTGATTGACACCCTCGACCAGATAGTAAATGGGGCGGATGCTGCTTAGAATTTTAACTTCGGCTTGGGCGGCTTGGGCGAATAGGCTGAGAGATATAGTCGCCAATGCGAGTGATGCTTTAAGTTTCATTTATTTTTTTCCAAATGTTATAATATAACACTTTTTAGAGGATGGCTATTGCAATGTCAAGTGATATGTTATAATATAACAAGTAGGAGGTAATATGGCCGAACATAATCACAATATATGCATTGAAAAAAGTACGCAATTCGCGCAGGAAATAGCGTTGAGCAAAGGCAAAAAACTCACGGCACAGCGTTTGTTGGTGTTGAATATTTTGCTTAGTGACCATAAGGCCATGGGTGCCTATGATATTTTGGATAAAATGCGCGATATGCATGTTGAAGGGCAGGGCAAGCCGCAGCCGCCAACGGTTTACCGTGCGCTGGATTTTTTGCTCGATTTGGGGTTGATTCATAAGGTCGAAAGCCAGAATAGTTTTTATGCCTGTATGGTCGATAAAAGCCAAGACGAACATCATTTAGCGCAGGCTTTTATATGTGATGAATGTGGTCATGTGGATGAGAAGATTGCGCGTCGGGGTGCGCAAAATCTGTTTGAAAAAGCGGCTTCTTTTGGGTTTAAAATAAATAAAGTGATTGTGGAATGCCGCGGCATTTGCGCCACCTGCCAAGCCATATAGGAATTGTTATGAGTGATATATTGATTAGGGCCGAGCAGGCCTCTTTGCAGTTGGGCAATCGTCAGGTTTTAAGCGCTGTTGACTTTGAAATTATAGCGGGTGAAATTGCTATATTTATTGGCCCGAATGGCGGTGGTAAAACCTCTTTGGTGAAAATGTTGTTGGGCCTTTATCCTGCGACTGAAGGGCTTATTGAGCGCAAAGCGGGGCTTAAAATATCCTATGTACCGCAGAAATTTGAAATTAGCCCGTTTTTGCCGCTGACGGTGAAGCGGTTGCTTAATTTTACTCAAAAATATGATGATGAAACACTTGTTGAGGCGCTTGAAACTACCGATTGTGAGCATT
This sequence comes from Alphaproteobacteria bacterium, assembly GCA_002400495.2. GTDB lineage: Bacteria > Pseudomonadota > Alphaproteobacteria > Rhizobiales > OSC116 > OCS116. The sequence continues at coordinate 73,775 of NVQL02000053.1, read as the reverse complement.
TGCTTGGTGCGCAGGTGAAGCAGCTTTCGGGCGGTGAATTGCAGCGGGTTTTATTGGCGCGGGCGATGATTTCTAAGCCTGATATTTTGGTGCTGGATGAGGCGTTGCAGGGGGTTGACCAAGCGGGTGAAGTTCAGCTTAATAATTTAATCTCTAGCTATTCTAAACAGTATGGCACGGCGATTTTAATGGTCTCGCATGATTTGCACTTGGTGATGAAATCGACGGATAAAGTCTATTGCATTAATGGTCATATCTGTTGTCATGGCAAGCCTGAGCAGGTGCAGCATATGGATGAATTTAAGGATATATTTGGATCATTGGCTGATCAATTTGCGGTTTATACCCATAAGCATGATCATAACCATGAATTGGGGCATGAGCATGACGAAAATTGTAATCATGAGCATTAGAGGCGGTATAAATGTTTGAATTTTTAGATGATTTTTTTGTCCGCGCGATGGTTGCTGGCATTGCCGTGGCGTTGATTGCGGGGCCGTTTGGTTGTTTATTGGCATGGCGGCGCATGGCATTTATGGGCGAAACCATTGCTCATTCATCGCTTTTAGGGGTGGTTTTGGGCTTAATGCTGGGCGTTGTGCCGCAATATGCCATTTTATTTGTGGCAATGGTTATGGCGGTTGTCTTGTATTTTTTAGACAAAGCTAAAGGTCTTGCGCGTGACGTTTCATTATCCGTCATCGCGCATGGTGCTTTGGGTGTTGGGCTGTTTCTGATCAGCCTGATGCCCGAAGTGCAAGTTGATTTAGAAGCCTATTTATTTGGCAGCCTGTTTGCCATAGATGAGGTGGATTTGCTGATTATTTTCATTGGCGGGGGGGCGGTTTTTATCGCATTGCTGGTTTATTGGCGCAGTTTGGTGGCGGTGACAATCTCGCCCGAGTTGGCTTATGCTGAAAATGTGGTGCGGCCTGAGGCTGAATTTATTTTTACGCTGATGGTGGCGGTTTTGGTGGCGATCACCATGAAAATTACTGGTTTGTTATTGGTGTCGGCGATATTGATTATTCCTGCGGCGGCGGCGCGGTTTATCAGCAAAAGCCCTGAACAAATGGCGGTTTTTGCCTCATTGATTGGTATGACATCGGTGGCGGCGGGGCTGTATATTAGCCTCTTAAATGATGTGGCAGGCAACGCGGCTATTATTGTGGTGGCGATTGGTCTGTTTGTTTTATGCTTTGCAGGATCGAAATTATTGTTTAGAAATCATTAACTTAAACCCAACAAATTTGATGAAAAATTGAACTAATATTCTATAATGCACCCTATGAAATGGAGGGTCTTATGAAATTATTAGTGAAAATTATTCTATCTGCGACGTTGGCTGTGTCATTTGTGCCGAACGGCTTTGCCGCTAGCCAGATTGTTCATGTTGATGAGGTTATTAAAAGCCTATCGCAGATTAAAGCGCCTGCGAAAAAACGTTACCCTAAAGTGAAAAAGGTTAAAAAGGTCTATGGCCCGACAAAAGAAAATGTGAGCTTTAGCACCACATATAAACCTGGTACGTTGATTATTAAAACATCAGAGCGTAAAATTTATTTAGTTGGTGAATGGGGCAGAGCCATTCGTTATGGTATTGCGGTGGGTAGTACTGCTAGCCGCCAGTGGAAGGGCAAAAGCTATATTAGCCGTAAACGCCCCAACCCAACATGGATTCCAACTGCTAGCATTTTGCGCGAAAACCCGAAAATGCCGAGAGTTTATAAACCTGGCCCGCGCAACCCATTGGGCATGCGGGCGATGAATTTGGGTGGCACGCCGACTTTGCGTATTCATGGCACTAACGCGCCTTGGTCTATCGGTAAAGCTGCCTCTCATGGTTGTTACCGCATGAGAAATGTGGATGTGATTGACTTATATAATCGCGTGGACGTTGGCACTCAAGTTATTATTGAAGCCTAAATGTGAATGAATTCAGCAAGAATTTTGGGAAGTTTGGCTTGTGATAAATCATGTTGAATGGCGATTTTACCATCGGCAATCAGCGTGATTTCATCGGCGAAATCTAACATTTCGGTTGGGTTGTGCGATATGATGAGTACGGTCAATTTGAGATTTTTCTGAATTGTGGTGATTAAATCTCGCATTTCGAGCCGTGTTTCGGGGTCGAGGGCTGAGAAGGGTTCATCTAACAATAATAGAGGGCGAGGGGTCTGTTGATCTTGCGCCCGCGCCAAAGCTCTGGCTAAGGCGACACGTTGCGCCTCGCCGCCTGATAAGTCTTTGGGTTTTTTAGTTTGCATATTGTTGAGACCGACCGAGTTGATGGCGGTGTTGACCAATTGGACCTGTTCTGTGCTTAATTTTAAATTGGGGCTGAGGCCGATGGCGATGTTATCAAACATGTTTAAATGGGCAAATAAATTATGCTCTTGAAACAGGTTGGTGATTGGCCGTTGATGTGGCTGTTGGCTTAAGATAGATTTTTCATTCCATGATATATCGCCCTGTTCGGGGTTTTCAAAACCTGCAACTAAATTGAGTAAGGTGGATTTTCCGCTGCCTGAGCGGCCAATTATGGCGTGGATTTTTTGGGCTTTAAAATTGATGTTAAAGCTAAAATTTGCTTGACCTAAGCTTAGTTTGATTTTATCAAGTTTTAACATATTTGCCTCCGATGAGCCGTTCAATGCCTGCATAAAGCCCAAAGGCGAAAATAACCAAAATACAGGCGATGACCGCACCATCGGCACTGCGATATGCACCAATGGATTGATAGAGCAGCATGGGTAGAGTGATGGTGTGGTCATTGCCAAATAGGGCAATGGCGCCAAAATCGCCAAAGCTGATGGTGGCGGCTAAGGCCGTGGCGCGGCCTAATGGTTGGCGCAGAGTTGGCCAATCGATAATGCGTGCGCGGGCTAGGCCTTTTATGGCTAATGATAGGCTGAGTTTTTGGTGGCGTTCGGCCATGCTGTCAATGGCTGGCTCTAGGGTTTTGAGCATATAAGGTAGTGCCATCAGGGCGTTGATGACTAGTATAATGTGCAGGCCATAATCGAAAATATTGAGGTGATTGCGCAACAATAAAAACAAGCCCATGCCAAAAACTAATGAGGGGACGATGAGGATGACATTGCCGATGGATGAAAACATATGATAGCCGATATTTTGAATGTTATGGGCTTTGAGGGCGCGTTTTGATAGCAATAATGACAGGGTGAAAATGCTGGCGAGGCTGGCGGCGCATAAGGCTAAGATGAAGCTGTTTTTAATGCTTAGCCATAAAGTTGCTGACATGAGAATGGAAAAATCGGTTTGGCTTAAGGCTTTGATGAAGGTGCTGGATAGTGGCAATAAAAGCGCGATGAACAGGATGAGGATGACCAATGCATCGGCTAGATATGAGAGAGGCGAATTGGCTTTGGGGCGCATGCTGCCTTTACCTATGCTGTTGAGCAGATTAATCTGGTTGGAGAAACGGTGCAGAAATAGGGTGAATATCAGGCAGAAGCTGAGTTGTAATAAGGCCAATGAGGCGCCTTTGGGTAGGTCGAAATCGAATTTCAGGCTTTGATATATGGCGACTTCGAGGGTGGTGGCACTTGGCCCGCCGCCTAGGGTGAGCACGGTGGCGAAGCTGGTGAAATGTAAAATGAATAAAAGCGAGGCGAGGCTGGGCAGGGAAAGCCGCATGATTGGCCATTCGATGCGGGTGAAAATTTGCCATTCGCTCAGGCCTAATTGTTTGGACAGCCGCCAATATTCGGGCGGAATGTTTTCTAATTCATTTAGGAATATGCGGGCGCTGAACGGCATGTTGATGAAAATATGGGCTAATAATATGCCCGTTAGGCCATATAAATACGTGCTGCGTTCAAAGCCGAAAAGGCTGAAGAAATCATTGAAAATACCTTGTCTGCCATGCACGGCGATGATGCCAAAAACCGAAACCATGGTGGGCATGATGAAGGCTAAAATGAAAATTTTGAGCAGATATTGCTTGCCCCAAAATTGCCGCCTGTATAAAAACCGTGCGACAGGAATGGCGATGATGATGGCGGCGAAGGTTGATAGTGAGGCTTGTAAAAAGCTAAAATAAGTGATGTGGCGGATGTAATCATCTGAAATAATGTTGATGAAAAGTTCGAAAAAACCTATAAGACCATGCTCGGATTGGCTAAATAGGGCGCTTAGTACGGCAATGGCTAATAGGCTGATAAAACCTAAAGCGAGATAACCAGGCCAAGCCAATTGCCAAATTTTAATGCCGTTAGGTGATGAATTTAGGTGTTGGGTTGGCATATGGGTTGAAACTACGAAATTGCTGATTGCTTATGCTAACATTTAAAGCTGAAGCAAGGCGATAAAAAAAATCGTTAGTTTGATGATTGTTTGAAGATTTTTGCCGCTTCATATTGTTTGACAAAATGGGCAAAACCTTCGCCCGATAAAATGGGGCCGATTTGTTTGTAGCGGATGATGCCATTGGGGTCGATTATGAAGCTTTCGGGCAGGGCGCGGACGCCAAAATCTATCGCCACGCGGCCAGATTTGTTGGTGCCAATGGCGCTGTAGACATTGCCATAGTTGGTTAAAAACTCGAGGGCATTTTGGTCATTATCTTTATGATTGATGCCGTAGATTTTAATGCCCATGGCTTTGAGTTTTTCTAGCTCTATATGTTCGGCGCGGCAGGCGACACACCATGATGCCCAAAAGTTTACCACAACCAGCTCGCCTTTAAGGTCGCTTGGGCTAAATGTTGGCAAGTCGCCCAAGGCATCTAGCTCAAATTGTGGCATGGGTTTTTCTATCAGTACTGATGGAATGTATGACGGGTCTTCGCCATATAGCCGATAGAGAAATACGCCTGCAAGGCCAACGAATATGATGACGGGAATGAGCCGCCAAGTTTTGAAATTAGGTTTCATTTTTAGCCGTTTTTTTAGCTTGGGCTTCGAGCCGTTTAAGCCGAGTTAGCTGTTTTTGGCTGTTGATCAGAATATAGGCGGTGAGGCCAAGCACGCCAATGCTGACCACTACATAAACACCTGTGACATAATGCGGAAACTCGGTGAAACTTAGAAACTCCATCATTGTGCCTCGCTATTTTTAAGTGCCGAATTGGCCAATTTACTATTGGTTTGGGCGATATTCTTTTGCAAAATGCGCATTTCGAGCGCGCGGGCGCGGCGGCGGGTGATCTCGGTACGCACACTGATGAATAATAGCGTGATGAACATAAAGGTAAAGGCGGCAAACATAACCAAAAGCGCGGTTAACATAGTGGGGTGAATGGCTGAGCCTGATGTGGTGATGCTGGCAGGTTGGTGCAAGGTGTTCCACCATTCGACAGAGAATTTAATGATGGGAATGTTAATGAGGCCAACGGCCGCGACAATGGTGGCGACCCGCGCGGCTTTAACTTGATCTTCAATCACTTGCCAAATGGCGATATAGCCTAAATACATGATGAATAGAATTAAAACTGAGGTTAAGCGGGCATCCCATACCCACCAAGTGCCCCAAGCGGGTTTGCCCCATAACATGCCCGTGATGAGGGTGAGTAAGGCGAATACTGCACCGATGGGGGCGGCGTTTTTGGCGGCCATATCGGCTAGTGGATGGCGCCAAATAAAACCAGTGAAATTGGCCAATGCCATGAATACATAAATGGCTTGAGCGAGATAAGCTGAGGGGGCATGTACGTAAAGAATGCGGCTTAGGGGGCCTTGCAGGACATCTTCGGGGGCGTTGAAAACTGTGTAGAGACCAAAACCTAGAGAGCCTAAAGTGATGATCACTAAATAGGGCAACAATAGCGATGAAAACCGCATGAATTTTGTTGGGTTGGCAAGTCCGAACATGTTTGGTCTCTTTATTTGTTAGCAAAGTTTATAGCCTAAATTTGATGGCTGTAAACTTATAAGTTGGCCTTTAATGCTTGAGCGGATGCAAAAGGCGCGATGATGAGGGAAATTAGCGTGATGCCCAATAATATGAGCAAGGATGTATAGGGTTTTTCGATTTGATAGGTCATATCGGTGGTGGCGCTGACGCCAAATATGAGTATCGGTATATATAATGGCAGGATGAGCAGCGCGATGATTTGATTGGCGCGGCGGATGGCGACTAATATTGCAGCGCCTATTGTGGCCAATGCGCACAGCCCGAGGGAGCCGATTGACATGCATATAATAAGTGGTATCAGGCCGCCTGCAGGTAGATTGAGCATGAGTGCCAAAAATGGGGTGATGAGCAAAAGCGGCAAGGCGATGCAAAGCCAATGGGCGATGAGTTTGACTAAGATGACCAATTCGGGCAAGGGGCCTGCGGTGAGCAATAGGGTGAGGCTGCCATCTTCTAAATCGTCGGCAAAAATGCGCTCGGCGCTGAGCAATATGGCGAGCAATAACACCACCCATAAAACGCCAATCGAAATGCGGGCGAGCAGGTTAATATCGGGTCCGACGCCAAATGGGAATAGGATAATGACCACGAGATAAAAGCCGATGGCTTGGCCTGCACCGCCGCCAGAGCGGAAAAATAAGTTGATGTCGCGGCGCAATAAAGCCAGAAGCGGTTTCATATATTTTCCTCATCGAGCAGGTAATCATCATTAAACATATAGCGGCCACCTGTTAGGGTGAGGGTGTGGTTAAATTCTATGCCTAATGGCAAATGGCTTGCGGCGATGAGAATGCCGCCCGCGCTGATATGTTCTTGCATTAATTTGGTTAGTAATTTTTGGCCGTCATCATCTAGGGAAACCGAAGGCTCATCGAGCAACCAAAAGGGGTGGGAAACGGTGAGTAGGCGCGCCAACATGAGGCGTTTTTTTTGCCCTGCGCTGAGGCGGGCGGCTAAAATATGGGGCATTGGCTCTAAGCCAACGGTGCGCAAGGCGCTGTCGATGCGGGTTTTATCGCCGCCCATATATTCTGTCCAAAAGGTTAGATTCTCGTGCACAGTTAAGCTTTTTTTAAGCCCATCTTGATGAGTGATGAAATGCGAAATGCCGATGACGCCATCTTGGCGCGGTGTCTCGCCACTGGAGATTGTATATATATTGACATCGCCGCCTTTGGGTTGGTCGGCGCCGGCTAAAATGTGCAATAGGGTGGTTTTGCCGCTGCCATTGGGGCCTTTGAGCAATAATGATTGGCCAGGTTCAAGCTCGAAACTAATGTCTTCAAACAACAGGCGTTCGCCTTTTTGAGCACTTAGATTCTGAATTATAATGCGGTTAATTTTCATATTGATCTAAAGATTAGCGTTTATTCATACTGTTTGCACCATAAATAGATTATCTGCAATGAAAACAGGACATTTTGTCTCAAGTGGGTTAGATGCAGGACATTGGTGGAAAAGTATCGATATTATAATGATTGTAGATAAATTGGCAAAAAAAACAGTCCTTGAGAATTTTTTAATGTTAGGGGGGTAGAATATAGTTTAAAATGATTCTATAAGATGGCCAGTATTTCCAAAAATGTGATTCCATATCATGTTTAAATAAACGTGGCGTCGGCTTGCAGAAATGCAATTATGCTTTTGCTGCCGTGCACCACCCCAATAAGAGGGTTCACATCCATGACAACACCCCTAACTTCATTAGATAGTTTTAATTGTCGCCGCGAACTTAAGGTTGGCAACAAGAGTTATATCTATTTTGACCTGAAACAAGCCGAAAAAAATGGCTTAACTGGTATTTCCAGAATGCCCAACTCGTTGAAAGTTGTGCTTGAAAATTTACTCAGGTTTGAAGATGATCGTAGTGTGACCAAAGATGACATTTTGGCGGTGGCTAAATGGATGGACAATGCTCATAGTGATGCCGAAATTGCTTATCGCCCCGCGCGGGTTTTGATGCAAGATTTTACCGGTGTGCCTGCGGTGGTTGATTTGGCTACCATGCGTGCTGCGATGGAAAAAATTGGTGAAGACCCGAAGAAGATTAACCCACAAGTGCCTGTTGATCTGGTGATTGACCATAGTGTGATGGTGGATAATTTTGGTACACCAACGGCGTTTGAGCAAAATGTTGAAGTTGAATATATACGTAATAAAGAGCGTTATGAATTTTTACGTTGGGGCGCGTCGGCGTTTGATAATTTTAGAGTTGTGCCTCCAGGAACGGGTATTTGTCATCAAGTTAACTTGGAGTATTTAGCCCAAGCGGTGTGGACACGCACCCAAACGTTAGACGGCAAAGAAGTTGAGGTGGCTTATCCTGATACATTGGTGGGCACAGACTCACATACAACTATGGTCAACGGCATGGCTGTGCTTGGTTGGGGTGTTGGCGGTATTGAGGCTGAAAGTTCTATGCTTGGGCAACCAATTTCTATGTTGGTGCCTGACGTGGTTGGGTTCGAGCTAACTGGTAAAATGCCCGAAGGCACAACGGCGACTGACATGGTGTTGACCATTGTTGAAATGTTGCGCGCACTGGGTGTGGTTGGTAAATTTGTTGAATTCTATGGTGAAGGTTTGGATGATCTTACTTTGGAAGATCAGGCGACCATTGCTAACATGGCACCTGAATATGGCGCGACTTGTGGCTTTTTCCCGATTGATGCGGATACGCTTAAATTTTTGAACCATACAGGGCGTGATGAAGACCGCATTGCTTTGGTTGAAGCTTATTCTAAAGCGCAAGGCATGTTCCGTGATGAAAATAGTGTGCCGCCTAAGTTTACTGACACTTTGCGCCTTGATTTGAGCGAAGTTGTGCCGTGTATTTCTGGCCCGAAACGCCCGCAAGATCGTATTAAATTGGATGTGGCGGCGTCGACATTTGAAAAAATTATGGGCAGCGAATTTAACTTAGCTGGTCAACATAATAAACGCGTTGCGTTGGATGGCAAAGATCATGACCTTGGCAATGGTGACATTGTGGTAGGTGCGATTACTTCATGTACCAATACGTCAAACCCATCAGTGTTGATTGCTGCGGGTTTGGTGGCTAAAAAATGTAATGAATTGGGTATTAAACCAAAACCTTGGGTGAAAACATCGCTCGCGCCTGGTAGCCAAGTTGTGACTGATTATTTGGAAGCTGCTGGCTTGCAATCTGAATTGGATGATATTGGCTTTAACCTTGTGGGTTATGGTTGCACAACATGTATTGGTAACTCGGGCCCTATCGACCCTGCATTTTCTAAAGCCATTGAGGATCATGATTTGGTGGCGTGTAGTGTGCTTTCGGGCAACAGGAATTTTGAAGGCCGCATCAGCCCAGATGTCAGAGCCAACTTCTTGGCTTCACCGCCATTGGTTGTGGCTTATTCTATTGCGGGCAATATGAATGTTGATATCACTAGGGATGTTTTGGCGGTTGATAAAGACGGCAATGATGTTTATTTGAAAGACATTTGGCCAACCAATAAAGAAATTGCAGAAATTGTTGCAAAATGCATCACGCGTGAAATGTTTGTAAAACGCTATGCTGATGTTTTTAAAGGTGACGAGCATTGGCAAGCCATTGAAGTGGATGGTGGCCTGACTTATAACTGGAATTCATCTTCTACTTACATTCAGCATCCGCCATATTTTGAAGGTATGGGCGCTGAGCCTACGCCATTGCCAGGCATTGAAGGCGCGCGGGTTATGGCATTGTTGGGTGATAGTGTGACGACTGATCATATTTCACCAGCGGGTCAATTTAAACCTGAACATCCTGCGGGGCAATATTTGGTTGATCGCCAAGTGGCACCTAAAGACTTTAACTCTTATGGTTCGCGCCGTGGTAATCACGAAGTGATGATGCGTGGTACATTTGCTAACATTCGTATTAAAAATGCCATGATCCCTGGCTCTGAAGGTGGCGTGACGCGTCATTATCCATCTGGCGATGACATGTGGATTTATGATGCGGCCGAAAAATATAAAGCTGATGGCGTGCCGTTGGTGATATTTGGTGGCAAAGAATATGGCACAGGCTCTAGCCGTGACTGGGCAGCCAAGGGCACGAATTTGCTGGGTGTGCGTGCGGTGATTACTGAGAGTTTTGAGCGTATTCATCGGTCAAACCTTGTGGGTATGGGTGTTTTGCCATTGCAATTTAAAGATGGCGTATCATGGGAATCTCTTGGCTTGAAGGGTGATGAGGTCGTGAGCATAAATGGCATCGATAATCTTTCACCACGTTGTGACCTAGAAATGGTTATTACTATGGGTAATGGCGATGTGAAGAAAATGCCTGTTTTGTGCCGCATCGATACTCTTGATGAGTTAGATTATGTGCAAAATGGTGGCATTCTACAATATGTGCTTCGTGATTTAGCCAAATAGTTTTTTTGCTAATGTGAGACAATTTTAGAAAAACCGCCTGTTTGGGCGGTTTTTTTGTTGGTGAGAGAATTATGAATGAAATTGAATTTGTGGCTTTGTCTGAGATAGATGAGGCCGCCATTATTGAGCTGATGAATAATGACGAAGTGGGTAAATTATTGCCATTGCTGCAAGGCGGATTTAGTGCGGCAGATTGTAAAGCCTTTGTAAACGCTAAAACACAGCTATGGGAAGAGCATGGCTTTGGGCCATGGGCATTTGTTATAAAAGGTGAATTTGCGGGTTGGGGCGGCATTCAACCTGAACAGGGAGAGGCTGATTTTGCCTTGGTTCTGCATCCTGATTTTTGGGGGTGGGGGCGCAAGATATTCAACAAGGTCAGGGATCAAGCTTTTAACGAAATGAACCGACGGTCAATGACCATTCTGTTTCCGCCGACGCGGACAAATTCGCGTGCCATTATGCGTTATGGTTTTGTGGCGGATGGCCAGATGGAGGTTGATGGTGAGATTTTTTTGAAATTCCGCCTTAATAAACCTTAGTTTTTATAGATTTGACCAAATCACCAAAATGTGAGGATTTTTTTTGGGATGTGATTGGCGTTCAACCTATCGATGAGGTATATTCACCCTACTAGAATTTATAGGATGGGTAAAAATGCGTAAAATTTCCCTTTTATTGGTGGCGGCTGTTATGGCCTATGTACCAACAGTTTCTGCGGCGGGTAAATATAATTTCAAACAAGTTGATGGTGTGGTTGAGCTATTTACCTCGCAAGGTTGCTCGTCTTGCCCGCCTGCTGACGCCTATATGGGTGATGTGAAACGTGATAATAAAAATAATTTGGCGCTGACTTATGCGGTGACAATTTGGGACTATTTGGGTTGGAAAGATGAATTTGCCACCGCCAAAAACACCAATAGACAGCGTAAATATAGCCATTATTTGCGTTTGGGTAATGTTTATACGCCGCAATCGGTGGTTAATGGTGCGACTGATGCGGTGGGTAGTGACCGCGCTAAAATTGGTAAAAACCTTAAGAATTCACATATGAAGAATAAAAATATCTATGTGCCGATGAAAATTGAGCAAGATGATATGAAATTGAAAATTATGTTGCCAGCGGCTTCGGCTGAATTATTGGCATCACGCAAGAATTTTGATGCGACTTTATGGCTGGTTAAATATAAAAGCGTGGCTAAGGTGAGCATTGTGGCTGGTGAAAATGCGGGTCGTGAAATTGAATATCATAATGTGGTGGGTGATTTTGCATCGCTCGGCATGTGGGAAGGCAAACCGCAAACCTTTACCATTGCGCATAGAGATTTAGAAGGCATGGTGGGTGATTTGAAAACCAATAAATTTGCGTTTTTGTTGCAAATTGATGGTGTGGGGCCGATTATTTCGGCGATGAAAGTTAATTAACCCACCATTTTGAAATGAGATCATTCAATAGGCTTTCTTGCGTGCTGGATGATTTTATATAACCGCCTTTATATAGAGCCAATACATGATAGTAAAAAGCTTGCATGGCCTGTGTGCTTAATTCTATTTGAGCCGAGCTGGCTTTTGATTTGTCAGTGATATGAGCTTGTAAAGTGTCACTTATAATCTGCTCAAAACCACCACATAATTGTATAAATTCATCTGTCCATACGCCACTTTTAAGGGTGGATTGAACCAAAAATAAATGTGCAAAATCGGGGTTTTCTCTAAAGATTTTCAGCCATGGGCGATAGAGCTTCATTAGTTTTTCTGTGAGATTTGATGGGTCATTATTTTTTAATGATAATTTTTGAGCTTCAATTAAATTCACTAAAAATTTTAGCTTAATGGCAATGAGTAAGCTGGTTTTGTCGCCAAAATGCGAGAAAATAGTGCCTTTTACAACGCCTGCTTTGCTTGCAACCTCCTCCATACTGGTGTTTTCAAAGCCGTTTTTATCGAATAGTTTTTCTGCCGCACTCAAAATATTTCGTCGTGTTTCGATGGTTCTTTTTTGTGGTCTGCCAACCATTTGTTTCTCCAAATTTATTTTATTGCAAACTAATGTCTTTGTTGACTCTAGTCAAATATTGACCTAAGTCATTAAATGACCGTGGTCATTAAAAGGAAAAAAATGAAAAAGATATTCGTTGTTGATTGCAACCCAAAGAATCAATCTTTTAGCCTAGGCTTGTTTGAGCAGTATATTAAAGGTGCGCAGGAAGCTGGGCATCAGGTGAAAAGTATGCATTTGTCTGATATGGAATTTGAAATAGATCTAGCTCAAAAAAATGAGAATGATGAGCTTGAACCATGCCTTGTTGACTTTCAGGAAAAGCTAAAATGGTGTGATCATGTGATGCTTGTATTTCCATTATGGTGGGGGTTTATGCCGGCAAAAACCAAAGGCCTTATTGATCGTGCCTTTTTACCGCAATATGCATATGCTTATCTGCCTGATAAGGCATTGCCTCAGAAACTATTGATGGGGCGAAGTGCCGATATATTGGTGACAAGTGACACACCAAATTGGTATTTTAAGTGGCTTTATAAAGCGGGCGCCTTTAAAATTTTGCGCATGCAAATATTTGAATTTGTTGGCATTAAACCCGTTAAAATGCATATGATTTCACAGCTTCGACACTCCAGTGAAAAAATGCGCTTGGGCTGGTTAAATAGAGCTTGGAAATTGGGCAATCGAATTTAGTTTATTTTACCGATTCGCTAGCAAGCTATTTTATTTGCTTGCTTGAATGTAAAAAAGCCAGCGGCTTATTAGGCCACTAGCTTTTTACGGGATTTTAAATTCGTATTACATGTTGCTTAAACAATAACCAGAATTATGTTGCCTCAAATGGAGAGGGTATGAAGGATTGGCATCATCCGCAACGGGGATGCAGATGACGCCAAATCCAGAGGCAACAATAAGAATATAGGTAGTAAATGAGGCGATACAAGGTTTGAAATATGGCTTTTTCGTGTTTCTTTATCACTTGATTGTGAGTGGTAATTTAGGGTGAATTATTTTTTTCTTTCATATTTTTACAATTGCGCTAGCATTGGCTAACAGGAGGGACTTTATGAGCCTGAAATTAAAAAGTGAGTTTTCGAGTTTTCAGCGGCTAGAGCTGCATATGATACAGTCAGTTTATGGGCGCGGCGTGGCGGCAGGCATTTGGAAAGATTATGCCATAGATATTGGGCAGGCTGTGGCGGTGTTTTCTATTTATCGCAACGCGAGTGAAGTGCCCGTTTATCAAGTGATTAAAGACCCCAAATTGCGCAACAAGCAAGGCCAATATAGAGTGGTGACCCAAACGGGGCAGATTTTAAAACGTGGTGATGATTTAAAATTGGTGTTAAAAAGCCTTGATAAATTTCAAACTCATTTGTCAGTGGTCTGATAAGCGTTTAATGCTGGTTTATTATACTCTCTCTAGCATTCTGATATTCTGGAAAAATTATGTTTCATCAAATACGTGCCGTTTTGTCACTGCTGGCGAGTGCGGGCATTTTAAAATTTGCGGGTGGTTTGCAGGGCTTGCTGATTTATATTCGGGCTGGCTATGAAGAATTTTCAACATTAGATATTTCACTGATTGGTGTGGGCTGGGCGATTGGTTTTATTGCGGGTTCGCTTTATATGCCTGCTGTGGTTAAGCGGGTTGGGCATATACGGGCTTATAGTGTGATGGCGGCGTTTGGCGCGATTGCGGTTTTGCTGAATGTATTGTGGGTTAACCCGTTTTCTTGGGTGGTTTTGCGCGGCATATCGGGCTTTTGTTTTGCCGGCGCTTCGATGATTACCGAAAGCTGGTTGAATGAGCGTTCGACCAATAAAACACGCGGCTCGGTGTTTTCGACTTATATGATTGTGAGCCTCGGGGCGACGATGATTGGGTTTTTATTGGTGTCATTTGTGGCGCCAAATGATGATCGGTTGTTTTTGTTTGGGGCGATTTTATTTTGCATGGCATTGCTGCCAACCGCATTGTCTAAAATCACGCAGCCTGCGCCTTTGGCCAATACGAAGGTGGATTTAAAAGCCATTTATGCTAACTCGCCTGTGGCGGCGGTTGGGTGTTTTTTGGTGGGGGTTGATGCGGGGGCATTTGGCGGTATGTCAGCGGCTTATGGGCAAGAGATTGGTTTGTCTACCCAGATGATTGCTTATTTTATGATGGTGGCGATTTTGGCCAGTCTTTTCTCGCAAAAACCATTTGGTCGGTTGTCGGATAGGATGGACAGGCGCTATGTGGTGGTTGGCATTACGATCGGCGCGGCTTTGTGCGCATTTGCGATTTTTTGGCTAGACAGCCGTGATGATTATATGATTTTGGGGATGATGGGGCTTTATGGTGCGTTTATGTATACGCAATATCCAATTTTGGTGGCGCATGCCAATGACCATGCCAAGCCTGGTAGTTTGGTGACGGTGGCCAGTGGGTTGTTATTGTTATTTGGCATTGGCACGATAGTGGGGCCGATTATGGCGGGTTTGTTTATGACGCAGGTCAGCCCCGCGGCTTTGTTTTTATCTAATGCGATTGTGCATGGTCTTTTGGCGTTGCATACCATTTATCGGATATTTAAACGTGAAGCGGTGCCGATTGAACAAAGGCGCAAATTCCGCCGCATGTTGTTGAACCGCAACAGCACACCGCAAAGTGCGGTTCTGATGCCTAAATCCAAACCCATTCAAGTGCGCGATGATGTGCAATGAGATAGGCATAAAAAAAGCCCCCGCAAATGAATGCGGAGGCTTTTAATTTGTATGGCTTTAACGCTTAGTCTCTAGACATAAAGCCAAGTAGGCTTAGAATGTGAATGAATAAAGTGATGAAGCTACCATAAAGCATGAATGCACCAAAAATAGCTTTTTCGGTCATTGGGCCACCTTGGTAATACATGTTTTTAATCATTTGAGTTTCATAAGCAGTGATGCCAGAAATAAGCAAAATAACACCGAATGAAATGATCGCGCTGAAAAAGCCTGATTGGAATACGAAGATATTCAAAAAGGATACAGCGATCACGCCGATGAAGGCCATAGTGAAAAATGTACCAAAGGCTGATAGGTTTTTCTTGGTCGTATAGCCTAACAAGCTCATGCCTGCAAACACCACAACTGTGTAGCTGAGGGCTTGAATGATGAGGTCAGATTTATCGGCATAGAAGAATGATAATACCATTGGTGAAATCATCGCGCCCCAAAGAGCAGCGTATAACCAATAAGCGCCATGCGCCAAAATTGGGTTGCCTGAGAAAATAAGCTTAGGTGAGAACCAACCAAGGCCCAATATTCCTGCAAATAATACCCATCTCATGTTGCCAGTGGCTATGGTGAGCATTAAATCGGGGTTTTTAGACAGATAAAATACAATCAATGCGGTGAAGGCAAGGCCTAAACCCATGTAATTATATACTTTTAGCATGTAAGCCCGTAGGCCTTGATCTAACTGTTCACGGCTGACGCTTGGTGCAAAGTTAGGATTATTTTGATTGAAATTTGACATTTTTACCCTTTCAAAATTCTATATGGCCTCAATATGGGGTTTCTACCGATAATTTGCAAGTCACTATCTGATATTTTACAACCAATGGTAAATAATACTCAGATATATCAGTGGTTTTGGCCTATGAGCTTAATCTAATGGCTATATTTGGCTTAATTAAGGGGGGTTTGATGTTTTTGCCTATGCCATTTCAAACCCTAGGTATTTTGCAAGAATTGCCCGGCTTTGCGGCCTAAAATACGCCATGTGCCGAATAGGCCTAATATCAATACTGAAATTGTGCCTAGAATGAGGGTGAAAATGGCGCGTGAATAGATGAATTCATAGGGAATATTCATAAAGCCCATAATGGTTTGGGCGGCAATGCTACCTAAAATTAACGCGATGACCGAGGCGAGTAAGCCTAAAATGGTGAATTCTGCGACCAATACGCCGAGCAAGCGGCTTCTTGTGGCGCCTAGGGCTTTTAGAATGACCATGTCATAGGTGCGGGCGCGGTTGCCAGCAGCAATCGCGCCGCCTAGAACCAAGAAGCCTGTGATGAGGGTTAAGCCGCCTGCGAGGCGGATGACCATGGTGAGTTGCGCGGTTAAATTATAGGCAATTTCTAATGCGTTGCGCATGGCAATGGTGGTGACAGCGGGGAAGTTTTTGACCAATAATTTTTGAATGTCGGCCTCATCTTCTATGGTGGCATCGGGCGTTAGGGTGATGGTTGCCATATGTACATGCGGGGCGTTTTCTAAGGTGTTGGGCGAAAATACCATGACAAAATTAATGCCCAAACCTTGCCATTCGACATGGCGCAGGTTGGCGATTTTGGCGCGAATTTCGCGGCCAAATAGGTTGATGGTCATATAATCGCCGATCACCAAATTTAAATCGGTGGCGATGTTATCGACTAAGGATACTAGAGGTTCGCCCGTGTAATCTTTGCCCCACCATTGACCTACGGTTAAGATGCTGTTTTCGGGCAGGGTGTCTGAATAGGTTAAGCCGCGGCTGCCGCGCGTGACCCAGCCTTGGCGGTTATTGGTTAGTTTGTTGACATCAATGCCTTTTAGCTTGACGATTTTGCCGCGCATTAAGGGCACGGTTTCGAGTATTTCAATCAGGCCTGTGGCTTCGAGTTTTTCGCGTAGTGGTTCGACTTCGTTCTTTTTAATGTCGAGCAGGAAGAAAGCGGGGGCGCGTTCGGGTAGGTCTTGTTGCAATTGGCGGGCGATGTTGCCTTCGACCATTGATAATGTCACCAGCAAGGTCAGACCAAGGCCGAGCGAAATGATGATGGTGGTTAAGGGGCTTTGGGGGCGTGCCATGTTGCTGATGGCTAAGCGTAATTCTGGGCGTTTGGTGCGGGGCATTTTGCGCATGATGAGGTTGATTAACCAGCCTAAAATACGCAGCATGACAAAGGTGAACAAAATGGCGCCGACAAACCATTGGGCGATTTGGCTGTAATCGGCCATAGCCAAGGTGCGCCATATTAATATGGCGAGCAGGACGATGATGGGAATGATGAATTTCCATTCCAATTTGAACTTTGTGCCTTCGATATGGGCGCGGTAAAGGCTGCGGGGGGAGATTTTATAAACGCCTGCTAACGGGATGAGCGAGAATAGGGCTGAGATGAGCAGACCAAATGTGAGTGCATTGAGGATGGGTGCGCCATATAGGTTGGCGACCAAAGGTAGCGGCACCATGTCTTTGAACAAGGTGATGAAACCGAGCGGAATGCCAACGCCTAAGATAATGCCTAAAACAACCCCGAAGGTGGTGATGGCTAAAATTTGTAGGCTATAGAGTTTGAAAATTAGGCCATCGCTGGCGCCGAGGCTTTTAAATGTAGCGATTGAGGCGCGGTTGCCTTCGATGTATAATTTTACGCTGTTGGCGATGCCAACCCCGCCAACCACCAAGATGGTGAGCGAGATGAGGATGAGGAATGTGGTTAAACGCTCAATCATGCGGCGTAAATTTGGGGCGGCATTTTCTTTGTCCATGACGCGGGTGATCATTTTAGGGAATGCGGTTTTTAACTCGGTTCGGAATGTTTGTAGAGCGGTTTCGCTTTGGTCGAAGAGTTGAATTTTATGATATTGATCGAAGATTGATCCCGTTTCGATGAGGCTGGCGTTGAGCATGGCTTCGCGGCTTAAAAGAATACGCGGGCCGAAAGTGAAGGGGGCAGACACGCGATCGGGTTCATTATATATAATGCCTCTGATGTCGAATATCAGATTGCCGAATTTTAGCTTGGCATCGACCTCGATGTCGAGCCTGAACAGCAGAGATTGATCGATGAGAAGGCCATAGTTTCCGTCTTTTTTGGCTAGAATGTCTGCGGTTTGAGCGGGGTTTAGTTTTAAGCGTTGGTCGTTGACATCTATGTCTAATGTGCCGATTAGCGGGTAGGCGGCATCGACGCCTTTGGCATCGACCAAAATGGCGTTGTCTGGTGTGTTTTCGTCACGCGCCATGCCTCTGAAATGGGTGACGAGGCTCATATTACCTTTGGTGTTTAGATAGGTGAGGGCATCATCGGGGGCGAATTGGTTGGTGAGGCGCATGTCTACATCGCCGCCTAGCAGGGTTTGGCCGCTGTCATTAAGGCCAGAATTTAGGCTTGCGCTGAATGTGCCGACTAAGGCAATGGCAAATACGCCTAAGAAAATGGCGGTTAAGAAAATGCCAAAACCGCGCACGCCGCCCCAAATGCCGCCATTTTTAAAATGTGAGGATAATTCGCGCTTGGCCCATTTTAAGGCGAGTTGATTGTCTATATTTGCTTGCGACATTTATTTGGCCTTCTTGGCATGAGCTTGGGCGTGTAATTTGCCGTTTTCTAGCCGCAAAATGCGGTCGGCTTTTTGGGCCAATTCCAAATCATGGGTGATGAGCAATAATGTGCGGCCCTCTTGTTTGTTGAGGGTGAATAGCAAGTCAGCAATTTCGTGGCCTGTGGCTTCGTCTAAATTGCCTGTCGGTTCATCGGCCAATATAAGCTTGGCGTTGGAGGATAAGGCGCGAGCGATGGCGACACGTTGTTGCTCGCCGCCAGATAATTGCGCGGGGTAATGTTCTTCTCTGTGGCTTAAGCCGACTTTATTTAGCCAGCCTTTGGCTTGCTCTGTGGCATCGGGGGCTTGTTGTAATTCTAGCGGTATCGAAACATTTTCGAGCGCTGTCATGGTGGGAATGAGGTGGAAATTTTGAAATACTATGCCGATATTTTCTTTGCGGAAGGTGGCGAATTCGTCTTCAGAAAATTCGTTGACGTTTTTGCCCATCAGGTTTAAATCGCCACCGCTAATGTCTTCTAAGCCAGCTAGTAGCATTATAATGGATGACTTGCCTGAGCCCGAGGGGCCGACCAAAACAACTGATTCGCCATCACTAACCGTTAGATCGACACCTTTTAGCACATCGACAGTGCCTGCATGTGAGTTATATGAAAGGGAGAGATTTTTGGTGAATATAACAGGGGGCTGGTTTGTCGGTGTGCTGGCGGACATAATTTGCTCTTAATTTGTGTTCATTATAAAATAATGTTGAATATACATAATGCCTTGCCATATATTTAATGCAAGAGAAGATGAGTAACATTTAGGTGATATAGTGAACTACCACACCCGTTTCAAGAAAATAACTGTAACAAGCTTGGTTATATTTTGTTTATCAATCATAAATATAGGCCAAGCCTTGGCGGTTAGCCCCAAATTATTTGTATTTGGTGATAGTTTAACCGCGGGTTATGGCTTGCAGAACTTGGATAATAGCTTTCCGAATAAATTGGCGGCGAAGCTTAAAGAGCTGGGCAAGGATGTTGAGGTGATTGGCGCGGGCGTTTCTGGCGATACCAGCACTGCGGCCAATGAAAGATTATTATGGACATTGGGTGATGCCAAGGCGGATAACATTCAATATGCGATTATTGAATTGGGGGCAAATGATGCGTTCCGCGCCATATCGCCCAGCCAAACCAAATTGGCTCTGCAAGAAATTATCGATAAATTGAGCGCGCAGGACATTAAAATTATGTTGGCTGGCATGTATGCACCGCCCAATATGGGTGATGAATATGAGGCTGAATTTGCTGGTGTTTTTAAACAACTTGCTGAAACTAATGATGTTTTATTCTATCCATTCTTTTTGGATGGGGTGGCAGGTGATTTGAGCCTTAACCAAGCTGACGGCATACACCCCACGCCTGAAGGGGTGGATGTGATTATCGTTAATATAATGCCGTCTTTACTTGAATTAATCGAATAATCTATCTATATATAACGCTTGATTGAAAGAAAATCCCTGAAAGGTCCTTTCAGGAGGTAGATTCTTATTGGTATTTTTGTATAGACAGCCTGAAGGGGAATTGTATGGAATATAGAAAACTTGGCCGTAGTGGCATTGACGTGAGCGCAATTTGCCTTGGCACCATGACTTGGGGGCAACAAAATACCCAAGCTGAGGGTTTTGAGCAAATGGATTATGCTTTGGAGCGTGGCGTTAATTTTTTTGACACGGCTGAGCTTTATTCCATCCCGCCAAAGGCCGAAACTCAAGGCAGTACCGAAACCATTATTGGCAATTATTTTGCAGAGCGTAAAAACCGCGACAAAGTGATTTTGGCGACGAAAGTTGTTGGTCGTAGCAATATGGGTTGGTTCCGCGAAGATGGCCGTGATACTGAGCTTGATCGGGCTAACATTACTGAAGCGGTTGAAGGCAGCTTGCGCCGTTTGAAAACTGATTATATTGATCTTTATCAACTTCATTGGCCTGACCGCCCGTTGGCGGCTTTTGGCGCGGCGGTGTATAAACATCAAGGTGATGAAATTAACAGCATTGAATCTATTTTGGATGTGTTGGGTGATTTGGTTAAAGCGGGTAAAATTCGTAATATTGGATTGTCTAACGAAAATGCTTGGGGTACGGCTAAATTTATACAGCATGCGGAAGCCAAAGGCTTGCCACGGGTGCAAAGCGTGCAAAATGCTTATAACCTGTTGAACCGTGCTTATGAATGGAGCTTGGCTGAGTTTGCACATCGTGATGATTGTGGTTTGTTTGCTTATTCGCCATTGGCGCAGGGCATATTGTCGGGCAAATATCTAGATGGCGCGAAACCAGCTGGTGCGCGTAAGACTTTGTTTGGTCGTATGGAACGTTATGAAGGCCCTGGTGCTGAAGAAGCTACGCGCAAATATGTGCAAATTGCTAAAGACTTTAATGTTGATGCGACGCAATTGGCGAACCAATTTGTGACCACACGTAGTTTTACGACGTCTAATATTATTGGTGCGACGAGCTTGGAGCAGTTGAAGATTGCGATTGATTCTACGGACTTGGTGATTACTAAAGAGATGGAAGACGCGATTGATGCGGTGCATGCGGTGCATACGAATCCTTGTGTTTAGAAGGGTTTGATTTTTTTGAAAGGCCTTGCTGTATAGTGAGGCCTTTTTTTTGCGGCCTATACAGGGTAGCGCTCCTGCCCATACTCGGGTACTTCATTTTTTCGTTCGGCTTAAGCCTCTCTTCTTCGCCCACCTATTGGTGGGCTAGTAGCACTGCGTGCGTTCGTTCCGCTCTCTTGCCACGCCTAACGGTGACGGTCAGTCGGCCTTGCCTCACCCTACGGGTTCGGACTTTTTTTCCACGAAAAGCACAATGAGTAACAATTTGGCACCTATATTCGGAGTGTCGCCAAACTCTAGCTAACTTAGCTTAATGAGCTAACGTTGGGTGGTGAATTCACCTCTGATCAGCGGCCGAGTGGCTTAGCCAGAGAGCGGAGCGAACGCACGCAGTGCCAAATATAAAGTAAACTTCCAGAGCATTAGCTACCAGCTAATTGTCTTATTACAGCCTATACTGGGTTGCACTCCTGTTGATGCTCGGGTACTTCATTTATTTCACTCGCGGCTATTCTTCGCTTCGCTCAGGCCTCCGTGGGGGCGCCACATAAGTGGCGGGCTCCAATCCGCCTGTTCGCCAATGAATTGGCTTAGTTTGTTTCCCATGTTGGGTCATTACCCGACCAAAATCTTCTTAATAAATTCATCAACCTGAGTGTGCAGCTCTTGGGTTTGCACGGTCATCATTTCGGTGGCGTTGTTCATATTTTGGGCGCTTTGGTTGGCTTTGTCGGCGCGGTTGGTCATTATTGTCATATTATCGGACACCGAATTGGTTTCGGATGATGCCTCTTGGATATTTTCAGATATGAGGAGGGTGGCGGTGCCTTGTTCTTCGATTGCGGTGGCGATCAAGGCGGTGATGTCATTGACCCTATTCATGGTGGTGGTGATTTCGGCGATTGAGTTGACGGTTAGGCCGGTTGATTGTTGAATTGAATTGATATGGGTGCTAATTTCCTCGGTGGCGCGGGCGGTTTGGCTGGCCAATGCTTTGACCTCGGTTGCGACCACGGCAAAGCCCTTGCCGGCATCGCCAGCACGTGCGGCCTCGATGGTGGCATTGAGTGCCAGCAAGTTGGTTTGCTCGGCAATTGATTGAATGAGGCTGATCACCTCGCCAATGCCGTTGGCGGCGTTGGATAATTCGGCAACGGTTTTATTGGTGGTCTCTGCACCGCTCATGGCTTCGTTCACGATGCCGCGGCTTTCGCTCACTTGGCGGCCAATTTCTTCGATTGAAGATGTTAGTTCTTCGGATGCTGCCGCTACATTTTGGACATTTAATGAAGCATTGTCAGATGCGGTTTTGGCGGTGTTTGATTGTTCGATGCTTTGCATTGAATCGGTGATTAAATCCCGCGCATTGCCGCCAATTTCTTTGCAGCTATTGCTGACATTGTCGATAAAACCCATAATATTGTCTTTAAAATCAGTGGCGAATTTTTGTTGCTCGTTTTTGGCAGATTGCTCTATAGCCTCGCGGTCGGTTTCTTGTTTGGCTTTGAGTGTTAAATTGTTCACTGCATTGTCTTTAAATACCAAAACAGCATTTGCCATGTCGCCAATTTCATCATGGCGGCCTGCGCCGTCAATTTTTGTTTCTAAAGCGCCATTGGCAACAAGTGACATGGTGTTTGTGAGTTTGGAAATTGGTTTGGTGATTGAGCGAGATACAAAATACCCAATTAAGCCGACCAATGATAATATGCTCAACACCACGATGATTAACAAATCACGCGCTTTGTTTAAAGGGGCATAAATTTCGGCCGATTCTTGCACTGCAATTAATGTCCATGTTGCACCTAAAAATGACAGGTCGGTCACGGCCATAATCGAATCTTTATCATTATAAACTTCTTGGTGGCTCAGGGTGATGTTTTGCGCATTAGATTGGGCTAAAAGTGGCACTTCGATTTTTGTGGTTAGGATTCTGAAATCTTCGTGCAACTCAGAGTCGCTGCGCATCAGGCCGTCTGAACCAATGATAAAAGTTTCGCCAGTTTGGCCCAATTGACCGTTTGATTTCATAATATTATTCATATTGTCGATCGGCATTTGATAAGCAATGACACCGACTCGGTTGTTTGTAGAATCAAAAATCGGTTGGGCGATGAATGCTGCTGCGTCGCCATGACTAGGGGAATAGGGTTTGAAGTCATCAAATATTTGCTGGCCTTCATTTAAATTTAGTGCGGCTTTAAAAACTGTGCCAAGGCCAGTGTCGGCATATTTACCAGTGGCTAAATTGGTGGCATAATCTAATTCTTTAAACACGGTGTAAATTAAATCGCCTTGCAAGTTGAATAGAAAAATATCGTAATAACCACGGGCGTATAAGAAATCGCGCATGACGGGATGGTATTTTTTATGGACTTGATTATAAGTCGTCGCGTCGGGTGCAAAATCTAGCTTTTCTTTTTCACCTAATTCATTGGGGTTATTGGTGATATAGGCTTGTTGAAGTTTGGCTTCTTGATCTATATTCAGATCGTTCCATGCTTGGTTGAATTCGGCAATGGCTTGCACCACATCACCATTAATGGCTTTTTGGTGCAAATCATTTTCGATTTCTAATAAATAACTAGATAGGCGAGATTTCTGAGAGGCTAAAATAATTTTAACTTTATTATCAACGGCGGTTTTGATGTTGGTATCAATTTCGTAAAAACCAAAAAAGCCAGCGCTTAATGCGGTGATTGTTGCGGCTAAAATAATGGTTGCGGGTAATTTAAAGGCGATCTTTGACATTTTGTTTAATAGTGTGTTCATCTCATCCATCTCTATTGTTTATTTCCTTGAAAATGCTCATATAAAAGTTAACAATAGTTTATATTTTGCAGTATACTTCAGTGGTATAGACTATTTTAAATTGGAGAAAACTCTTGGTTTTTAAATCTTCTATAACGGCAAATTAAGCGATTGTTATGGTTGCTGTATATTGACATTTGCGCCACAATATCTATCTGTAAAAGACATGGAATTTGAGATTAAAATGAAAATTAGTTTTAACAGAAATAAAAAAATTACGGTTAAAAGCAGCCAACTTGCCAAGATGGATGAAGAGATGGCGGGTAAATATTTGGCGGTGAACCAGTATAATTTTAAAAAACAGGCGCGGGTGAAATTAGGCTTTTGGCCGAAATTTAGGCGGTTTGTGGGTAGAGTGCCATTTAGTGATGATTTATTGGCGGCTTATTATTGTGCTTTTGATACCAAAACACCGCGTAAAGTGCGTGGTGTGTTGTTGGCGGCTTTGGCTTATTTTATTTTGCCGATAGATTTTGTGCCTGATTTTATCATCGGCTTAGGGTTTAGCGATGATGCCACGGTTTTGATGACGGCATTTGGTTTGGTGTCGCAATATGTCAAGCCAGAGCATAAAGACAAAGCGCGTGAAAGATTAGAGATTGAATTGGCCAAGCTGGATAAAGATTAATCTGCTTCGACTTTAAACCGCCATTTTTTTTCGATATACTTATTCAAATCCACGCCTTGTGTGCTGGCGAATATTAATATCATGCCCAATATATCTGCAGTTTCAGAGGCGACCATGTCTTTTAGTTCATCGGGGGTTTGGCCTTTGTCGCGGGCGCGATTTGTGTGCATGAGCCAAGCTTGAAACAATTCGCCAACCTCTTCTTGCAATTTCATCAACACCCAATCGTCATCGCGCGTGATATTATAGGCCGCGCAATATTTATCTGATGCTGTTTCGAATTTTTTTGCCAATAGGTCGAGATTGTGCATTTTACACCTAACTTTAAATGTTCACTTTATGTTCTTACGTTTATAGTGTAAAATTAAATTTTTGGCTAGAGTTTATTTGCTTTTTTTGGTTAAGGTTAAAAAAACAAATGGCCAAAGATTATGAAACTGACGCAAGCCTATCAGCAGCTTATTGAAGATGACAATTTAACCGCAGATGACGCGCAACTTGCGGTGATGCAAAAATTACAATCACTGGGCGAAGAGTTGATGAATTTGGGCAGTAAGCCTATGCCTTATTGGCAAAAATTATCGGCAAATTTTGGCATTTACAAAAAGCCAATGCCTGATTTTAACGGGCTTTATATATATGGCGACGTGGGGCGTGGCAAATCGATGCTGATGGATTTGTTTTTTGACCATGTTGACATTGCGCATAAGCGACGGGTGCATTTTCATGAATTTATGCAAGAGGTGCATGCGGGCATTCATGCGGCGCGGCAACTTAAGGGTAAGGATAGAATTTCCGACCCGCTTGAGCCGTTGGCCAAGGCAATTAGCGATAAGGCCACATTATTGTGTTTTGATGAGTTTCAAGTGACTGATATTGCGGATGCGATGATTTTGGGGCGTTTGTTCACCAAATTATTTGCTGCTGGGGTGGTGGTGGTGGCGACATCTAACCGTGTGCCTGACGATTTGTATAAACACGGCATAAACCGCCAATTATTCACGCCATTTATTGATTTACTGCAACAGAAATGTGATGTGGTGAGTTTGGATTCTGAAAAGGATTATCGGCTTGATCGTTTGCTGGGCCATGATGCATATTTTTACCCCAATGATGACAAAGCACGGATAGAGATGGATGAGGTGTGGGCTGAACTGACCGATAAAGCAGCGGGCGCGCCAGCCGTGCTGAACATTCAGGGGCGCGAAGTGAAAATTCCGTTGCAGCATAAAGGCATTGCGCGGCTTGATTTTGACGGCATGTGCGCGGTTAATTTGGGTGCGGCAGATTATTTGGCGGTGGCGCAAAATTACCATACGGTGCTGATGGATGATATTCCGCAGCTAAGTGCTGAATATCGCAACGAGGCCAAACGGTTTGTGATTTTTATCGATGCGCTTTATGAGCAGGGGGTGAATTTTATTTGCTCGGCCGAAGTAAAGGTGACTGACTTATACTTAAAAGGCGATGGAGTGTTTGAGTTTGACCGTACGATATCAAGGTTAATGGAAATGCGTTCTAAGGAATATTTGGCGGCTTGATTTGTAGAAAACTACAAAACGAATCAGTTAAACTACAATTATTCTAAAAATAGGGGAGTGTATAACTTCTAGTCTGTTTGACCTAATTACGGGTCATTTTTTTGGCATTTTAACCTTTGTGGTTCTGATTCATTAAAAATTATGGCTTGCTGTCATAAAATCAAAAAAAATCTGTCTATCCGCTTGAACTTACCGTTAAATGGGCTTATTCAAACGGTGTAATTAATTAGATAATGGGCGTTATCTGTTCGAACACACAATCTTAAGGAATATTATTCATGGCGCGTAAAAAAATTGCACTTATTGGCGCAGGCCAAATTGGCGGCACATTAGCACATCTTATCGGTCTTAAAGAGCTTGGCGACGTCGTCATGTTTGATATTGCTGATGGCATTCCGCATGGCAAAGCACTCGATATTGCTGAAAGTGCGCCAGTGAATGGTTTTAACATTAGCCTTAAAGGCACGACAGAATATAAAGACATTGCAGGTAGTGATGTGATTATTGTTACTGCTGGTGTGCCACGTAAGCCTGGTATGAGCCGTGATGATTTGGTGGCAATTAACCTAAAAGTTATGAGCCAAGTGGGTGCGGGTATTGCCAAATATGCACCTGATGCGTTTGTGATTTGTATTACAAATCCACTTGATGCGATGGTTTGGGCGTTGCAAAAATTCTCTGGTCTTCCGACTAATAAAGTGGTTGGCATGGCTGGTGTGTTGGATAGCTCGCGTTTCCGCTTTTTCTTATCTGAAGAATTAGGTGTGTCGGTACAGGATGTATCGGCGTTTGTATTGGGCGGACATGGTGACACTATGGTGCCATCTACGCGTTATTCTACGGTTGGTGGCATTAGCCTTGATGATGTGGTGAAAATGGGTTGGTTGAGCCAAGCTAAGCTTGATCAAATTGTGCAACGTACGCGTGATGGCGGTGCTGAAATTGTTGGTTTGCTGAAAACCGGCTCAGCGTTTTATGCGCCTGCTGCCTCTGCTATCTCTATGGCCGAAGCTTATCTTAAAGATCAAAAACGTATTTTGCCATGTGCAGCTTATCTAGACGGTATTTATGGCCAAAAAGATATTTATGTGGGTGTGCCGACGGTTATTGGTGAAAATGGCATCGAAAAAATCATCGAAATTGAGTTGAACGAAGATGAAAAATCGCAGTTCGAAAAGAGTGTAAGTGCTGTTAAGGGGCTGATCGAAGCTTGTCAGAATATTGAGCCAAGCCTTAAATAGCATTAGTGATGTTAGAATTAATTCCCTCATTCATAAGGAATAAATATGAATATTCATGAATATCAAGCCAAAGCTGTGTTGCGCGAATTTGGCATTGTGACGGGTGAAGGCTATCCTGCTTTGTCTGTTGCTGAAGCCGTTGCAGCCGCTAAAAAATTACCTGGGCCTATCTGGGTGGTGAAATCACAAATCCATGCTGGTGGGCGTGGTAAAGGTACATTTAAAGAGGCCGCTGCTGGCGAACTTGGTGGTGTGCGTTTGGCAAAATCTCGCGAAGAAGTTGAGCAATTTGCCAAAGAAATGCTCGGCAATGTTTTGGTGACACACCAAACTGGCCCCGAAGGCAAGCAAGTTAACCGTCTTTATATTGAAGGTGGCTGCGCGATTGCTGATGAGCTTTATCTTTCATTATTGGTTGACCGTGCGTCTAGCCGTGTTTCATTTGTGGCCTCTACCGAGGGCGGCATGGACATTGAAACTGTGGCCAACGAAACGCCTGAAAAAATCATTACTTTTACAGTTGACCCAGCAACGGGTATTTCTGGCTTGCATGGTCGCCGTTTGGCAGCTGCGCTTGGGCTTAAAGGCGCTGCGGCTAAACAAGCTGGCGTTTTGGCTGCTAAGCTTTATAAAGCCTTTGTTGAAAAAGACATGGCGATGCTAGAAATTAACCCGCTTGTCGTCACCGACGCTGGTGATCTGGTTTGTTTGGATGCCAAAGTGAGCTTTGATGGCAATGCTTTATACCGCCATAAAGACATTATGGAACTTCGTGATCTCACTGAAGAAGATGCAAAAGAAGTGAAAGCTGCTGAATATGACCTAAACTATATTGCGCTTGATGGCGAAATTGGTTGCATGGTCAATGGTGCTGGTTTGGCGATGGCGACTATGGATATTATCAATCTATACGGTTCTTCTCCTGCGAACTTCTTGGATGTTGGTGGCGGCGCGACGCGCGAAAAAGTGACAGAAGCTTTTAAAATTATTACCTCTGACCCTAAAGTTAAAGGCATTTTGGTTAATATTTTTGGTGGCATTATGCGTTGTGACATCATCGCTGAAGGTGTGATTGCTGCTGCTAAAGAGCTAGATTTAACAGTGCCATTGGTGGTAAGGCTTGAAGGTACAAATGTTGAATTAGGCAAAGAAATTTTAGCCAAATCTGGCATGGCGATTATCTCTGCAGATAATTTGGATGATGCCGCCCAGAAAATTGTTAAAGCTGTGAAGGAGGCAAAATCATGAGCGTTTTAGTCGGTAAAAATACAAGATTAATTTGCCAAGGCTTCACTGGTAGCCAAGGTACTTTTCATAGCGAACAAGCCATTGCCTATGGCACGAATATGGTTGGCGGCGTGACACCTGGTAAAGGTGGTCAAACTCATTTAAACCTGCCTGTATTTGACAGTGTGCTTGATGCCAAAGCCAAAACAGATGCCAATGCGACGGTTATTTATGTGCCGCCACCATTTGCTGCTGATGCCATTTTAGAAGCCATTGATGCTGAAATTGAACTGGCTATCTGTATCACAGAAGGCATTCCTGTTGCGGATATGATTAAAGTGAAACGGGCTTTAACTGGCTCTAAAACTCGGCTTGTTGGCCCTAACTGCCCCGGTGTTATCACGCCTGGTCAATGTAAGATTGGCATTATGCCAGGTCATATTCATATGCCAGGCAGCGTGGGCATTGTATCGCGTTCTGGTACATTGACTTATGAAGCTGTGGCGCAAACCACTGCTGAAGGCCTTGGCCAAACCACATGTATCGGCATTGGTGGTGACCCTGTCAACGGCACTAACTTTATTGATTGTCTAGATCTGTTCTTACATGATGAAGATACACAATCGATTGTGATGATTGGTGAAATTGGCGGGTCTGCTGAAGAAGAAGCCGCTGAATTTTTGATCAATCATAAGATTAAAAAACCGATTGTTGGCTTTATTGCTGGTCGTACAGCGCCTCCGGGCCGTACAATGGGCCATGCTGGTGCGATTATTTCGGGCGGCAAAGGCGGTGCAGAAGATAAGATTGCAGCGATGGAAGAAGCGGGCATTCGTGTTTCGCCAAGCCCTGCAATGTTAGGCAAAACACTGGTTGAGCTGTTAAAAAGCTAATCGATTAGATGAAAAACCGATCGAATGGTCGGTTTTTTTTCGCCTGTTTATGACCGATGTTTATGAACCATGTTTATAAACACTCATACACATTAAGATTAATGGTTTTTTGTCTGAACAATTATTTTATTGATTTTTTAACAAAGAAGCCGTTAACTATAAAAATCTAATATAAGTTATAGATATAGTGACTGATATTGGTATTTGAGATAGGGATGTTTGGTGATTTATGCTGAACATTATGACGAAATTAAACGATCGAGAAAGCTCTAATAGGGTTTTTCTATAGAGTTTTATTGAGCGCTAAACTCAAGGGATTAAGCCGTGCATGGCTTGGTCGGGTAATATGGCAAAGCAAGAGCAGAACGAAGCGTTTGATCGCACTTCGTTTCTTTATGGTGGTAACGCTAGTTTCATCGAAAATTTGTATGCAGATTATAAACAAAATCCAAATTCAGTAGACGCAGGTTGGCAAGGTTTTTTTGCTGAACTTGGTGATGACGAAAATAGTGTCGCCAGCAATGCGATGGGTGCTTCTTGGGAACGGCCTAATTGGCCACCTGCTGACATTGCCGAAGACACGGCAGCCTTAAGCGGTGATTGGAGTGCGTTTGAAAGCAACATTGCCAGTAAAATTGCTGCCAATGCCAAAGCTGCGGCGCAAAAATTAGCCAAATCGACAGGTGTTTCTAATGGTGCAGCGGCGCCGGCAACAGCCGCGCCTGCACTTGCTGCTGCAAGTGGTGCGTCGGTAGATGAAATTAAAGCCGCAACGCTTGATAGCATTCGCGCCATTATGATGATTAGAGCGTTTCGGGCTATTGGGCATTTGTCGGCAGATCTTGACCCGCTGAAAATGGAAAGCCAAGGCCGCGAAAAAATGCTCACGGCTGAAGCTTTTGGTTTTACCGCGGCTGATTATAATCGCCCGATTTTTATCGACAATGTTTTGGGTTTGGAATATGCAACCCTGACTGAAATGTTGGAAATTCTGAAACGTACCTATTGTTCAAAAATCGGCATTGAATTTATGCACATTACTGACCCTGAGCAAAAAGCTTGGTTGCAAATGCGTATAGAAGGCAAAGATAAAGAAATTGAATTTACCGCCAATGGTAAAAATGCGATTTTGAATAAATTGATCGAAACTCAAGGCCTTGAGAATTTTATCGACAAAAAATACACGGGCACCAAA
This sequence comes from Alphaproteobacteria bacterium, assembly GCA_002400495.2. GTDB lineage: Bacteria > Pseudomonadota > Alphaproteobacteria > Rhizobiales > OSC116 > OCS116. Next base: position 43,058 of record NVQL02000053.1, on the reverse strand, counting down.
CGCTTTGGGCTTGACGGCGGCGAAGCGCTGATCCCTGCTTTGGAGCAAATCATTAAAGTTGGCGGCCAAATGGGCGTTAAAGACATTGTGCTTGGTATGCCGCATCGTGGCCGTTTGAATGTGATTACCTCGGTGATGGGCAAGCCATATCGGGCATTGTTTCATGAATTTAGGGGCGGGGCTTCTACGCCTGACGAAATTGATGGCTCGGGCGATGTAAAATATCATTTAGGCGCATCATCTGACCGTGATTTTGATGGCAATAGAGTGCATTTATCTTTAACTGCCAATCCATCGCATTTGGAAATTGTAAACCCTGTTGTATTGGGCAAAGTGCGGGCGAAGCAAGATCAGCATAGCAAATTCCCTAAACATACAACTGATACCAACCGCCAACAGGTTATTCCGTTGCTATTGCATGGTGATGCTGCGTTTGCTGGCCAAGGTGTGGTGGCTGAATGTTTTGGTTTGTCTGGGCTTAAAGGCCATAGAACGGGCGGTAGCATTCACTTTATCGTCAATAACCAAATTGGTTTTACCACAGCGCCGCATTATTCGCGCTCGTCGCCTTATCCATCTGATGTGGCGAAAATGATTGAAGCGCCGATTTTTCATGTTAATGGTGATGACCCTGAAAGCGTGGTTTATGTATCGCGTATCGCCACTGAATATCGCCAAAAATTTGGCAAGCCAGTGGTGATTGATATGTTCTGTTATCGGCGGTTTGGCCATAATGAGGGCGATGACCCGAGCATGACCCAGCCGATTATGTATAAAACCATTAAGACGCATAAAACCACATTGGATTTATATGCCGAAAAATTGGTCGGCGAGGGCTTGTTAAGCTCTGAAGATGTTACGGATATGAAAGAGAATTTCCGTAAATTCTTGGACATTGAATTTGATGAATCTGATGATTTTGTGCCCGGTAAAGCCGATTGGCTGGATGGCAAATGGGCTGAAAAAAATGCCACTAAAGATGATGGCACAGCGCGGCGGGGTAAAACAGGCTTTGACGTTGATAAAATAAAAAATCTTGGTGAGCGGCTGACTTATTTGCCTGAAGGTTTTAACGTACATAGAACGCTTAAACGTATATATAAACGCCGTGGTGAAAGCATTGCCAATGGCGATGGTATTGATTGGGGCACAGGCGAAGCTTTGGCATTTGCCACTTTGCTTGAAGAAGGCTTTCCAGTGCGCCTATCTGGTCAAGATTGTGAACGTGGTACATTTGTGCATCGTCATAGTGTGCTCAATGATCAAGTGAATGAAAGCACTTATAAACCGCTTAACCATTTGACCGAAGGCCAAGGGCGTTACGAAGTGATTAACTCGATGCTATCCGAAGAAGCGGTGTTGGGGTTCGAGTATGGCTATTCATTGGCTGAGCCTGATTGTTTGACCATTTGGGAAGCGCAATTTGGTGATTTTGCCAATGGTGCGCAGGTGTTGTTCGATCAATTTATCTCATCTGGTGAGCAAAAATGGCTGCGGATGTCGGGGCTTGTTTGTTTGTTGCCACATGGTTATGAAGGCCAAGGGCCAGAACATTCTAGTGCGCGGCCTGAACGGTTTTTGCAGCTTTGTGCTGAGGACAATATGATTGTGGTCAACATCACCACACCGGCTAATTATTTTCATGTTTTGCGCCGCCAGTTAAAACGTGATTATCGCAAGCCATTGATTGTGATGACACCAAAAAGCTTACTACGCCATAAACGCTGTGTTTCGACCATTGAAGAATTTGGTATTGATAGCGAGTTTCATCGGGTGTTGTGGGATGATGCGCAATATTTGTCAGATAGCGAAATTAAGCTACAAGCTGATGATAAAATCCGCAAAGTGATTATGTGCACAGGTAAAGTTTATTACGATCTATATGAAGAGCGTATTGCGCGCGGCATTGATGATGTTTATTTATTGCGCCTTGAGCAATTATATCCGTTCCCTAAATCGGCATTGGCGACGGAATTATCGCGGTTTGAAAATGCAGAATTTATCTGGTGTCAAGAAGAGCCACGGAATATGGGATATTGGACATTTGTGAATGAACCGCTGGAAGAAGTGTTGATTAAAGCGGGCATGAAGAATAGCCGCGCGACCTATGTGGGCCGCAAAGCTGCGGCATCGCCCGCGACAGGCAATGGGGGCAAACATAAGTTAGAGCTTAAGACATTCCTGGACGAAGCATTTGAATAATATATGCCGCAAGGCAAGCAAAGAAAGACAATAAAATGACAATTGAAATTCGTGTACCTGCTATGGGCGAATCTGTTTCTGAAGCCGAATTAGTGACTTGGAACAAAAAAGTTGGCGATGCGGTTGTGGCTGATGAAGTTCTCATTGAGCTGGAAACTGATAAAGTGACGCTTGAAGTGTTGGCTCCTGTCAGTGGGGTGTTGACTGAAATATTGTCGAATGATGGCGATGTGGTTGGCCCAGATGCATTGCTTGCAAGAATTGAAGAAGGTGACGGCGCTGCGGTGGCTGCACCTGTGGTTGAAGCGGCACCAGAGCCTGCGCCAGCAGTAGCTCCTGCGCCTGTGGCGGCGGCTGTTTCTAGCCCTGCAGCCTCTACTGCTAGCCCTGCGGTGGCCAAATTGGCGGCTGAATCTGGCGTTGCGGCATCAAGTGTTGCACCGAGCGGGCCTAAAGGCAATGTGACCAAAGCGGATATGCAAAATGCAATTGCAAACCCTGCACCTGTAGCAACGGCGGCTCCTGCGGCGCAAGATCAAGGTGCGCGCGAAGAGCGGGTTAAGATGACGCGTTTGCGCAAAACAATTGCTAGTCGTTTAAAAGACGTGCAAAATACTGCAGCCATGCTAACTACGTTTAACGAAGTTGATATGACAGCGGTTATGGATATGCGTAACCAATATAAAGATTTGTTCCTTAAAAAGCATGGCACAAAATTGGGCTTTATGAGCTTTTTTGTGAAAGCTTGTGTGGCTGCACTTAAAGACATTCCTGCGGTTAATGCTGAAATTGATGGCGGCGACATTATTTATAAAAACTACTATAATGTGGCGGTGGCGATTGGCACTGATAAAGGCTTATTTGTGCCTGTATTGCGTGATTGTGATCAGATGAGCTTTGCGGGTGTTGAAGGTGCGATTGTTGATTATGCAGTTAAAGCGCGTAGCGGTAAATTGGGCATGGATGATATGCAAGGTGGTACGTTTACCATCACCAATGGTGGTGTTTACGGTTCGTTGATGAGCACGCCGATTTTAAATGCACCACAATCTGGCATATTAGGTATGCATAAAATTCAACCTCGGCCAATGGCGGTTGATGGTAAGGTTGAAATTAGACCGATGATGTATTTGGCTCTGTCTTATGACCATAGAATTGTTGACGGCAAAGAAGCTGTGACCTTCTTGGTACGGGTGAAAGAAGCTTTAGAAGACCCGCAAAGACTTGTGCTTGATCTATAAAGACGAATGTGAGGAGCGCGCATGGCACGACCAAAGAGGCCAAAGGCATTAATACCCTATTTAACTGTTGAAAATGGCGCGGAAGCTTTGACCTTTTACCAACAGGCATTTGGCGCGCGGTTGGTGAGTCATCAAGTTGCGGAGGATGAAACGCGTATCATTCACGCGCATTTTAAAATTGGTGAGCTGGAATTCATGATGTCTGACCATATTGTTGAAGTGAATCAAGAAAGAAATATACCCAATAAAAGCCAAAACCGCTCGATGATTATGTATTGGGCTTTTGATAGCCATATTGATGTAGATGGGTTTTTGGAGAATGCGCTTGATGCAGGGTGTGAAATTATTTACCCGTTTGTCGACATGTTTTGGGGTGAATATTATGGCGAAATTAAAGACCCATTTGGGCATATTTGGGCTTTGGTATCACCGACAAAGGGTAAGCGTAAAGTTAGCCTGATTTAATTTGATAATCAATTGGGCGATGATAAATAACTAAGGATTTAAAATGACTGATTTTGATATTGTGGTGATTGGCACTGGCCCTGGCGGTTATGTTGGTGCTATACGTGCGGCGCAACTCGGCCTGAAAGTGGCCGTGATTGAAAAACGCCATGCGCATGGCGGCACGTGCCTTAATGTTGGTTGCATTCCTTCAAAAGCTTTGCTGCATGCCAGCGAAATGTTTGAAGAAGCCGAACATAATTTTGCTACTTTGGGCATTGATGTCAGTGCGCCTAAGCTTAACCTTGGTAATATGATGGCACATAAACAAAAGGTTATTGATGGCAATACTGCTGGCATTGATTACCTGTTCAAAAAAAATAAAATCACCGCATTTCAAGGAATGGGGAAAATTTTAGCAGTAGGTAAAGTTGCGGTTACTGATGATGATGGCAAAGTGATTGAGCTTAGTGCCAAAAACATTATCATTGCCACAGGCTCTGAAGTGATGCCCCTGCCTGGTGTTGAGATTGATGAAGATAAGATTGTTTCATCTACCGGCGGTCTAGAGCTAAAAGGCGTGCCGAAAAAATTGATTGTGGTTGGTGGCGGTGTCATTGGCCTTGAGCTTGGTAGTGTGTGGAGTCGTTTGGGCGCTGAAGTGACAGTGGTTGAATTTTTGGATAATATTCTGCCGGGTATGGATGGCGAAGTGGTTAAAAACTTTACCCGCATGCTGAAAAAACAAGGCTTTAAGTTTAAACTTGGTACGAAGGTTGTCGGCACTGAAACATCGGCAAAAGGGGTTAAAGTTTCGGTCGAGGCGGCTAAAAGTGGCAAAGCCGAAGTGCTGGATGCTGACATTGTATTGGTGGCGATTGGCCGCCGTCCGTTTACTGCTGGCCTTGGTTTAGATGCGGTTGGGGTTAAATTGGATGAACGCGGCCGTGTGGCGATTGATGGGCATTTTAAAACCAATGTTGAAGGTATTTACGCGATTGGCGATGTGGTGGTTGGCCCGATGTTGGCGCATAAAGCCGAAGAAGAAGGTGTGGCGCTGGCTGAAATTTTGGTCGGCCAGGCTGGCCATGTGAATTATGATGTCATCCCTGGTGTGGTTTACACCATGCCTGAAATTGCCACTGTTGGTAAAACCGAAGAGCAGCTAAAAGCCGAAGGTGTGGCTTATAATGTCGGGAAATTCCCGTTCAGTGCCAACGGGCGCGCTAAAGCCATGCTTAAAACTGATGGTTTTGTGAAATTTATTGCTGATAAGGCCACAGATAAAGTATTGGGTTGTCATATTGTCGGTGCGAGTGCTGGCGAGATGATTCATGAAGTTGTGTTGCTGATGGAATTTGGCGGCTCATCAGAAGATTTAGCCCGTTCATGTCATGCACATCCGACTATGTCAGAAGCTGTTAAGGAAGCGGCGATGGCGGTTGATAAACGCCAAATCCACTCATAGGTTTGGTTGATCATTTTAGGTGAATGTAATTATTTGGGGGTGCTGAATGAGTATGTCAGATATATTTCTACCTGAAAAGCTAGAACGAGAATTGCAAAATAATGGCTTGGATGTAGAGAATTTCTACGCACGTGTTTTGATGTATCGCGCGGGGCAATACCCAACCAATAATCTTGTGTCGGCATCGCCTATGGAAGGCATTCCGAATTTTGGTGATATAAAACCTGCCGCCGAAACACTCGGTATTGAGACCATTAAAGGCGCAAAAGTGGCTTTGGCTATTATCAATGGCGGGATGGCAACGCGCTTTGGTGGCGAAGTTAAGGGCATTGTAGAAGTTCTGCCAGATTATTCTTTCATTCGGGTGATGGTTGAAAAAGTAAAATTGCTTAGTCGGAAATATAAAGCTCCTGTTCCGATTATATTTATGAATTCGGTGCAAACGGATCAGGCAACTAAGCAGCATTTAGAGCAGAACGATTATTTTGGCTATGGGCAGGAGCAATTTAGATTTTTTAGCCAATCTAATGCGCCTCGGTTAAGCCGTAGCGGATCATATTATCACGGAGCTGATGGTTATTTTGCGCAAGCTAGCTCTGGCCATGGCGATTTTTTTACTGCCATTCGAACCAGTGGGACGTTAGACTGGCTCAAAAGCCAAGGTATTGAGAATATTCTGATTTCTAACGTTGATAATTTGGGCGCGGAGATTCATCCGAAAAGCCTTGGTTATTTCAAATCATTGAAATCTGATATGCTTTGCGAAGTGGTAGAAAAACAGCCCGAGGAAATTGGTGGTGTGCCGGTTTTGGTTGAGGGGAGGCCGCGTATTGCTGAATGGTTTACCTTGCCTTACAATATGCAATTTGAAAATCTTAAACATATCAATACCAATAATATTTGGGTGGATTTAAGGCGGTTACATCGGCCGCTTCCTCTACATTGGTATGCCGTTGAAAAAACCGTAACTGGCGATCTTATTATTCAATTTGAGCGGCTTATTGCCCAATATTCTTGGTATTGTGATTGCACAATATTACAAGTGCCACAAAGCCATTTTATTCCTGCGAAAACCAAACAACAAATTGTCGAAAATAGCGGTTCTTACAAGAATATTATCGCTGAACTTGAGTCGCTTTAAGGTTTTGCGGTTAATTTTACGCCATGCATTTGTAACTTGGGGATGATGGATACCATGTCGGTATCGGCCTCGCGTTCGCCGCTGGGGCCGCCGGTAAATATGACTTGTTCTAATTGGCGGTAGCCTTTATTGGTGAAGCCGCGGTCGATATAGCTATAGCAACTGGCAAATTTGTTAAAATCGGTCAGAGTTTGGGTTTTGTGTTGTTCTGAATATTCAAGAATTTCTGCAATTTCTTCGACCGCTTGCCAGCTATTGGTGGGGTCGGCGTAATATTGAATGTTAAAATTTTCATTGGGTATGGCTTTGACATCGCACATCATTTGACCCGATAGCTGAATGGGGGCAAATTTAAGCATGATCCTGTCGCCCGTGTTATATTCCTTAAACCATTGGGTGAGTTTGTTTTCATTTAAATTTATGTCTTCAACCCAGCCACATGAATCTGTGTAATTATAGCACCAGAGATTGTCGCCGCGCATGATGTCTTGCAGCTCTTGGGCGGTTAAATATTCATCTTGGGCAGCGAAGGCTACATGGGCGGGGAGTGTGAGGCATATAGATAAAAATATAGTGGTATGGATTTTTAGATGTTTCATTTTAACCTGCCAAAATTGCCTTAAATTTTTTAATTGCGCTGATTTTAACATCGGGGTTTAGGTTTTTACGACTCAAAAATTCTGCCCATGAGATTAAATCGACTACGCTGGCTATGTCATCCCAATTGGAGGGCAGGTTTTTGTGGGTTAGATAATAGCTATCACAAAGATTTTCTAAAAATATAGGGCAGTTTATATAAGGTGGGCGGGTGAATTTACCAAAGTCCATAGCTGGGTGGCCAGCTAAGGTAAATTCCCAATCCAATATGGCGCTGATGTGGCCATCATAATGTAGGATATTGTCTTCATTCAAATCAGCATGGATTAGGCAATTGCCATGTTGCCACTCATTTAATATTTGAATTTTTATCTCAAATTTGGGGCCATATGAGCGGCTTTGTGCCTTGGATATATAACCATTATCAACGGCTTTGTTGAGGGAAACTGCAACAAACTCTATCAAACCTTTAGGGCTCATATCATAGGCGTGATCGACTGTTAAATTTGCACCAAATTGACCAGAGGTTTTAAAAGTCTGGCTATGTATTAAGGCCAGATATTCACCCAATTCAAAGGCCAATTGGGCTTGGTCGGCTGTTGGTAATTGTTGTAAATTTGCCAGCCTTTCGCCACGTTTAAACTCTAGAAAAGCGAAATGGTTATTTTCGTTTGCACTCATGACTTGCGATATAAAACGCGGTACAGGCAATTTGCTCCATAATTTTTGTGACAGGGCATATTGTTTTTGTAAGCTGGCTTGGTTTTTACCAACGCGCAAAACTACCTGTATACCGCTTTTTAATGTCATTAAATGATTTTGGTGTGAGCGCCCGCCACTCAGCAAGGTGATATTGCTATAGTCGGCGCTGCCAAAGGCCATTTGGCACATTTGGTTGATAAGTTGATTAGAGATGAGTGTCTGCTTTTCGGCTCGCCATCCTGTGCGCATTTAAAATGACCTGGTTAAGCCAATGCTCCATGTATGGGCATCTGTATCATTGCGGTTAATGTCACTATCGTTGCGATCATAAGTATAAATAAGCTGCGGGGTGAAGCCAAAAAAGCTGAAGTCGCGCTTGGATAATTTGGTGCTGAATTTATAATTGGTAACGGCTTCAAGTGGTTTGGTTTTATAGGCAATATCAGCTTGAGAATATAAGGTGATGCCATGTTCAAATTCTTTATAATAGCCCAGCCCAGCACTGACTTCCCAATAAGATAGGTTGGGCGCAGAATATTGGCCGCGTGCCACACCGCCAAGTAAGCGCACAAAGCTGGTTTTGTCGATTGAGATTTGTAGTGAGCCATTTAAGCTAGCGAGTGTGTTGCTATAGTCGCTGTTGGTTAGGTTTTCGGTTTTGCCCCAAGCGGCGGTTAAGCTGCCCAATAGTTTGGGGGTGAAAACTTGGTCAAATGTAGTGCTGACGGCATAATGTTTTTGGCTGATTTTTTTAGCGGATATGCTGATTGAAGCCTTTGCATCGATGTTTAGTTTGCTGGCATTGCTTAAGCGAATGGTTGGCCCCATATTCATGGCTAGGGTGATGACATCGTCTGTGGGGTTAGGGTATCGCATATATCCGCCCGTGGCACGAATTGTCCAACTGGCATTTTGTGCCAATCTAAAACGATAACCGCCCGACATATTGGCGCTGATGACCATGCCTGATTGGGCTTGATCGTTTGTGGCTATCGGGATGCCCGTTTTGCAATCTAGGCCAAAAGAGGCGAGTAGATTGGTCCATTGTTCAATGCCCTCTGGGGTTGAAGCGGTGTCTTCGCAATAATATGTATCTTCGGAGCTGCCGCCATTGATATTGCTTTTTGGCAATATATTGCCGCCGACGTTGAAAAACCATCTTTTGCGCAAATCGATTTGGCTTAAAGATTGGTCGATGAGGAATTGGACTTTGTCATCGTCAATTGCAGCACGCAGGATTTGGAAATGATGTTTTGCGGCCAAATCATCTTCAGTGGCAAGTAGCATTTGGGCTAATTTATAGCGAACTAAGGTTAGATTTGGATCGAGCGCTAATAATTTGCGCAAAATGACAATGGCTTGGTTCTTTTTGCCGATAAAAAATAACGCATCAGCTAGCATGCTCTCAGCGGCGATGATATTGGGTTTGGTTGCAAATTTTTTATAGGTGATGGCCTGAATGGCTTTGTCGGCTTGGCTGTTTTCGATCAGATAAGCTGCCAATTCAAGGCGTTTGCCATCAGCCATTTCGGCTAAGTCGACGGTTTGAATTTGTTCGGTTGCAGCTGAAGCCAACGTTGGCATCAAAGTCCACATAAAAACTATGTTAAGGGCAGAAAATAGAATTGCTATTTTTTTTAGGGGACGAATCATTTATTGGAGGCTCATAATTTAGAAATTTTTTTTCATAACTTAGCCTTGATATAACATTAAGTTGTAAAAAAGCAAAGGGGCAGATGTGCCCCTTTGCTTGAATTATTATTTGGCTGTGCCTTTAAATGCGCCGAGCAATATATCATCGCCATCAACAAAATCGGCGATGCCGAGAAAGTCTTTGGCATCAGTACCATAAGCGGTGCCCTCTACATAACCAGTGACTGCGGATTGGCCAGTGGGCGTATAGGTGGCGTTACTGTCATTAAAGGTGACAGTGTTGCTTGATGTACCTGAAAAAGCAATCTCACCAAGGGTGGTGGAGTCGCTTTTAACTGTAATGTCACCCGCATACGAGCCAGCATTAAAGTTAACGTTCAAGTTGCCTGTGCCTTTCAGGCCATTATAATCTGTGCCACTCCACTTGGCGATGCCACGGAAATTCAAATCATATTTGTTGGCAGTGGATTTGTTTGCCACTGTGCTGGCGACGGTGCCATCGCTACCTGCTGCAAAAAATGCGGTATATTGATCGCCATTTCTGTAGACACCATATAAGTTTGTTTCAGTAATCTCCTCGTAAGGAGTTAATAGGTTGCTGGCATATTCCACCAATGTACCGTCGCTGATAATTGCCCTGATGGTGCCGCCTGCGGGGATGAAATCACTGGTGGATAAATCGCCTACACCTTTGCCGTTTAACGCCCCATTGGGGTCTGATTCATATTCGGTAAATGTGGCTGATGACGCGGTGCCCAAATTGCCTTTAATGGCTAGGTTGGCGTTTCCGATTGTTGCGGCATCAATGTTACCGCTGGTCGCAGCGGCAAGGGCTACGCTCACTTTTATATCCATGCCAATGGTTACTGGGTGGTTTTGCACCCGGTCCCAATTATCGCCATTTTTAATGCGGCTGGTGCCGTTGGCTAGGGCAGATATATTGGTCGAGATGTCAACACCACTAAGTCCGGCACTGGTTTTCTTTGATGCGCTGAATTTGGTTTTTGTTGGGTCGAAGTTGCCTGATGCTAATGCCGCAGTGGATTCGTTCGAGAAATCAAAATCTAATCCGACTTTGTCACTATCTAGGGGGATGCAGGCGGTAAGTGCTAGCGCGCTTAACATGCTTACAGGTAGTATAATTGTTTTCATCATTGCTTCAATATTGCCTCAATTATTTGTATTAAAACGATTCAATGGGCTAGATTTTAGTTCATCCAAATGCCAAGTCAACATATTAAGCACCTGATAAATATACCTGTTTGTAAGGCGTGTGTAGGTCGTTTGCTTAACCATTGATTAACCATCAGCCTATATAGGGGCAGTTAATATTCTTTACTTGACATGTGGGGAACATCGGCATATTTTGCGGCAAGTTCATTAAGAGTCTAAACTCTAAACGGTCATATACATATTGTATTTTGGGCATTTAAGCCAATATATAATGGGAGATATGAAAGTTAGCACCCAACAGCGCGTTGCGCCCTTGGGTGATTTCATTGCTGTTTGGGTTTTGATTTATAAGGTGTTTTAAATGTTTGAAAGCTTATCAGACCGATTAAGTGGTATATTTGACAAGATTACAGGGCGCGGTGCGCTTAGCGAATCCGATGTCAACGCCGCCATGCGCGAAATTAGACGCGCGCTGATTGAAGCTGATGTTTCATTAGATGTGGTGAAAGCCTTTATTGCTACGGTTAAAGAGCAAGCCATTGGTGCTGCGGTTGTAAAGTCTGTGCAGCCTGGGCAAATGGTGGTCAAAATTGTTCATGATGAACTGGTTGCCATGTTGGGTGATGAGGCTGTGCCGCTTAACCTAAACGCTGTGCCGCCTGTTGGCATGATGATGGTTGGTTTGCAAGGTTCTGGTAAAACCACCATGACGGCCAAACTTGCCAAACGCCTAACCGAGCGTGATAAGAAAAAAGTTTTAATGGCCTCGCTGGATATTTACCGCCCAGCTGCGCAAGAACAGCTGGCTATTTTAGGCCGTTCAATTGGTGTGGAAACTCTACCGATTGTTGAAGGCCAAAAACCCCTAGACATTGCTAAACGCGCGCAAATCGCTGCCAAATTAGGCGGTTATGATGTGTTGATGATTGACACTGCGGGTCGCTTGCACATTGATGATGAATTGATGGGCGAAGTGGCTGCGGTGCGTGACATTATTAAGCCTGCCGAGACCTTACTTGTGGCGGATAGCCTGACAGGGCAAGATGCGGTGAATGTAGCTCGTGCGTTTAATGAAAAAGTTAAAGTGACAGGCATTGCGCTGACTCGTATTGACGGCGATGGCCGCGGTGGTGCAGCCTTATCTATGCGCGCCGTAACTGGTTGCCCAATTAAGTTTTTGGGTACTGGCGAGCGGCCTGAAGATTTAGATGTGTTTGACCCCAAACGGGTGGCTGGCCGTATTTTGGGCATGGGCGATATTGTGGCTTTGGTGGAAAAAGCCGCTGATGCGATTGATGCCGAAAAAGCCGAAGCGATGGCCAAGAAAATGCGTAAAGGCCAGTTTGACCTTAACGACCTTTCTGATCAGCTTAAACAAATGGAAAAAATGGGCGGCATGAGCGGCGTGATGAGCTTGCTGCCTGGTATTGGCAAGATGAAAAAGCAGCTTGCGGGCGCGAATTTAGATGATGATATGTTTAAATATCAAATGGCGATTATTTCATCGATGACCAAAAGAGAGCGTCGTAACCCGAAATTATTAAATGCCTCGCGCAAAAAGCGGATTGCCGCTGGTTGTGGCCGTGGTGTGCCAGAAATTAACAAATTGCTGAAAATGCATCGCCAAATGGCTGATATGATGAAGAAAATGGCCAAAGGTGGCCGTGGTAGCATGTTGGGCAATATGTTTGGCGGCGCGGGTCAAGCGATGCCAGAGATTGATACATCGGCTTTGGCAGGGCAGATGCCTGATGTCAATAAGTTGGAAGAAATGCAAAAGCAACTGGGCGCCGCGCCGCGTGGTTTGAGCGGCGGCTTGCCTGGCTTAGGCGGTGGTGGTTTGGGAGGCTTGCCTGGTTTGGGCGGTCTACCTAATAAGAAAAAATAAAGTTAGAATTAAAATTAAAGAATTGAGCATGATGCTCATAAACTAGAAAGAAAAGAAAATGGCAGTTAAAATTCGTTTGGCCCGTGGTGGTTCTAAAAAGCGTCCTTATTACCGTATTGTTGTGGCTGATGAGCGCTCACCGCGCGATGGCCGTTATATTGAAAAAGTGGGTACATATAACCCTGCTTTGGCAAAAGACGATGAAAAGCGGGTTATTTTACTTGAAGACCGTATCAAACATTGGTTGTCTACAGGTGCGCAACCTACAGACCGTGTATTGCGTTTTCTAGATGCTGCTGGCATTCTTAAACGTGCGCCACGCAATAACCCAAATAAAGCAAAACCTGGCCGTAAAGCTCAGGAACGTTTAGAAGAAGCTGCACAAAAAGTAACTGATGCGGCCGAAGCTGCTGCGGCTGCTAAAGAAGCTGCTGCTGCTGAAGCCTCAGCTGAAACTTCTGCCGAAGCATCTGCAGAATAATTAGGAATTAGCATGGCAAAAGCGAACGATAATGACCGTATCTGTTTGGGCGCTTTTGCTGGCTCGCATGGCGTGCGGGGTGAAACAAAAGTTAAATGTTTTACCGAAGATGCGCGCGATATTTGTTCTTATGGCAAATTACAGTCCGAAGATGGCAAAACAATTTATGAGTTGAGCTATGTTCGGGCTGATAAATTAGGCGCTATATGCCGCGTTAAAGGCATAGACAATCCCGAATTTATGCAAAGCCTTAAGGGTACTTTGCTCTATGTTAACCGCGATCTACTGCCTGAAACTGATGATGACGAAGAATTTTATCATGTCGATTTGGTTGGTCTTGATGTGCGTGATGATGAAGGCACATCGATTGGCAGCATTAAATCGGTGCAAGATTTTGGTGCGGGTGATTTGTTGGAGATTGATCCTTCGGTCACTGATGGCGAAGCAGAGCCGACGTTTTTTATTCCGTTTACGCTTGAGGTTGTGCCTGAAGTGAAGGTGAAAGACGGTTATGTGGTGTTTGCGCGTGAAGAATTATTGTCATCAGCCGATGATGATTTAGAGAATTACCTCAGCGAAATTGGTCATAAAGATGCCCCAAAACAGTAAATGTTGGCAGGCGAGTGTGATGACGTTATATCCCGAAATGTTTCCGGGGTCACTAGGCGTGTCGATTGCAGGGCGGGCGTTGAAAAATGGCCGTTGGTCGTGCGAGACGGTGCAAATACGTGATTATGCCGAGGGTAAACATAAAAATGTTGACGATACGCCAACGGGCGGCGGGGCAGGCATGGTGCTGCGGCCAGATGTGCTGAGCGAATGTATTGCGGCGACTAAGCTTGAGGGCGATACGCGGCCGTTGATTTATCTCTCCCCGCGCGGGAAGACTTTGACGCAAGCTCGTGTGCGTGAATTGGCGGCAGGCAAGGGCGTTATCTTGCTGTGCGGCAGGTTTGAAGGTGTTGACCAGCGCTTGCTTGATCATGAAAATATCGAAGAAATTAGCATTGGCGATTATATTCTTTCGGGCGGCGAAGTTGCGGCTTTGACGTTGCTTGATGCCTGCGTGAGATTGCTGCCTGATGTGATGGGCAGTCATGCCTCGGGTGATGACGAAAGCTTCGAAAATGGCTTGCTGGAATATCCGCATTATACCAAGCCGCGTGAATGGCAGGGGCTTGAAGCGCCTGAAGTTTTGCGCAGCGGCGACCACGGCAAGATTGCGAAGTGGCGCAGGGAACAAGCGGAAAAGGTGACGCAAGAGCGGCGGCCTGATCTGTGGGCGAAATATTCTGAGTCTGATGACTAGCCAAAAATTCTGAGTTTCTATCTACCTCTCATATCCAAACAACGTGCCGTTCGGTGAGTGCGCATGCGGCCGTTCGAAGCCGCTGCCGACAGACGCGCGGTAGGCAAGAGAGCGCAGCGAACGCACGCAAGTGCTAACAGAGAGCCTTAAGGCGAACGTGAGAGTGAAGTACCCGAGTGTTTGCAGGACTGCTAACTTTCTTATGTCTTCACAGCCTATCGATAATGAAACCGCGCTTGAGCGATGAATATTGCGTCATCGGCTACTTTGTAAACCAGACGATCAACGTGGGTGATGCGCCGAGACCAATAGCCTGTCCATGTGTGCTTAAGTGGTTCAGGCTTTCCAGTTCCCACAAACGGGGTGCGTTTGATTTCTTTGATGAGGTCGTTGATGCGTTTGACTATCTTCTTGTCGGTTTTTTGCCAATATAGGTAATCATCGCATGCATTTTGTGACCATATTAGCTTCATGAATCGATAAGCTCATGTTGTTTGCCTTTGCCGCTTTCCAACTCTAAAATACTTTCGTTTAAGCGTTGTGCATTGGCGGGGCTGGACATTAGATGCATGGTCTCTTGGATGGCATCAAAATCTGTTTTGCTGATGACCACGACATCATCGCCTGATTTGTTGGTGACGTGATAAGGCGTGTGGTTGGCATTTGCGATTTTCATCATGTTGGCGAAATTCTGCCGTGCTTTGGTGTATGTGATGACTTCCATTTTTTTAATCTCCTATATGTACGGTATATTGTACAGGTATTTGTTGAAAATGCAAGTTCTGGGTTTGCGTTTGCCGCTTGTGCCCAAATAACGTGCTGTTCGGTGAGTGCGAGTGCGGTCGTTCGAAGCCGCTGCCGATGGACGCGCGGCAGGCAAGAGAGCGCAAGCGAACGCACGCAAGTGCTAACAGAGAGCCTTAAGGCGAACGTGAGAATGAAGTACCCGAGTGATGGCAGGATAGCTAACTTTCTTTACGGCTTACAAAGTCTCAATTCGGATTGCTAATTTACAAACCAGCTGATAGTTTGACAGTGGGTTGATTCATATGAATCAATCTGGGGTATAGAAGCCTTAACACAAAGTGGTTATGTCAACCGAAATGACATCATCTCGATCTTATGGTCGGGGTGGTGGCGTTATGTTCAGGAACGTGTTTCGGCACGGACTAAAAGCGTTGCGGCTGACTTTGTGCAGTCTTCTAACACCCCGATCACCAGAGAAATCTGGTGGTTTTTCTCTAGCGGGGTGACGTATGAATGTAAACTATCTACTCATTGCAGCTGTTCTTTGCATGCCCGTGCTTGCGTTTTTATGGCACTTTTGGGAGAGCAACATTCGCCCGATGTTTATTCCTGAGGCGGAAATCCAAAAATTGGCAACTCGGCTTATCGAAATTCATGGCGATGATGCCTATGATTTTGTTTATAGGCATGAAGATCGCGCTTGGCATTATAGTGAAATTTATGAGCAAGCGAAGTGGGGAAGGGTTGGCAAGGCAATTCGTCAAAAGCAATCGGATCTATATGTCTAGCACCTGCAAAAGCAAACTCTGGGTTTCCGTTTGCCCCTCGTATCCAAACAACGTGCCATGCAGTGAGTGCGAGTGCAGCCGTTCGAAGCCGCTGCCGATGGACGCGCGGTAGGCTAGCTGTCACGCTCGCCAGAGCGGGGCTGCGCACGCAAGTGCTAACAGAGAGCGCAAGCGAACGTATGAATGAGACTTCCAGAGCAGGGGAGGGGTGCTAAGTATCCTACGCACAATATACAACTATTTATTGCAAAATTAAGCTAAGCAACTATATTATATAAAGACTCATAAAGGATAAAATATATGCTAACTGAGAATATCGAGATTGCGAATTTATCCGAAAATCCATTGGAAGCCTTCGTTGAGTTTGACGCCCGACTGAGGGACCAATTACATGCAACGATACAACAGTTTAATAGAAACGACTCAACTATAAAGTATTTATATAAAGACGTAGCTGACATTAGACGAGATTATGTCGATGCTATTGTAGCGTATGTTGAGGAGTTAAACTTACCTATAGATATCAAAGATATATCTGATTTAAAGAATAATGAATTTACAGAACAATATCGATTTTTCACAAAAACAGTGAGCCAAACAATCTTAAGGTTCAAAATGCGGATCGCAAAAAGTGGTATTGATAGTATTAATTTACCTATAATTATTGATCAGGACTACAAAATTGAAATTAGTGAATTACTTCAAAAAATAAGAAAGATTGTTAATACAGAGGTGGCAGAAAGTAGTAAAAAAGACAAAATTTATAAAAGAATCTCAAATTTACAATATGAAATAGATGCTAGTAAAACTGACATACAAGCATTTTTTGGAAACACTTTACAATTGACTAAAATACTTGGGGAGTCAGCAAAAAATTTAGAACCACTAATAGATTTAACGGCTAAACTTAAAAAATCAATCATGGGTGGTGTATCTGTAGATAAATTTTTACCGAAGAAAGAAGAGCAAAAACTCATTGAGATGGACGACGAAGATCAAGAAGATTAAATACCTTTTTGATTCCTTAGTTAGAGGTATAAAACACCCCACTCCTGCCAACACTCTGGAAGTTTGCATTTATACGTTCCTACGGCCTATCGGCCTTGTCACTGTTAGCACTTGCGTGCGAAGCCACACCCTCGCGGGTGCGTCTTCTTGCCTGCCGCGCGTCGGCCGCAGAGTTTGCCTTGCGGCTTTTGGGCGCACTCGTCGAATCGCTGGGATTCTTGGGGGTAGACGGGGATGCTGAGTTTGTGGTGTTTGCTTGATTTGACATCATTGATTGCATTGAATATAATGAGATCAAAATAGGAGTGTGTTATGGCTAACATTACGGTTCGGGATTTGCCTGATCAGACGAAGGAAAAACTACGGGTTAAGGCGGCGCAATCGGGGGTTTCGCTTGAGGCTTATGTGCGGTTGATTTTGCAAACGGCTTCGGCGTCTGATCGTTTGGTTCAATTTAACGTTGTGGAATTGGCGGATAAGTATTTTGGTGCGGAAGATGGGGTTGAGTTGGAATTGCCTAGCCGTGCGAGTGAACGACCAGAAATTGTGTTTGAATGATGATTTTATTAGATACGAACGTGATTTCTGAGCTTATGAAACCGTTGCCTGATGAGGCTGTGAAAGGCTGGGTTGGTAGGCAGAAGTCTGCTCATTTGGCGGTTAGTGCGATTACTATTGCTGAAATTCAATATGGAATATTGTTATTGCCGCAGGGTAAGCGAAGGCTGCGGTTGCAAGCGAATTTTGAGGCGTTTATTGATGGTGCGTTTTTGGGTCGGGTGTTTGCGTTTGATGAAGCTGCGGCCTATGTTTTTGGTGAGATTGCGGCGGAGCGTAAGAAGAGTGGGTTTAATACTGACTCGGTGGATTTGATGATTGCGGCTATTGCTCGGCATAATAAGGCGGACATAGCCACGCGGAATGTTAGGGATTTTGAGGGGTGCGGTATTGGGGTTGTTAATCCTTGGTTGGGCTTTTAGAGATAGAGACAGTTAGCGCTCCTGCCGATACAGGGGTGCTTGCATTTATACGTTCCTGCGGCCTATCGGCCTTGTCACTGTTAGCACTTGCGTGCGCGCTTAAGCGCTTGCCTGCCGCGCGTCGGCCGCAGAGTTTGCCTTGCGGCTTTTGGGCGCACTCGTCGAATCGCAGGGGTGCTTGGGGGTAGATAGGAATTCAGGGGTAGTTGTTAGCTCACAAAAAAGCCCAAAGCGGGTGCTTTGGGCTTGGGATTTTAATTTGTGTTTGGGCTTAAATCCACGGCGTGGCTTCGGCCATTTTTTGTTCGAAATTGTCGATGGATTTTTCTTTTTCCATGGTGAGGCCGATGTCGTCTAGGCCTTCTAGTAGGCAATGTTTTTTGAAGGCGTCGATTTCGAATTTGATGACGCCGCCATCGGGGCCTTTGATTTCTTGGTTGACGAGATCGACTGTCATTGTGGCGTTGGCGCCGCGGCGGGCGTCGTCCATTAGGAGGTCGATTTTGTCTTGTGGGAGTTTAATTGGCAAAATACCGTTTTTGAAGCAGTTGCCGTAGAAGATGTCGGCGAAGCTTGTGCTGATGATGACCTTAATGCCTAGATCGCCGATTGCCCATGGGGCATGTTCGCGGCTTGAGCCGCAGCCGAAATTATCACCTGCGACGATGATTTTTGTGTTGCGATAGCCAGCTTGGTTGAGAATGAAATCGGGGTTTTCTGTGCCATCTTCGTGGTAGCGCATTTCGGCAAAGGCGTGGACGCCTAGGCCTGAGCGTTTGATGGTTTTTAGGAATTGCTTGGGGATGATCATATCGGTATCGATGTTGATCAACGGCATAGGAGCGGCAACGCCTTCGACTGTTTCAAATTTATCCATTTTCTTATCCCTTCCTATATATCTCTTACGTCTGTTAAGTGGCCTTTGATGGCAGCGGCAGCGGCCATGGCGGGTGACACTAAATGTGTGCGGCCTTTAAAGCCTTGGCGGCCTTCGAAATTACGGTTTGAGGTTGATGCACAACGCTCGCCCGGTTTGAGCTGGTCGTCATTCATGGCTAGGCACATTGAGCAGCCTGGTTCGCGCCAGTCAAAACCTGCATCCTTGAAGATGATGTCTAGGCCTTCTTCTTCGGCTAGCATTTTTACTAAGCCTGAACCCGGTACGACCATTGCATCGACTGTGTCGGCGACTTTGCGGCCTTTCAGAATGGCTGCGGCGGCGCGTAGATCTTCGATGCGGCCATTGGTGCAAGAGCCAACAAATACGCGGTCGATTTTAATGTCGGTTAGTTTCATGCCAGCTTCGAGACCCATATAATCTAAGGCGCGTTGGGTGGCTTGTTGGCGGCCTTCGTCTTCGAAATCGGTTGGGAATGGCACGGTGCCGTCGATTGGCAATACGTCTTGTGGGCTGGTGCCCCATGTTGCGTTGGGAATAAGCTCTGTGGCATCCATTTCAATTTCTAGATCGAATTTTGCGTCATCATCGGTGAATAATGTTTTCCAATTTTCTACGGCTTGATCCCACATTTCGCCTTTTGGTGCGCGTGGTTTGCCTTTTAGGTAGGCAAATGTGGTTTCGTCTGGGGCGATGAGGCCAGCGCGGGCGCCGCCTTCGATTGCCATGTTACAAACCGTCATGCGGCCTTCCATTGACAATTCGCGAATGGCTTGGCCTGCATATTCTAGCACATAACCTGTGCCGCCAGCTGTGCCAGTTTTGCCGATGATGGCCATGGTGATGTCTTTTGCGGTCACGCCATTTGGCAGGCTGCCGTTAATGGTAACGCGCATGTTTTTAGATTTGGATTGGATGAGCGTTTGGGTGGCTAATACATGTTCAACTTCGGATGTGCCGATGCCATGCGCCAAAGCGCCGAATGCGCCGTGGGTGGCGGTGTGGCTATCGCCGCATACAATGGTCATGCCGGGTAGGGTGAAACCTTGCTCGGGGCCGATGATGTGTACGACGCCACGGCGGATGTCATTTGTATCAAAATATTCAATGCCGAACTCTTTGACGTTTTTTTCTAGGGCTTGAACTTGAATGCGCGATTCATTGTTTTTAATCGCTGCCACGCCGCCTATCATCGGGCTTGTGGGCACGTTATGATCGGCCACGGCGAGTACTTTTTCGGGCGCGCGTACTTTGCGGCCAGAATTACGCAAGCCTTCAAAGGCTTGTGGGCTGGTGACTTCGTGCACCATATGGCGGTCAATATACAGCAAGCATGTGCCATCATCGGCTTCGTGCGCTATGTGCGCATCCCAAATTTTGTCATATAAAGTTTTGGCCATATTTTTTATCCTGTGGGGTAGTAATTAACACTGAAACAAAAACAGCGACTGACCAAAAAGGAAAGTCGCTGCTAAAACAATATAAGCTATATGCTAGTTAACTAGCAAGCGGCTTATTTCTTTTTTGAAAGTCTTTTATGATCAACTTTTTCAACAATACGAGCAGCTTTACCGCGTAGTTCACGTAGATAGTAAAGTTTCGCACGTCTTACTTTACCACGACGGATTACATCGATGCTTTCGATTAGTGGGCTATAAAGTGGGAATTTACGTTCAACACCTTCACCATAAGAGATTTTACGGACGTTGAAGCTTTCGTTAATGCCGCCGCCAGTACGGGCGATGCATACGCCTTCATAAGCTTGCACACGTTCGCGGTTGCCCTCTTTAATTTTCACGTTTACACGTAAAGTATCACCAGGTTGAAACTTTGGAATGGGGCGTTTTGAAGCAAGCTCGTCTTGTAGCTCTTTTTCAATTTCTTGTAATAGATTCATAATCTTTACCTAAAAATGCAGATGACATAGGTTTTGCCCTAAATAGCGGTAGGCGGTTAAGCGTTCAGGGCATCATTATCCCGTCACAAAACGTGTCATTAGCTTTTGTTGAGGGGGTTTTGACATATTATGCGC
This sequence comes from Alphaproteobacteria bacterium, assembly GCA_002400495.2. Classification (GTDB taxonomy): domain Bacteria; phylum Pseudomonadota; class Alphaproteobacteria; order Rhizobiales; family OSC116; genus OCS116. Next base: position 22,306 of record NVQL02000053.1, on the reverse strand, counting down.
ATCTTGGCAAGCAAGATTCGCACTTTTTTTATTTAATCGCTCGCTGCGCGAGTGATTAAATATTGGCACTGCGTGCGTTCGCTCCGCTCTCTAGCTACGCCTAACGGCGACGGCCAGTCGGCCTTGCCTTACCCCACGGGTTCGGACTTTTTTACCATGAAAAGCACAATGAGCAAACAGTTTGGCACCGAAGTTGGGAGTATCGCCAAATTCTAGCTAACTTAGCGTAATGAGGTTGGGTTGGGTGGTGAAACTGCGTTTCACCAGCGGCTGAGTGGCTTAGCTAGAGAGCGGAGCGAACGCACGCAGTGCAGGCATCGAGCGAAGCGACAAAGCGTGGAGCGAACGCACGCAGTGCCAAACATAAAGCAAACTTCCAGAGCGCCTAAATGGAACTTTTCTCTAGTCCAACAACACATTCTCATATGCATCACGTAGCTTATTCTTCAGCAGTTTGCCTGTGCCACCATGCGGCAATTCCGTCACAAATATCACCCGATCAGGTATCCACCATTTTGCAACTTTGTTCGGGTATATCGCCAATAGTTCATCTTCGGTTAGTTCAGAACCTTCGGCCTTAACCGCTAGTAATAAAGGCCGTTCGCCCCACTTTTCATGTTTAGCACCAATCACCGCGGCGTCTAGAATGTCCTCGTGGCCGATGGCAAGGTTTTCTAAATCGATTGAGCTGATCCATTCGCCGCCTGATTTGATTACGTCTTTGGCGCGGTCGGTGATTTGCATAAAGCCGTCATTGTCCAAATTGGCGACATCGCCTGTGGGGAACCAGCCATCGGCATTGAGAGTTTCTGTTTCGGCTTTGAAATAACCTTCTACCACCCATAGGCCGCGCACTTGTAGTTCGCCTTGGGCTTTAGTGTCATTGGGTAATACTTGGCCTTCATCGTCGCAAATGCGTAAATCTATGCCAAATGGGGGGCGGCCTTGTTTGACTGCCATTTGGTCAGTCTCGGTGTCAGTTTGGTTTAAATGCTTGGTCAAAGGTCTGTTGACACTGCCTAACGGACTGGTTTCGGTCATGCCCCATGCGTGGATGATGTTGACATTATAGTCATCTTCGAAGGCTATGATTAGCGATAGAGGACAAGCTGCGCCGCCGATTATTGTGCGGTCGAGGGTTTTGAGTTTCTCGCCAGTTTCGCGCAAGGCGATCAGCAGGCCTTGCCATAGGGTCGGCACGCCTGCCGCTAAAGTGACGCCATAATTGTTGATTAGGTTTTTAAGGCTAACGCCATCAAGCCCAGGGCCAGGTAAGGTTAGCTGGGCACCTGTCATGGCGGCAGCATAGGGCAGGCCCCATGCGTTGACATGAAACATCGGCACCACGGGTAATACGTTGTCGATGGCACTTAGGCTCAAGCTATCGGGCGCGACGACACAAAAACTATGTAGCATGGTTGAGCGGTGGGAATATAACACGCCTTTTGGGTGGCCTGTTGTGCCAGATGTATAGCATAGGCTGGAGGCGGCGTTTTCGTCGAAGCTCGGCCATTCGTAGCTGTCATCACCATCGGCAATTAGGTCTTCATAAAATAGAATGTTGGGCAGGGCTGTTAAGGCTTCCTCATCTCGGGCGCCCATCAGCACTATATTTTTAACGGTTTTTAGGTGGTCTTTTAAGCCAACTGCGATGGGTAGGAATGTTTTGTCGATGAATAATATTTGGTCTTCGGCATGATTGATGATGTAGGCAATTTGCTCTGGGATTAACCGTGGGTTGATGGTGTGGCAAATATATTCAGCGCCTGAAACGCCGAAATAAATTTCTAGATGCCGATGGTTGTTCCACGCGATGGTGGCGGCACGGTCGCCTGCTTTGAGGCCGAGTTTGCCGAGTGCTGATGCCAAAAGGCGGGCGCGTTTTTCGACATTCTGCCAATTGGTTTTGGTGACGCTGCCGTCGGTTTCAACCGAGATGATATCCCGATCTGAATGAAATTTACCCGCATGCGCAACCATGCTGCTAATTAGCAGTGGTTGGCTCATCATTTGCCCCAACATAAGCATCTCCCTTTTTATTCAGTAGAGCGTTAAAGCGAATTCAGAGCAAGCGAAAAACTACGGCATACTCGGAATATGTGTTTGCCCTCGTTTCCAAATAACGTGCCATGCAGTGAGTGCGAGTGCGGCCGTTCGCAGACACCACCCCCCAACCTGCCTCACCCGAACCTACCGCTGCTTGTTCCTGCAACAAGCTCAGCATTTCGTATGCCCTCGTTTCCACGCAAAGGTCATTTCAGTGAGCGCGACAGCGGCCGTTCAAAGCCGCTGCAGACGAACGCGCGGTAGGCAAGCGCAGTACGCGAAGCGTATGGAGCGCACGCAAGTGTCAACAGTGAGCTTAAGCGAACGTAAGAATGAGACTTCCAGAGCTTCGGCAGGGATACTGCCCCGTGATGGCTGAAAAGTTGTGATGTGGAAATTTTGTGCTGGTGTTTCGGCGATTGAGCCCGTGGTTGCCGTTGTAAAGACATTAAGAAAGTTGGCTGTACTGCTTATACTCGGGTACTTCATTTATACGTTCGCCTTAAGGCTCACTGTTGACACTTGCGTGCGTTCGCTTCGCTCTCTTGCCTGCCGCGCGTCCTACGGCAGCGGCTTCGAACGGCCGCACTCGCACTCACTGCATGGCACGTTATTTGGAAACGAGGGCATACGAAATGCTGAGTTTGTTGTGGGAACAAGCTGCGGTAAGTTCGGGTGAGGCAGGTTGGGGTGGTGGTGGCGTGAACGAAGCGAGGGCAGACGGGGATGCTGAGTTTGCGGTTTATTTCTTTTTCTTCGGCTTGGTGATGCTTTTTACGTATTCCATGCTTTCAAGCACATAGCCTTCGTAATCGTCTTCGTCTTCGGATGGGATCATTACCCATTCTTTGAATTTTTTGTTGGTGTAATTAAACTCTAGGCCTTTGCCGTTGTCGATTAGTTCATCGACGCGGGTGGGGGAGACTTTGATGATGAGGGCATCGGCTTTGTCGAACATCATGCTCATAAAGCCGCCTTTGTAGCGCAAGCATTTGCTGCCCATCATGGTTGAAACTTCAACTCCGTCAAGATCGTGGGGGAAATTGTCGCAAATGTCTTCAAAATTCATTTTGTTACCTCTTCAATATATTGTAGCAATGGCAAGTTGTTGTTTAAATTGCGTGGGCCCATTAGCATGCCTGTTAGGCCGTTTTCTTTGAGTAGGCTGTAGGCGGTGAATGAGTTTTCTTTTAGGGTGAAGCTTTTTATGGTTTTGAGGCGCATGAATTTTTTGTTGCTTTTGCCGCCTTTGCCATCGCCCTTAAAGAAAGGTTTTATTTGGTCGATGATTTCGTCTTGCTCAAAGTCTACTTGTTCAATTTTGCAGATAAAGCCGATCTGTTTGTGCGGGGCGGCGAGGTAGATATAGACAAGGTCATTTACTTCGACCTTGCTGTTCATCGGCCAATAGGTTTTGGGCGCGGCGAAGGCGCCTAAAACATCGTAAAATTTTACATTTGCGGGGTAAAGCCAACTGGTCATTTATGCCTCATTTGGTTGGAATTTAGAATGAATATAGCCCAAAATGAGGCCAAATGCCACAAATTGAACAAGGCTTGCGGTGGCTTCGATTTTTATCCAATTGATGATTGAGGGCACAGCGTATTTTGAAGGCTCAACCAGGGCGATGTAGCTGGCTAAAAATATGCCAAACGCGAGACTGAGCATGAGGCCATCTTTAATGGTGGCGCTTGGCTTGTAGGCCTGTAGCGCAAGCGTTAAAATAATGCCTTCTATCAGCATGACAAGCACACCGAGCGCTATAATGGGTTCGGGGCGGGCGAAACCGATGGAGGCGAAATGCTCTACATTGATGACAAAATGTGACACGCCTTGCACCGCAAAAGACACCACTACAAAAGCGAGGACGGAAAGAAAATGTTTGGTCATAGGAAAACCCAAATGGCTGGAATGAGTAGGGTTGCATAAGTGGCGGTCATGCCAATGATGCGCATTGTGGGGTTGTAAGGGTTGGATAACATGCCGTATGCATGGCTAGCGGCCAAGTGCAAAGGCGATGCCTAAACCCCAAACCAAATAGGTGGGTGCTTGGTTAAGTTCAAGTAGTCCGAGCATAATCAGGCAAAAAGGAGTGTATTCGGTGAAATTACCAAACGCGCGGATGCGGTGTTTTAGGCCTTCATCATTGCCATCTTGAAATGGGTATTTTGCCTTGTCGCCTTGGGCTGTGCCAAGTTTAACCCGATACATGGATACATTAAGCGTAAGGCCAAACATGATGACCGCCAGTGCAGCCGCAATATAGGGTGTGATTTGTAAAAATTCCATTGAATATACTCCGTTTGTATACTTGCTTTAAGCCATCATGCTTTCGTAGGTGATGAGCGCGATGCGGCCACCTTGTGGGTCGATAATGATTGATTGACGGCCAACGCCTGGGACATCAAATGGTTCAGCTTCGATGGTTGCGCCTAGATCTTTGGCGGTTTGGGTGGCGGCATTCACATCGGCGACTGTGATGTAAATAATCCAACCGCCTTTATCTGATGGCTTGGGGCTAAAGCCGCCTATTGGGCCATCTTCTAGCATAATGGCGTTATATTGCGTGTCGCCAGCGGGGACGGGGGCAATGTTCCAACCGATAACTTTGGCGTAAAATTCTTGGGCTTCGGCAATGTTGGGGCCAGAAAATTCTACCCAACCTGAATTGCCAACAGTTGTCATATCTACAGTCATATCTTTATCCTTAGAGTTTTAATTACAAAACAAGGACGTTATGGCTTTGGTAGAATCTACAGCTTTTAAGAATTATTTTTGATTTGGTCGATTTTTTCGCGGATGTGAATGGCTGCCGCGGGGCTATTGGCTAGTTTTAGTGCGGCTTCTAGCGCGGTTTTGGCTTTTTTGGGTTGGCGCATTTTTATATGAATTTCGGCTAAAAGACCGTGATAATAGGGGTAGGTGTTTAATTTATTGGCCAATGGTGCGAGGGTTTTCAGGGCTTCATCGGTTTGATTGTTTTTAAATGTTGCGGCGGCGAGGTTGAGGCTAATGACGGGTGAGGGGAATTTATTGGCTAGTATTATGTAGAGGGTTTTTATTTCTTGCCAATTGGTTTGGGCATAAGTGGCGGCCTCGGCATGCATGGCGGCGATGGAGGCTTCTATTTGCATTTGGCCCGTATTGCCTTGGCGGATGGCTTTTTGCAATATGGCGGTGGCTTCGGCGATTTGGCCTTTGTCCCATAATTTGCGATCTTGTTGTTCTAGCAAGATGATTTCGCCCGTTTCGGACAATCTTGCATTTTGCCGTGAATTTTGTAGTAGGCACAGGGCTAGTAGAGCCATGGTTTCGGCGTCTGATGGCATCATTTGTAATAGCAACCGTGCTAGGCGGATGGCTTCGCGGCATTCCAATTGCCTGATGTGGTTTTGGCCATCATTAGCGGCATAGCCTTCGTTAAATAGTAGGTAAATGGCGGTGCGGACTTGGGTGAGGCGGGTTTCTCGTTCTTGTTGGGTTGGGGATTGGTGGGTGAGGGTTGCGATTTTGGCTTTGGCGCGAGTGATGCGTTGTGCCATGGTTGCGGGTTTGGTTAGGAAAGCTGCGGCAATTTCATCGACTGACATGCCGACGATGATTTTTAGGCATAGGGCAAGCTGTTGTTCAAAACTAAGTTCGGGGTGACAGCAGAAGAATAAAAGACGGATTAAATCATCTTTATAAATGTAATCTTTTGGGGGTTTTTCTTCATCGGCAAAATCTTGCTCATCTATACTGCTGAGGCGGAATGTTTTGCGAATTTCGTCTATGCCGATATTGCGGCCGACGAAGATAAGCCATGCTGTTGGGTTTTTGGGTAGGCCTTTTTGTGGCCAGTTTTTGAGTGCGCGGATGCAGGCTTCTTGGAAGGCATCTTCGGTTTTGTCTAAATCATTAAAATAGCGCAATAGAGCTGCGATGGCGAGTGGCCGTGCGGTGGTGAGGGCTTGTTCAATTGTTGTTGATGATTGTTGAGCTGCCATTGCCGTTAACCCCTTCGTAGAACATAACGGGGCGGATTTCGAGTTTTTCATGCATGGGTAAGTGTTTGGATAGTTCGATGGCTTCGTCTAGGTTGTCGGCTTCAAACATATAGAATCCGACAAATTGCTCTTTGGTTTCGGCAAAGGGGCCATCGAAAATGGGGGCGTCTTTGGGTTTGGTTACGGCTGTTGAGGTTGGCATTAGCCGCACGACATTGAGTAGTTTGTTTTGCTGTTTAAGTACGGCTTGAAACTCGTGATGGCCGTCCATCACCCTTGCTTGCTCGGCGGCATTGGCATCTGCCACGCGGGCTTCTGACTCGTAGATTAGAATAGAATAAAGCATAAATACATTCTCCCTCTTATAATAAGACGTAACAGTAAGCGTAAAATATACAAAGTAAATTCATCCTTTGTTTTAAGCTCATCATCGCGTTATAGCTCTCGTTTCCACAAAACGTGCCGTGCAGTGAGCGCGACAGCGGCCGTTCGAAGCCGCTGCCGACGAACGCGCGGTAGGCAAGAGAGCGCAGCGAACGCACGGACCGAAGGGAATGCCTGTGGTGCAAGTGTCAACAATGAGCCTTAAGGCGAATGTATAAATGAAGTACCCGAGTACAGGCAGTACCGCTAACTTTCTTATGTCTTTGCTGCTTTTAACGTAGGTTCATTGGTTGAGATTCCAGCGCAAACTATCTACATCACAACTTTTCAGTTATCACTGGACAGTCCCCTGCCTAGGCTCTGGAAGTCTGCATTTATACGTTCGCTTAAGCTCACTGTTGACACTTGCACCACAGGCATTCCCTTCGGTCCGTGCGCTCCACACGCTTTGCGTGCTGCGCTAGCTGGCCGCGCGTTCGTCGGCAGCGGCTTCGAACGGCCGCTGTCGCGCTCACTGAAATGGCCTTTACTTGGATACGAGGGGTGGATGGAAATTCTGAGCTTGCTTTTAATGGGTGTGCACTATATAACCGCGAAAATACATTTTTGATGCATTATATGCACCACCGGTCGAGAACCACCCGGAGAAAACAGGAAACACCCCGATGAAGACACTTGTCATCTGTTCGGGCGGAATGGATAGCATTACGCTCGCACATAAAATAGCCGATCAAGGCAATTTATCTCACATTCTTACATTCGATTATGGCCAGCGCCATGTAAAAGAAATTGATTTTGCGCGTGATTGTGCGGCCGATTTAGACGTGGCGTTTACGTTGATTGATATGGCTAATATTGGGCGTGAATTTACGGGCACGGCGCTTACGGGTGATGTTGATGTGCCAGATGGGCATTACCAAGAGGCCAGTATGAAGGTGACTATGGTGCCCAATCGCAATGTGATTATGTTGTCGATTGCTTATGGATTGGCGGCGACGCATAAGCTTAAGCGCGTGGCGTTGGCGGTGCATGGTGGGGATCATTTTATTTACCCTGATTGCCGACCTGATTTTATTGAGGCGTTTGCTAAAATGCAAAAAATGGCGTTGGCAGGTTATGCGGATATTGATATTTATGCGCCTTATGTAAATGCATCTAAAGCCGATATTGCGACAGATGCCAAAGCGTTGAATGTTGACCATACGAAAAGTTGGTCATGCTATAAGGGCGGCGAATTGCATTGTGGGCGTTGCGGCACATGTGTTGAGCGGCGCGAGGCATTTGACTTGGCTGGTTATGCCGACCCGACAGTTTATGATGACCCAGATTTTTGGCAGGGCGTTGTAGAAAAGGTGGCTAGTTAATGTTCACCATTTCAAAAGAATTTCATTTTTCGGCGGCGCATCGGCTGTTGAATTTGGCCGAAGATCACCCTTGTTATCGCTTGCATGGGCATAATTATATTGTGACCATTGAGTTGAAATCTGAACAAGTTAGCGACAATGGTTTTGTGGTTGATTTTCGTGATTTAGCGCCGTTAAAAGAATATATTGATGGCACATTTGATCATCAATATCTGAATGATGTTTTTGGCGGTTTGGCAACCACATCGGAGCATTTGGCTAAGCATTTTTATGATTGGTCAAAACAAAAATGGTCAAAAGTGAGTGCGGTGCGGGTGTCTGAAACCGCTAAAACATGGGCGGAGTATCGGCCATGAATGAGGTGCAGCGCCCAGAAGTAGAGATTGCCAAAAGCAAGACATTGCGGGTGGTCGAGATTTTCGGCCCGACCATTCAGGGTGAGGGCGCTTATATTGGCCGCCCGACGGTTTTTGTGCGGTTTGGCGGGTGCGATTATCGCTGTTTGTGGTGCGATACTATGCATGCCGTTGGCAAGCAATATGCGCATGAATGGGCGAAGATGACGGCGGTTGAGATTTTGGCCAAGGTGGATGAATTGACTAACGGCGCGCCGATATTGATTACCATTTCGGGCGGTAACCCAGCGATTCAGCAGCTTGAAGAATTTTTAACTTTGGGTAGAGCCAAAGGCCATACATTCTCGATGGAGACGCAAGGCAGCGTGCCTAAAAATTGGTTTGGTTTGCTTGATCAGCTCACGCTTAGCCCTAAACCACCTTCCTCGGGAGAGGATACGGATTGGGCAAAATTGGATGCTTGCATCGCGGCGGCAGAGGGTGTGCAAACGTCGCTCAAGGTGGTGATTTTTGATCGTGCTGATTTTGCTTATGCGCGTGATGTGGCGGTGCGGTATCCTGACTTGCCGTTATTTTTATCCATCGGTAATGATGATAGTGACCCAGATGCGCCAGTTGATAAAGAAGCTTTACATGCTAAAATGCGTGAGCTTATTGATTGGGCGGTAGACGATAAATGGTATGATGTTACAATCTTACCACAGCTACACGTGCTCTTATGGGGCAACCAACTCGGAGTTTGATATGTCTAAAGAAGATATTTATAAAAATTTGAAAAGTCTTGGTTCTCATACAGAGTTGCCGACAGACCCAGAACAAGATATTTTGGAGCGTGTGCAAAACCCGCAAGCTGATGTTGATTATGCGGTGCGGTTTACAGCGCCAGAATTTACCTCGCTGTGCCCGATGACAGGCCAGCCTGATTTTGCCCATTTGGTGATTGATTATATTCCTGGTGATTGGCTGGTCGAAAGCAAAAGCCTTAAATTATATCTCGGTGCATTTCGTAATCATGGGGCGTTTCATGAGGATTGTACGGTGAGCATTGCCCGTAAATTGGTTGATTTGCTCGACCCTAAATGGCTGCGCATCGGTGGCTATTGGTATCCACGCGGTGGCATTCCGATTGATGTGTTTTATCAAACGGGCGAAATACCCGCTGGCGTTTGGGTGCAAGATCAAGGCGTGCCGACATATCGTGGGCGTGGGTAGCAGCAGACTCGGCATTTTCGTTTGCCTCTCGTTTCCAAATAACGTGCTCATCAGTGAGCGCGAGTGCGGCCGTTCGAAGCCGCTGCAGAAGAACGCGCGGTAGGCTAGAGAGCGCAGCGAACGCACGCAAGTGTCAACAGTGAGCTTAAGCGAACGTATAAATGAAGTACCCGAGTATAGGCAGGACAGCTAACTTTCTTATGTCTTTTACAACGGCAAATGCAGGTTCACTCGTTGCGAATCCTGTACAAACCATCAACATCACAACTTTTCAACCATCACTGGGCAGTATGCTGCCTAAGCTCTGGAAGTTTGCATTTTCACGTTCGGCTTAAGCCTCTCTGTTAGCACTTGCGTGCGCTCCACACGCTTTGCGTGCTGCGCTAGCTGGCCGCGCGTTAGACGGCAGCGGCTGCGAACGGCCGAGCACGCACTCACTGAAATGTATGGAAGTTTTGGAAAAGAGGGGCATGCGGCAGGGGAGAGCTAGTTTCTGCTTCACATTGGGCGTGTCATAGGCTAGAAAGCCTAGTAAATTCATTACATAACGATACGGAGCATTCGCAATGGCAACTAATTTACTTCTTTTACCTGGTGATGGCATTGGCCCTGAAGTTATGGCGCAGGTTGAGCGCATTATTGCTTGGTTCAATGATAATGGTGCAGATTTTGTGACTGAAACTGACCTTGTGGGTGGTTGCGCTTATGAAAGCCATGGCCAATCTATCTCAGATGAAACTATGGAAAAAGCCTTGGCTGCCGATGCGGTTATTTTTGGTGCTGTTGGCGGTGCGCAGTGGGAAAATATCGGTTATGATGTGCGGCCAGAAGCTGGTCTTTTGCGCTTGCGTAAAGATATGCAATTGTTTGCTAACCTTCGCCCAGCTGTGTGTTTCGACCAGCTTGCTGATGCCTCATCGCTTAAACGCGAGCTTGTTGAAGGTTTGGACATTCTGATTGTGCGTGAGCTTACAGGTGGTGTTTATTTTGGTGAGCCGCGCGGCATTACCGACCTTGGCAATGGCCAACAACGTGGGGTGAATACCCAAGTTTATGACACTTATGAAATTGAACGTGTGGTGCGTGTGGCATTCGAGCTGGCTAAAGTGCGCGATAGCCGGGTGATGTCGGTTGAAAAACATAATGTGATGGAAAGCGGCTTGTTGTGGAAAGACGTTGCGACCAAAGTGCATGCCGAAGAATATGCTGACATGACGTTAGAACATATGCTGGCCGATAATTGCGCCATGCAACTTGTGCGCACACCTAAACAGTTTGATGTGATTGTGACTGACAACTTGTTTGGTGATATATTATCTGACATTGCTGCGATGTTAACGGGTTCTTTGGGCATGTTGCCTTCTGCTTCTTTGGGTGCTGAAGTTGATGGTAAAATCCCGGCGCTTTACGAACCAGTACATGGTTCTGCGCCAGACATTGCAGGCAAAGGCCTTGCCAATCCTATTGCGACAATTTTAAGCTTTAGCATGGCACTTAAATATAGCTTTAAAATGACTGATGAAGCTAAGCTTGTTGAAGACGCCATTCAAGCTGTATTGGCATCTGGCCTACGCACAGGCGATATTGCCCGCGGTGATGAGGCGATCTGCTCAACATCTGAAATGGGTGATGCCATCTTGGCCGAAATGACCAAGCTTAAATAAGCTGATTTATGATTACCTTCTGCCCGAGATCGCCAGTTCGATCTCGGGTATTTTTCTGATTATATATTGTCTGAACGCCCGCACTCTTGCGGTGGCGCGTAGATCGGCATGGCTTAATAGCCAGATGTCGAATGATGCTTTGGGTTCTGATAATCTGATCAAATCAGTATGCAAATCGCCTTGCGAGCAGGGCACATAGGCAATGCCTAAGCTGCGTCTGGCGGCGGCCACTTGAATGTCGATATTGTTAAAACTGCCAACCGTGTCTAAATGTGGGAAAACCGCGCCCTTTTTCCATTTCGGGCGTTCTTCTGGTACGCCCCAGCCGATCCATTTGGCACTGGTGTTTAAATCATCAATTGGGCTGTGTTGATCGATATATTTTTGGGTGGCATAGGCGGCTTGGTGCAATGTACCGAGCTTACGGCCGATGAGATGTTCGGGCGGGTTTTGGGTCACGCGGATGGCGACATCGGCCTCGCGGCGCGATAGATCCAAGGTTTGTAAACTGGTGATGGTTTTTACAAATATTTGCGGGTGATTTTCCATAAATTCAAAAATATAGGGCATCATTAAATCGACAATCATGCCATCGGGAAAGGTGACAATTAATTTGCCTTCAAGTGCGGCATCACGGCCTGTGACATTGCGGCCAAAGCTTAGCAAATTATCGTCAGTTTGCAGCGCGATGGGCAATAATTCACTGCCTGATTGGGTGAGCCTGAACCCATCGGGTAGGCGATCAAATAACTTCACATTTAATTGATTTTCCAATTCGTCAATATGGCGCGATATTGTGGTGTGGCTGACTTTTAATCGTTTGGCGGCGGCGCGCATTGAGCTGTTTTGTGCGACGGCCAAAAAATATTTTAAGTTATCCCAATTCATATTTCAGGCTTCCTTTGCAATAGATGGTTCATTTATGCACCATGCTGGTGTGGTATCTGTCATTGTATTGTCACAAGGTTTGAGTAATTATAATGAATGTAAACCATATATGTGGGGCTTTAAAGTGAATAATTTTAAATATAACATTGTAGAACCAAAATTAATAGATGGCGAAACTCCCATCAAAAATGCACCAGTGATTGGCTTGAGCAATGGCGAGCAGTGTATTCCGCAACATTATTTAAAATATGCCCATAGCCGCGAAACGGTCGAATCAATCATTTATGACATTGAATATAGCGATCAGTATCCAGTATTTGTATGTGAAGATGTGTCGGGTATTTATTTACAGGTTGGCATTATTGGTCATGATAATTATGGTGATGATGCGCATCGGGCGCAGCCTAAAATTGTTTATGGCCGTAAATGGCGGGTCGAGCCGCAATTGCCGACATCTGAGATTATCCAAACTGTGTTTTTGGCGCTAAAATGTGCGCGCGAACATGAAGTGCGTGAGTTGTTGCGGTTTCATCATGATGGCGGCAGCACCACGCCGTTTAATACCCACCATGATTTGCCGCTGATTTGCCAAAATGTTGATTTGGTCAGCCATAATAGCCATGCGGATGATGAGTTTGATTTGAGCCATATTCGTTATGACCATGCGAAATTAAGCCTGACCGAGATTGAAGAAATTAGCAGTGATAAATGGTTGATTGAGGTGCGGGTGCAACCGAATGACAAAAGCTCGCTGCCCGAAATTTATACACGTAAATTGCATTTGCTGATAGACCGTTTGGATATGAATGAGGTTTATTATGCCTTAATGGCCGAGCTGCTCAACCTTAGCAACAAACATGTTGATGAGAATTTTAAATATAAAAACGCGGCGCGGTTCAGCCGCAACAATAGCATTCTTTCCATGGCCAACCTATCATCGACCACACGCAGAAAACCACAGGATGTTGCGCAAGATTTTGATGAAGATTTTAGCGAGCTCAATTATGAGACGGACAAGAGCCGTGTGCCGACTTTATATAAAGGCAAATTGGGCCAGAAAATTAATGCGACCTTGATGCAGTTTGATTTTTTAACAGGTATTTTGCCATTGACCGAAAATAATGCTTAACTGATGATGGTTGAAAGCTTATTGGAGGCGCGAATTGTGAGATTCCATTTTAAAAGTTTTGCAATGGTGACGATGCTGGTTGGCAGTTTTACGGCTTGTTGCAGTGCGGTGAATGCGCTGGAGATTAGTGCAAAAAGCACTGCTGGTATTTTAACCGCGATTACCGACAAAAAATTGATCAATGATAAAGGTCATATTATTTTAAAATCCGATGGTAAAATTGAAGGTGTCTCCGATGGTAAATTGGTGACGGGCGACTGGTCTGAAAAAGACGGGTTTTATTGCCGCAGCATGGCGGTTGGTGATGGACGTGTTGATACAGATTGCCAAATTATTCTGAATACTGATGAGGGTTTGATTTTTCATCGTCATAAAGGCGCGGGGCGCAAAGTTGGGCCTTATAAAGCTCAATAAAGATGTTGGTTTCGGCAATTTCTGTCGATAATTCGTGCTGAATCAGCTTTACACTTGAAATTAACTTATTTGTTTGATATTCGTCAGGTACTTCTTGCCATAAGGGCGGACGAAAGACTGGAATTGTAATGACTGTTTTTATCATAAAAACGACCACAACAACTACCAAACGCACCACGAAGATGGTTGCGTAACCTTTCCTCTTGTCCTTCCTGCAACGTCTCCCCGCAGGGGAGAAGAGAGCCCTTCAAGGCTTATCAGCGGGAGAATAGCGGAGAATACCTCCAAATAGGAATAGAATAATGGGATATAAAGTTGCAGTTGTCGGCGCTACAGGTAATGTTGGCCGCGAAATGTTGGCTATTTTGGCCGAACGTGAATTTCCAGTTGATGAGATTTTTGCTTTGGCTTCAAGCCGCAGCCAAGGCCGCGAGATTAGCTTTGGTGATAAAAACATAAAATGCCAAAATCTCGAACATTTCGACCCGAGTAAAGCTGATGTGGCTTTGTTCAGCGCGGGTGGTTCTGTATCTGAAAAATATGCTCCTAAATTTGCGGCTGCAGGTTGTATTGTGATCGATAATAGCTCATTTTTCCGTTATCATAGTGATGTGCCATTGGTCATCCCAGAAGTGAATGCCGATGCGGTCGAAGGGGTGAAAGCGCGGAATATTATTGCTAACCCCAATTGTTCTACCATGCAAATGTTGGTGGCGCTAAAACCCTTACATGATGCGTTTGGTATTAAACGAATTGTGGTGTCTACCTATCAATCTGTGTCGGGCGGCGGCACGGCGGCAATGGATGAATTGTTCAGCCAGACCCGTGGTATATTTGTCAATGACTTGATTGAGAAAGAAATATTCACCAAGCAGATTGCATTTAACGTCATTCCGCATATTGATGAATTTATGGAAGATGGCTATACTAAAGAAGAATGGAAATTGGTGGCTGAAACCAAAAAGATTCTTGACCCTAAAATTAAAGTCACCGCCACTGCGGTCCGGGTGCCGGTGTTTATTGGTCATAGCGAAGCGATCAATATCGAGTTTGAACGTGAAGTGACAGCCGATGCTGCGCGTGAAATTTTGCGGGTTGCACCTGGTGTGTTGGTGGTCGATAAGCGTGATGATGGCGGTTATGTAACCCCGGTTGAAGCTGTTGGTGAAGACGCAACTTATGTCAGCCGCATTCGCGAAGATGCGACGGTTGAAAACGGCCTGAACATTTGGGTGGTTTCGGATAATCTACGTAAGGGTGCGGCGTTAAATACTGTGCAAATCGCCGAGTTATTGGTGAACCGCGGCCTGCTTTAAAAACCATATATTTTCAACGGCAGATAATGCATTTTCTGTCGTTGATTTTTCTAATAAGCTAATGCCGTAATGTTTGGCATAATGGGTTTTGACTTCTGCACCTGATACTGAGAATGGTGGGCCATTACGCAAGTTCTGGTCATATTCGAAGCAGATGAGCAATTGCGGCGCGTTGTTGCTGATTTTTATCATATGTTTGGCATATTGGTGGCGGGTGGTTTGTGGCAAAGCTACCATAGCAGCGCGGTCATAAATGAGTGCTATTTGACCGATCATATCGCTGGTTAGTTCGAAAATATCGCCAACAAAAATGTCAATATTTTCGGCTTTATAATGTTGCAATTTACCAAGATTGGTTATTTGTGGTACGAGCTTGAGTGCTTCAAATAATTGTTCAATTGCCATTTGGCTCAATTCTGCGCCAATCACATAATGACCCTTTGAAAGCAACCAAGCTATATCCAAAGTTTTGCCGCATAGGGGTATAAATATGCGGCTGTTTTTTGCCAAATTTAACTGAGCGAAATTATTGGTTAGTAAAGAGTTCGGCGCATTCTCATGAAAACCAATTTTATTGTCTCGCCACTTTTGATGCCAGAAATCTGCTTGCATATTTTTCCCTAATCTTGGTTCGGCATATTCTTTGCCAGCGTTTGTATTCATACAGGGGTGCGGCAATATTAGCAATTGCTAATGTTTTATGATTGCGATATTCTTGATTCATAACCAAAGATAAAGGAGAAAAATCATGAAAAATCTCGGTAGTCCTGACAAAATGATTCGGTTTGTTATTGCCATTGTGGCGGCTATTGCGGCTTATATGTATATGGCCACATTGGGCGTATGGTTTTGGGTGTTGATTGTCATTGCGGTGATAATGGCCGGCACGGCTTTGTTAAATTTCTGCCCTATATATGCTATTTTCGGCATTAAAACTTGCAAAGCAGACTGAGAATCAGTTAGCATATCTGCAACATTCTATGAGGCAAGATATGAAAAATTTAAGCATAGTCGACAAGTTAATTCGTGTATCGTTGGCGCTTGTTTTTGTGTATCTTGCCCATATTTTTAATGCTGAGCTTGGCTATTATTATTGGGCGTTTGTGTTTGCGGTTTTTTACTTGTTTGCAACATCATTTTTGAGTTTTTGCTATGTTTATTATCCGTTAAATCTTAGAACGAATAAAACAAAACCGCGTATTGATGAACGAATAGCGGTGTCTGGCTCGCAGAAATCATAAATATTCTTGTAATTCAATCACTGGCAGTTGGGCGCAGCCATGCTTGGCTGTATATTCGGCGCATTTTTGTAAAAACAATGTGGCTTTTGCTAGTGCTTTTTCGGCTTTTAGGCCATTTAACTGATAACCGATAAATAATGCGGTCAATAAATCGCCTGCACCGTTTAAATGCACGTCTATTGGGCTGAATTTTTGGCTTATACTCACCGCGTTTTCGGTATAAATATTTTGATTGGCGGATTTTTGCAGTATTTTTTTGGCGCGTAATTCACCTAAATATTTGGCTTCAAATGCGTTGGGTGTTACCAAATCGGCCATGGGTGCTAAATAATCTTTGATATATTGGGCGACATCTTCGGCCACATACAGGCCTTTGGGTTCATCACCCATAACAGGGTCGCAGCAATATTGAATTTCTGGGTTTTTGGTTTTTAGCTGGGTTACCAGCCATTTTACACTATGAGCTTGTTCGGCGTTGGCAAAATAACCGCTTATGATATAATCTATTTTTTCTTCGAGCCGTAAGGATATAAGCTCAGCCCCCATATCGGCCAATTTGTCGGCATTTGTCACCTCGCCAATCGGCCTGCCTAATTTGGGGTGGGTGAGCCAGTTGACTGTGGGCAGGCATATCACCTCATGGCCGAGCTTTTGCAAAGCAAAGCTATATGCGCTTAAACCGACACGGCCATAGGCGACTTGTGATGAAATTGCTAAAATTACTGCCATGATTGACCCACTTTCGCATTGACCTGATATGCTAATAAATTATAATGTCCACTAGATCAAAAAAAACAGCAAAAGGCTAGCTTGCATGTCTCTATCCCCAATTAATGATGCCAATGAAAATTTACTCGGCGCAGTGCGCCATGATTGGACTCGTGATGAGATTTTAAAGCTGTTTAACATGCCGTTCATGGATTTACTATTTGAAGCGCAAGTGATTCACCGCACGCATTTTGACCCGAATAAAGTGCAATTAAGCCAGCTTTGTAGCATTAAAACGGGCGGTTGTGCCGAGGATTGTAAATATTGCCCGCAATCGGCGCGTTATGATACTGGCTTAAAAGCTTCTAAAATGATGGAAGTTGACCGCGTGGTCGAGCTGGCCAAACATGCCAAAGAAGCAGGCGCAACCCGTTATTGTATGGGCGCTGCGTGGCGCGACCTTAAAGACCGCGATGTCGACCAAATTTGCGCAATGATTGAAGGCGTGAAAGATTTGGGCATGGAAAGCTGTGTGACTTTGGGCATGCTAACAAGCGATCAAATTGGGCGTTTCAAACAATCAGGTTTGGATTATTACAATCATAATGTGGATACATCCGAAGAATATTATAAAGAGATTATCACCACAAGAAGTTATCAAGACCGCTTAGACACCATACAAAATGTGCGTGATGCGGGCATTAATGTTTGCTCTGGCGGTATTATTGGCATGGGCGAAAAAGAAACTGACCGTGCGGGTATGCTTGAAACTTTGGCTAATATGCCAGCGCATCCAGACAGTGTGCCGATTAATAAATTGGTGCAGGTAAAAGGCACGCCTTTATATGATGATAGTATTGATGAAATTAGTGATTTTGATTTTATCCGCACCATTGCGGTGGCGCGCATTATGATGCCTAAAGCCTATGTGCGGCTGTCGGCTGGGCGCGAAAGTATGGATAAAAAAATGCAAGCCTATTGCTTTATGGCAGGGGCAAATAGCATGTTTTATGGCGAGAAATTGCTGACCACACCCAACCCAGTTAAAAATAATGACATGGCTTTATTGGCCGAATTGGGTATGTCGCCCGAAGGCCATACAATGAGCCATGAAGATGCGGCGACAGAAGCTAAGTTAACCGATGCCATTGTGCCGTTAAAAGCGGGTGGAACAAGAGAGTTTGATCCATCGATTGCTTATAACAGTCGTGCGGCTGACAATGTCACACAATAGCTGATATAGTTTTTTGGGGGGGAGTGATATGCAAAATAGACCTGTGCGTTCAGTGCTTTATATGCCTGCCTCCAATGAGAGGGCTTTGGCGAAGGCTGAAATTCTACCTGCTGATGCTTTGATTTTGGATTTAGAAGATGCCATAGCGGTTTCGCAAAAAGACAATGCGCGGGCTCTGTTGAAGGCAAAATTGGCTAAAAAACCTTATGGCCAAAAATTGGTTATCATACGGGTTAATTCTCGATGTTCAGATTGGTATGATGATGATTTGAGCATGGCGGTTGCGGCCAAGGCCGATGTGATATTGGTGCCAAAAATTAACAATGCATTGGATGTGAGTGACATTCTGCATGATATAAATGCGCTGAATGCATCCAAGAAAATACAATTATGGGTGATGATTGAAACCCCAATGGCGCTGATTAATTTATATGAGATTGCGGCTTTAGGGCCTGTGTCGCGCTTGGGTGGTTTGGTGCTGGGCACTAATGATTTGGCCAAGGAAATGAACATTCCGCTGCCGCGTGCAGAACAACCTGATCGGATTGGTTTTTTGACCTATTTTTCCAATTGTGTTTTGGCTGCGCGGGCTTATGGCTTGGTGGTTTTGGATGGGGTGTTTAACGATTTTAATAATGCTGCAGGGCTTGAATTTGAAGCGCAACAAGCCAAGCATTTGGGCTTTGATGGCAAAACGTTGATTCACCCCAAGCAGATTGATAAAGTGAATGATGTTTTTGCCGCGAGTGCAGAAGAGCTTGCTATGGCGCAGAAGATTATTGATGCGTTTGCTTTGCCTGAAAACGCGGATTTAGGTGCGATCACTATTGACGGTAAAATGGTTGAGCGCTTGCATGCTGATATGGCAAAAGCGATGTTGGGTAAAGCCAAATTCTACGCGTGATTTCTAGCCGCAAGTTCTGAATTTCTATCTACCCCTTGTTTCCACAACTTCCATACATTTCAGTGAGTGCGTGTTCGGCCATTCGCAGCCGCTGCCGACGAACGCGCGGCCAGCTAGTAAGCCCAACTTGTTTGGGATTACGCACGCAAGTGCTAACAGTGAGCCTTAAGGCGAACGTATAAATGCAAGCACCCCTGTATCGGCAGGGATACCTAGTCTCTAATCTCTAATCCCTAACAACATTGACACCACCACCACCACGTGATACATTATTAAGCATCACATGAGTAAGTTTTCGGGAAAACACCAATGCAAGCGTTAAATCAGGATCAACTAATGGGCGAACTCTTAGGCGTAGAATCCCCCCACATTTCAAGCTTCGACATCTTAAACGAAGTCGGCGAGGGCATTAAAATCGCCAACGTCAAAAGCCTCGCCAAATATCTATTCCCCACCCAAAAAACCAGCGTCGACAATCTGGTAGCGCGAGCCACCTTCGCCCGCGCCAAAAAACGCGTCTCCCCGCAGGTCAGCGAAAAAATATACGATGTCGCCAAAGTCTACAGCCTTGCCTTACTAATCTACAATCAAGATTACGACAAAGCCTCACAATTTCTCTCCAAACCGCACCAAGGCCTAGGCGGAAAATCGCCGTTCGACATGGCCAAACAATCCACCGCAGGCGCTGACATAGCGGCCTCATTGCTCGAACAAATAAGAGCGGGAGTCGCCCTCTAGTGGTATCAACCAAGCCATTGCCAAAGCCGTTGACGGCCTATAGGGTCGGTGACCCAAACGGCCAATACCCCATATTTTCGGGCGAGGGCGCCCGCAAAGTCAAAGGGCGCTGGCACTCCATGGGCCAAAACCCAATATATTGCGCCGAACATTACTCCACCGCCATGCTCGAAAAGCTCGTTCATTTCAGCAGCATCATGCCCGACAACCAGTATTTTCTAGAAATAAATATCCCCCAAGGCATCAGCTACGAAGTGGTAACTAAAGACAGTGTACCCAACTGGCACGGCCTAGACAGCCCCGAAGCCAACCAATTCGGCACCACATGGTTTAGCGAGGCCAGAAGCTGCCTATTGCTAGTACCTTCAGTTGTGGCACGCATGGAACATAACATCCTCATCAACCCCAACCACGCCGACTTCACACAAATAGAACAAGGCCTCGAACAACCAATTTGGTGGGATGAACGGCTATTTTAACGGCGGTGCATAATCAAACTCATCCTCAATACGCCCCAAATACGCTCTTATATTTTCAAATTCTTTAGCGAATACACGCATAGGTGTGTCGATATCAGGGTAAATAACAGAAGCCAAAACGCCATAAATTATCGCATCGACTGATGACACTCTATCCCCCAAAAAAAACTCATCCTCACCCAATTGCGCAGCTATGGCGCTTATGTCATCACAACCGAGCTGATAGATTTTTTCTTTACTATGCCGCCCAATCCCATGATGATAAACCGCACTAGTCGCGGATTTGCGTGATTTCTTAGTGACAATTTGCCTGATACCCCACGGTATAGGTTTAAAAAACACCTCTACATGATGATTAAATTCAGGGTCAACCCAGCGCGCATATACATTACACCAATATAAATGATCTTCGCACAAACGGGTGAAAGCAAGGCTAGTTGCCAATTGTTGACCTGTCAGATGCCCATCTAAATCCACATTAAATTTTTGTTTGATATGTTGATAGATAAAATAACTGTCGGCAATTTCCTTACCATCATCAATTAGATAAGGCAATTTGCCATTTGGGCCTTTGCCAGGGTTACTACCGCGCACGGCTTTATAATCAACCTTTGCCATACGCAATAATAATTCAGCCTTCATACTGTAAGGGCTGGCGCTTGGGCAATTGAGTGCGGGGGGGAATATAATCAGTTCCATTTTAATCTCCATTGGTTTTGTGTTACTTCCCAACTCTTAAATCAATAGTACTGACAATTTTTGTCAGCAGTGTTATGCTATGTTGATAAACAGAAATGGAGTGGCCTAAATGAAACGTGCCGACCGATTGATACAAATTATCGAACTGATGCGCCGCGAGCGCAGGCCAGTCACCGCTGCCTATATGGCCGAAGAGCTAGAGGTCACCCCGCGCACCATTTACCGCGATATGGTCACCCTAACCGCATCTGGCGTGCCGATAGACGGCGAGGCGGGCATTGGCTATGTTATGGGTGATGGCTATCACATGCCGCCCATGATGTTCACCGAAGACGAGCTAGAAGCACTTATGCTCGGCATGCGCATGGTGCAGGAACGGGCGGACAAAGATTTAGCCAAAGCCGCCAAAAACCTAATCGGCAAAATATCAACCAGCATCCCAGATGACCTTTCGGCATTATTCCTAAACACCGATCTCTACGCCCCACAATTTGTAAAAATTAAAGACGAAACAGTCAGTGTGGCAGACATTAGGCATGCCTTGCGCCATCAATTTAAAATTAAAATCACCTATGCAGATGTCAAAGGTGATGTGACCATGCGCATCGTGTGGCCGATATTAATGGCGCATTTCTACGACAATCGCAACATGGTCGCTTGGTGCGAAAAACGTGAGGCTTTCAGGTCATTCCGCACCGAACGCATACAGGAATTGGAAGTTCTGCCCGAGAAATATAGGCCATATCGCAAAAGCCTCATCAAAAAATGGGCAATTGAGAATCAGATACCAGAATTGGCTTGAAAGCGTTTTTAAACACTGCTATAGGCTATGCCATATTTAACAAAGGATTATATATCATGGCTGTACAACGCACATTCTCTATCATCAAACCTGACGCAACAAAACGTAACCTTACTGGTAAAATCACCACTAAATTTGAAGATGCTGGTCTACGCATTGTGGCTTCAAAACGCATTAAAATGACCAAAGCTCAAGCAGAAGGTTTTTATGGCGAACATAGCGAACGCCCATTCTTTGGTGAATTGGTAGAGTTCATGATGTCAGAACCTGTTGTTGTGCAAGTTCTAGAAGGTGAAAACGCAATCGCTAAAAACCGCGAAGTTATGGGCGCAACAAACCCATCAGATGCAGATGCTGGCACGATCCGCAAAGAATTCGCACTAAGCATTGGCGAAAATTCAGTACATGGTTCAGATTCACCTGAATCAGCAGCCCGCGAAATCAAATTCTTCTTTGAAGATGCTGAACTAGTTGGCTAATACCGACCGAACAATAATGCAAAAGGCGTCTCACTTGAGACGCCTTTTTTGTGACCAAAATATACCCCCTTATATGAGCCAATTCATTGCACCACGGGCATTCCCTTCGGTCGCGAACAGGCGGATTGGAGCCCGCCACTTATGTGGTGCACCCGCGTAGGCTTTTGCGCAGCAAAAAACAGCCGCGAGCGATATATACTCACATATGAGCCAATTCATTGCACCACGGGCATTCCCTTCGGTCGCGAACAGGCGGATTGGAG
>NVQL02000102.1 GCA_002400495.2 Alphaproteobacteria bacterium | reverse complement strand
ATAGCATCCTTATAAATTTGGGAGAAAAAAGGGTTTCAGCCACCAATTTATTTGACGCCTATAGTCAAGCTTATAAGTCCATGCTTTTTGGTAACTCTAGATCCAAACACAAAAATTGCGGATATAGGCTTGAAAATGCAAAGTCTGAGTTGAAAGAGTGGCTCGCAACAACAGACATGGTGTTAAAGGTCAGTCTGAGGCAAGGAGATGCAACCTTCCAAATTGACATTGCATATCGTGAACCTTGGCACGTGATAACGAGGTGTGAAAAAGCATTGGGTGTAAAGGCGGAATGATTGAAAAGGAATGGCATCGTCGAAATGTGTCATTCATTTCAGACTATTCGCTGTTCCACTTGAGACACAATTCTCTGGTGGCGGATAGTGTTGTAAGAAGAAATCCATTATTGGGGCAACTTTTTGTTTCAACAGAATGTGCTATTCAACTGAAGGTTTGGTCAAGAAATTACGCACTCAAACTCCAGATAGATTTCCTCCTTCTTACGGACAGAGGGACTATAGGTGTATACCCAAATTTTCCACGTCCGTTAAAGAAGAACAATGGTTTAAATCAATATGGTTAGGAACGGCAATCGCCAACCCTTCACTGACGGGTTCAATTGAGTTAAAATAAATAGACAGCTGACCTATCCTTCCCAAAGCCAAGCAGCATACGCTGGATGGTGAGCTCACTCTTCGTAGCAATACTATCATCAGCTCTGAAATATAGGCGCTATCAATTTTTTTCAGTAAACACGAGCTGAATGAATGCCCACAGATAAAATCAAGTAAAGCCATCCAATTTTATGAAAGATCATCAATTATGAAGCGCCTTGTAATAGACCTCGACAATACAATTGCTGGAGAAAAAACGAACTCCTACGCGGATTGTGCGGTTCGAACCGAAGTTGTTGAAAAACTGCGTGAATACAAAGAGCGTGGTTTCGAGATTGTTATTTTTACAGCCAGAAATATGCGTACCTATGAAAACAACCTAGGCAAGATTGCCGCGAACACCTCACCTGTGATCATCGAATGGCTTGAGAAAAATAATGTACCTTTTGATGAACTTTGGATTGGTAAGCCATGGTGCGGCACAGATGGCTTCTATGTTGATGACAAAGCTATCCGTCCAGATGAATTCGTCAAATTGTCGTTACAAGAAATACATAACCTAATCGGGTCATCCGTTTCAGGTAATGAGTAGAGAGACATTTCATTCAAGCAGAAGGCGTCGCACATGGTAATGAACTCGCTGCTTCCAGCTTCGGACAACTTGCATATACCTCCGCAGCGGCGTCGCCAAGCGCAGAGGTATAATGGATTGATCTCGCACCATGTTTGTCAAAGAAATGGCTGTGAAGTGGAGAGCTAGGTCAACGCCATATCCTAGAGTCTGTGCACGAAGGCACCATTCTACATCCTCACAGTCGCCCCATTTTAATTGAGGGTTAAGCGGGCATTTTTCAAATACAACTCGTGAAACAGCGAAGGCTCCTCCATTTACGTAGGGCTTACGGTGTTTCAGTAATTTGAGATATTTCATCGGAGAAATATGCCGTGTTGTGAGCACAGGGATTTTCGGGTGCTGGTTTGGCCAACGAGAGTCCAAAGCCACGTAACAAACATTTGGCTCTCGCCCACGTGTTGTCTCAATGAAAACATTTGGACTTAAGATATCAAATTCATTGGGAGTGTTGGATAACGCATTTTCATCAAGAACGATACGCGCGTGAAGCACCAACATGCGTGGAAACTTCATAGCCGCCATCAGAAAGTTTTTCTTAAGGGCTATCGGAAAGTGGCCCTCAAATTCTACGTCGAATGCGAGATACCTAACCATCGGATACGGATCTAAAAACGCCAAATCTCTTTTAGGTCCGCAAACAATAACTTCACCCGATGGCCCTGTCAATTCGGACTGTTTGAGCAATCCATCTAGGCATCGTTTTAACGTAGGCAATTCACTATCATTTCCAGAGAAAATTATTCCCGCGGACCAGCCAGGTGAAGTTTTATCCGTGTGCCGCGTAAATAACAATTCCCCTTGATTTACGTTGGGGGTTAGAGAGCAGTCGGCCCCCAAACAAATAAGGCACAACGCACGCACAGTAGGGAAATTGATAAGATAAGGTGAGATCCGCTGACGCTCTGCGCTGTCATCAAGAATACGTATCACCCCTCCCGTCTTTATCGCCGCAAGAGCACGCCTCAAAGCAAGTTGAATCACACCTTCGTGTTTCAAATGCCGCGTCTCAATTGTCACTTCATCAAAATCCGCATCACATGGAACTTGATAGAAGTCATTAACATTAGAAATGCGAAAGTGCGTGTTGCGCGTCATATTTTATAAACTCAAATTTTTGACCCAAGATAAAGTTGAAACTTATGGAATGCTAAATGGAAGGCAAGAGTCCGCTAACCCTACTGGCAAATTTTTTATCATCAAGTAAGCTCTCATATTCTGCCGGTATTCCACAAAACACGACATCATCGGCATCAACAGTTCGAAACAACACCTCCAACCCAGCTCCGGTTATTTGATTGTAAATCGGGGCAATATAATCCTCAGATATCTGCTGGGATGGGTTATCTCGTTCCTGTTGATACGAAGAGTCAAATAAGGCCCGCGAACTAAAGTGGTACAAGCCCGTTGAGCAATACTTTGAAACCCGTTCCTTCTCCACCACACGCTTCACCTTGCCCTCAGATGAGTTTTCATCTATGGGTTCAACAAATGACCAACCATCGCCCTGCCCCACGAAAGCTTCTAGATAGGCCGCCGCATTTCTTTCCTGGGGTCTGAGTAAAAAGTTGAAGTGAAAACTATCAATATTGAAAATTGTAACCGACTCGTCAGCATCCACATTAGCTTTTTCAAGTGCTAGAGAAACTGTGTGGGCTTGGCCCCGGGTTGGCTCATCCAAAAAGACAAGCTCTCCGTCAACATTAAGAGCCCTAAGCCGTTCGCGTATGAACTGCTCAACAATATCGTCTTTAAGTATAGCAAGGACTAAGCGTTCTTTACCGAACTGTCGATGGAACGACCATAGAGCATAGTCAAAAACAGGCCTTCCATGAAGCGGCAACATGAATTTCGGCTGCGTGTATCCAGCCTCTGAAAAACGGCTGCTAAGCCCAGCCATTGGAATAAGTATCATTTTAATTTTCCAAAACTTTAGCAGCCAACTCAAGGCCGTTACATAACATAATATTCTGACGCACTGGGTCCTCTGCATGCAAAGGAAGCATTGATAAAAACATAAGTGCCGTCAAAGCGCCAATCTCTGTGCTATTGATCAATCTATCACCAAGGTTTAATTTGAGAAAGTCTTCTTCAATAATGTTAAGCAAGTTTGTTTGTGGTTTTTCAAAATTGAAGTTCAAGGCATCAAGCTTCTCAAATTCCATTCGACCTGAAAGCAGCATATCATACCGTCCGACAATTGAATGTGCGAGCTTCGCGACATCATACCGCCAGTCTCCGTACACACTGAATTCATCTTCACTGACACAGCCTCTCGGATCAACAACGCGTATTCTCGCAGCTCGAAAATCATAGAACAAATTACCGAAGAAAAAATCTCCATGCCACAAGCACATATCAGCAGGTTGAGTACGCGAGACCAAGCTAATCAAGCGATCCACAACATCAAATAGGCCTGGTTGTGCAACACCATTTATTGTGACAACACAATTGTCTTTCCAATTTCTTTGTTCACAAAATGTTTGGATGCGTTGTCGGGATTTTTCGACGATAACTTTTTCATAAAAATCATTTGCATATTCAGGTGATGCGAATGAACTATCGGGTGCAGGTACATTTTGATGACATAGAGTCAAGAACCCCAGACAACTGTCTAAAATTGATCGCCAAATATAGGGTGGCAAATCTCCAAATACAAATAGTTCTGACAGCGTAGGTTGATATAGATACTCCAACTTACATATCACGCGCCCATCAACTTCTTCTTCACCCAGAAATTGAGGTGTATAAGCCCTTAGTTGTTCTGGAATGGTTTTATACCAATTTATCTCAGCAGAGATTTTTTGATTTTTCTCACTCGATTTGGAGACCGACGTGCCGTCACTCGTCATTGTATTGAAGGCCCGACTGACCAACATATCGCGTTTGGATTTGTATATCATCACAAGGTGACCGAAGTCATACCAAGCCGAAACTTTCAGGGGTTTTAACAAATGCACAAGGGAATAGGCAGCTAGGGCGTCGCCGAAATCGGATTGATTTAGAAACGCTTGACGCAGCGCCGCTGCATCGGAGAACGTAAAATAACCACATGCGATTTGCCTATGTGAGCGGCCGTCGCCATATCCCGTTCTAATTTGAATTTCTCCAAAATCATCAACAGCAACGTCACTCCAACTATAATAATCTTGGGTGCTACATACTGCAATCTGATCAGGAACTAAGAGGTGAGAGCCTTGAACCAAGGTGTCGCCATGAAGGAGGGAAATAGGCCCCTTTGACTCCAAAACCTCTAGAACAAATTGAACAGCCTCGCACAGTGTTAAAGAGGTGGGGGTGCGAATAATACGCACCTGCTCCCTTTTAAGCACAGCGATATCCCACGGATCAATAGTATAGTCGGCAGGTACCGTGAGGACAGGCACCCCTCCTACACCACGCGCAATTTCAATTTGCTGTTCAAAAAGTCGGCGTCCACCGGCTGGTAAAAAAGCAGGTGGTAAGCGGCCGTACTCAGCTACGATATCTGCCGAGCAATACGCGCCGGACAAAATGACAAACGGATGATGTTCTGCATCTTTTTCCATTAAAGGCCTACCAATATATTCCAACATAAATGTACCGATCACAAGACGTGCCCAGAACGGCAAAAGGCGTCTCAAGCAATTGCCACATATCAATCTTTAGCAATACCAATCAGTTGTCTCTAACTCTCCGATACCATTCGATATAGTGAAATCTCAAGATCAACCATGATGGCTTCCTTATCCCAATGAGAAAGTGCACGGGATCGACCCTCTGCTCCCAATCTTGCGCGTTCCAAAGGAGAGTTCGCCAGCATCTCTAATGCCTCGATAAATGCTGTAACGTTTTCAGGTTCAACACAGATACCCCGCCCCTTAACTTCATCATACAAAGCAGTACTATGCTTTGCACAGGCTAAAACAGGGCGTCCTGAAGCCAACATTCCCGTTAGTTTCGACGGAAGAACCAAATCGGCTGCGGCCGCCAATTGTGGAAGTAAATGTATGTCTGCGGAGCTCAAAAGTTCATTGAGTTTCTCCAGCGGTTGAAGCGGCATGAAGAAGACATTTGTTAGCCCCTTCGATAGTTCTAAGAGGTTCGCTTTAGCAGAACCTGTTCCGCACAAAACATATTTTAATTCTGGCGTCTTATGCTCAGTGAGCCGTGCCGCCTCCATGATAATTCGCAGCCCTTGTTTATTGCCCATATTTCCCGAATACAAAGCAACCACGTCAGTTTCAGAAACAGGAAGTGCCGCTCGAAATGCATTATTCTTAACAACTGGAAATATTTGAGCGCAATCAACCCAATTGGGAATTAATTCAGTCCTCGTTTCCGAACGAACTGTCGCGGATAATCGCGCCACCATATTTGTCGATATGCTTGAGAGAAAATCAAATTTCTTCTTCACCCAGCGGTCAGCCGCAAGCGCAAACAATGACGCACGGCCTTTTTTTACCAACCCCGTTGCTAATGCCGCCGCGAGTTCAAAGTCTTGTACATGCAGCCAAGCTTTTGCTTTTGAAAGCAGTTTTACTGCCAATACAGAGGGCGCCGCAAACAGCGTGGGTTCGATACCCACCACAATATCAGGCTTGAAAGCAAGGGCTTGATAGCAACTGGAAAGAAAACTGGTAAAACCGAAACTGCTAAGATGTGCAATACGCACTAAGCCTTTTGGGTTTTTCGGTATCCACGCAGGTACTCTCGTGACACCCACTGAATTTATGACCTCACGACTCCATTTCCAGTTTTGGTAGCCATCCTTCACTTTCCACTCGGGATAGTAAGGGGCAGTGGTAATGACATGCACTTCATGTCCCTGCTCTGCAAGCCACTCCGCAAGTTCGGTATTGTACTTTGGAATGCCTATCAGGTCCGGCGCATAATTAGTCGTAACAAAAAGTATCTTTAATCGTTTCACAGAAAATCACCTATATCGCACCTAAAAAGGCAGCCCCAAATGAGGTCCAAGTGCAGAAGTATCAACGAATACCCACAACTCTATTTCTAATATAATTTATCAGCTCAACATGATCTTTCAGGTCAAAAAAGGTGGCAGGATCCTTCTCCCTAATGATCACTTTTATATTTTTCAACGTCTCATCGGACAAACCGTCGATGAGTGACTGAATGGTTTTTTCATATGGAGGGGCAATTAGAAATCCCAATTCATTGTTGACGACGTAATCACCCGTCTCCGTGCCTTCCTGCGCGATCATTGGGACACCCAGCGCGCCCCCCTCATAAATGCGGTTAGGTAGCAGCAACTTTCCGTTTAAGCCACCACTAATGTCCAACCCCCAATTAAGATCCACGCCCTCATAGAGCTTAGAAATATCATCGGGATATTGATAAGGCCCAAGGTCCGTGGTGTTGGGCAGTTTAAGCAATTCAGCCAATGCAGATTGAACAGCTGGTATTGCATACCCTCCCACCCGAACATGGACAGATTTTGGGTTTTCCACCGCCACCCGCGTCAAAATACGCATACTTTCAGGGCAACGAAGTTTTCCAAAATACCCAATTGTGAGTGGTTTGCCATCGAGCTGTCGATCATCAACTTCATTTGAAAAATTGACTAATGGCAGTTTGTTTTCAAGAAAATAGCTTGCGCCATAAAACGATTGGATTTTTTGAAAATAATCGGTCAAAAAACGCCGCGAACTCACAATCAGAAGACGGGCCTTTCTCAAAACCACCCGCTCCAGACTGCGCAGCAGGCCACCAATGAGGTCGGAGCGCGCAGTCAACGGATGAATGTCCAGTACCTCATAAATCAAAGGAAGTTTTTGCCCGGTCCGCCAACAAACATATAGCCCAATCAGTGCCATATCTAGATTGCGACAATAGAGAACATCTGCATCTTCAAATGAAGTGGCATGCGCTTTAAGGATACCAACGGCATTCCACAGCCCTCGAAGTCGAGCACCCATATTGCCATCTGAAACTCTCCCCAAAAAATGAATATTGGAGTTCTTTCGATCAGCGGTCGGCCCGCTCCTCCCAAAAGAAAATCCAATGACCTTGGCACCGGATTTTTCCAGACCATCAATGCGCCTATGAACTGCCACATCCGAACTGTCAGGTCCGATATAGAGTACCGTCAATTTTGTCATGTGAAGCGCTTCCGTCTCAACCTGATGAATACGCCAACAAGCATAATCGGAGCCCAAAGAAGTGGCGTGTTAACCGAGGCCATAAACATTCCGTAGAAGAAATAGAAGATCCAGAATTCCAAGGTTCTAACACCGACAACCGCTTTCTCCAGAAAGGCCAAAAGAGAAAACCAAATGATGGTGCCCAATACACCGAACTGAATGAGAACTGCGGAGTGAACATTCCCGTAGGTCATATGGGCAGTGGAAAAATTTTCTCGAATGTATTTAGGGGCGCTCGCCATTCCGTTCACGGTACGGTACAGCTCACTCACCTGATGGTCAGCCCCAATTCCAAAGCCCAATATCTGCCGCACAGTTGGAGCTTGCTCAAAAACCAAATAGGTCCGGAATAGACGCACAAATGTACTACCATCCATCTGTGCTCCTGTTCTCCTTGAAACCTCAGAGGACAAAAAGTAGAGAAAAAAGATACCACTAAGAGCGGTAAGAAAAACCAAAAGTGGATTAGCGAAAAAGCGCTTAATTCCATAATTTTGAACGAACACTAACGAAGTCATCACCACCCCCACCACAATTGTTGGGGAGTTTATCACTCCAAAAAGCCCAAGGCTGCATACCAACAGAACAATCAGAAACTTATTTTTTCTCAACGTGAACGCACACAATGTGATGGCAACACCTAGAAATTTTCCCAAGTGCGAAGGTTCCGCTGTAAAAAACTTTGGGCGAATACTACCGTAGTCAAAAATGTCTCGAAGGTCGTTGGTATAAACTAAACTTGATTTATGAATTATAGCCCGAACAGCATCGCTCAAAGGCTTAATCACCCCCCCCACTTCCAAAAGCGTGCCGACGGTCAGGATGAGCACGAGCCAAATCATTATTCTGCTTAAAGAGTGAATTTGAAAGCTAGCGAAGTATTTAGCAAATCCATATGAAGAAATAAGTGAAAAAAGCAACATCAGTGTCGAGCGTAATTGCTCTTCAAAATAGATTGCGTGCTGACTACTAAAAGGAAGCCACATTATTCCAATAAAGGCAAACGTCACAAAACTCACGATCACCCATATATCAACAACTTTTATGGGTATTATGAAAAAGAGCAGTGCGCCACAGGGAATAAATAAAATGTAGGGGAAAAAGAAAGGCGTATAAAGGTCTAATTGAAGGTAAAGCCCCAAGGATCCAGCGATGGCCAAGAACCCTGTCAGGCGACGTACCTCCGAAGGGCGTGAACGAGGCCTCCTGCCTACAACAACCCTGTTGTCGCCGGAAACTCCACGACCTGAAACAACGCTCTCTCTCGCATCACTCATTTTGGTCTCTCACCTTTCAACAAACGAATGGTCCCCAAAGGATCATCGGCAGAATAATAGGTGACCTCAAAGGCATCCAATATGCTTTGGCATTGTGCGATCTCCCCCGTCGTCACTTTTTGTTGCCAACGGCTTAATAGGAAATCTTGTTTGCCCGCCTTAATTGCCCAATTCACAGAGGTATCGTTTTTTTCTTCCTGCGAGGAAAAGGATGCTTCACCAACCATACTGACCATAGCCGGAACGTCCGACAGGTTGCAATATTCAGCTATCTGGCTGGCAGTCTCACCAGGGTGCAGGACCAAATTCTCATAAGAGATAGTCATAACACCACCAGCGGCTTTTCCGAGCAAAGGAAGGTTTTCGCAACACCACCCCAATACATGACGTTCCAATGTCGTGCCGTCTGCAATGATTTGGTCAAACTTTTTCTTCTGGGAGTGGGAGAATAGTTCATTTTGCAAGTGATTTGAATCGGCAAAATAGACCAGCTGGTCCTCCCACCCCCTTCCGATACAAGACAAAGCTTGAGGTATTGGGGGTCGAAAATATCTTATTGTGTGCAGAGAAAAATCTTCAACAAACATACTTCCCAGATAATGTGCATTAGTTGTCTTTAGAACCAAACGATTGGTACGGAAATGGAAATCCCGTCGCCAAAAACGCCACGGCTCCTGGATATGAATTTCCCCTGCCAGAATAGATTCCAAGTACGCATGAATTCGATCCCGAGAATAGGCATCCAAGTAAATATACTGACCGCCACCAATGTTCGGGAGATATTCCATCTGGGCCGCGGTTGCGACAAACGGAGAAAGAGGCTGGTCAATAGATTTAACCCTCCTGTTTTGAGAAATCATTTGCATGAGAAGCGTCGACCCACTTCTCCGGGAGCCAACCAAAGCAATACTAGGTTTGCCTGACGGACGGTGCCGATTCAACCCCTCCCAAATCAGCTGCCTAACCAAATGCCGAAAAAGTAATGGAAATCCCGAATGCATTAAAAACCCTTTTCTGTGACATCCGTCGCATAGAAGTATCCCAGTCTATAAAAATAGAACAGAGCGCAACAGTAGGGAACGCCAAAACCAGCAGCAACAATGCTTAAGCCAGCAATGGGATGGGAAAGTTCAACAAATAGTCTGATCAACACGATCAATCCAGCGCAACTGGTCAGAAACAAAGGTGTCCCAAGTAGTGAAATTTGGCGAAAACTCGCTGAGACAATTTGCCAACGCGTCTCGCTCCAATAAAGAACCAATCCAGTCAGCACCGCTTGCGAAAGAAGATAAGCTATGGAAAATCCAAAAACACTTCCTTCAAAAATAAGCAATGCGCCTAAGCCCAACACCAAAGCAATTGCCAAGCTAACAGCATTCGCGATGGCACCTTTAGTGGCGTCACCGAACGCTTGTAATGCCCAAAAATAAGGAATCATTATGCTGTTGACCATAACGGCAAGGGTCAAAATACGGCTTGAAAGTAACAACTGAGATGAACTCTCTCCGAGCCAGAGCAGGAAAAAGAAATCACAGTATACAAGAAAGATACTACACACCGGAAATACAACAAGAATTTGAAGAAGCGTACTATCCCTCAACAAATTATTGATCCCAGATCGGTTTTCTTCCTTCTTAAGCTGGCTCAATCCAGGCAATAAAACAATAATCGCTTGGCTCACAGATTGGCTCAATACCACAGGTATACGCAGTGCCACTGTGAAAATACCCAGCCCTACCGTGCCACCAAAGATAAGAATGAGAGTTTGTAATGCAGGTTGTTTGATCCGCTCAAGAAGGTTGGAGGCACCAAAGCCTTTTGACAATGCGATGAGATCAGCCTTATCTACACAATGCGACTTGGCTTGAAAAAAGGCTGTTCGAAAAGGCACTAATAGGAAGAGTGTCAAACACACTTCAACAGCGCTACCTAGGAGAATGGCTAACCCAAGCATTGAAGCAGGAGATTCAGGCACCTTAGTAAGGAGAACAACAGAAAGTATGCTCTGAACCACCACCCGCACAATCGACTTAACGTTAAACCAGAATTGCTCATGCTGGCCAAGCCGAAGCGTAATCCCCCAATTACCCAAAAGCTGCAGCACGCCAGCAGATATCGCGAAGATACCCCCTACTTGCAAATCTGAGCTAAAAAAGGCGCCCTCAACCTCTGTAGTGAATGCGAGACCCCCCCCCGCACAAATCAATCCTAAAAAAGAGGCGGTCAAAAGCAAACCAGAAAGCTTTAAGATATAGGGAATGGCCTGCTCAGGTCCTGATAAGGCAACCTTTCGCGTAAGAGCATTGGTATACCCAAAATCCAAAATCAATACATAGAGCAAAAGCGCATTTAGAAAGGACCAAACCCCAACGAGCCCAAACC
Organism: Alphaproteobacteria bacterium; assembly: GCA_002400495.2. Classification (GTDB taxonomy): domain Bacteria; phylum Pseudomonadota; class Alphaproteobacteria; order Rhizobiales; family OSC116; genus OCS116. The sequence continues at coordinate 2,400 of NVQL02000102.1, read as the reverse complement.
CACCCAGCCGAACAAACCACCCCAACAGAACGACATTCAACCCAGCATTCAGCAAAAAGGCAATAATGACAATTCCGCTTGAATGCAAAAAATTTCGCCGTATTAGGTTTTCAGTGTTCACAAAAATTCTCTATATTAGGAAAGCCGTGATGCCCAGTTACAACGCCCAAATCACTACTACTTACTGGGCAAGGTAGCTTTTATAGGTATTAATAAGACCGTCTTCCAAAGACCGTGTATTATTCCAGCCCAATTGATGAAGGAGACCGCTGTCTAGCAGTTTACGCGGCGTACCATCAGGCTTAGTACTGTCAAATTCCAATTTAGCATCATACTCAACAACTTTTGCGATGGTCTCCGCAAGGAAACGAATACTCACTTCCGTCCCAGAGCCCACATTGAATGGAATACCCCCCGAGTAGTTACAAAGTAAGAAAACCAAAGCATCTGCAAGATCGTCAACATGCAAAAATTCTCGTAAAGGTGAGCCGCTCCCCCACAATGTTACAGACTTAGAACCTGAAAGTTTTGCCTCGTGAAACTTACGGAGTAGTGCTGGAAGAACATGGCTTGTTTCCAAATTATAGTTGTCCCCAGGACCATACAGATTGGTCGGTTGCGCGGAAATAAAATCGCATCCGTATTGTTTCCGATAAGCTTGACACATCTTTATTCCTGAAATTTTGGCAATGGCATACCATTCATTTGTGGGCTCAAGCTCGCCGGTTAGGAGGTACTCTTCCTTTATCGGCTGTGGCGCAAGTTTTGGGTAAATGCACGAAGACCCCAGGAATAATAATTTCTCGACTTCATTTTTATAGGCGCCGTGAATAACATTCGATTGCAGAGTCATGTTGTCATACAAAAATTCAGCTGGACGAGTATTGTTGGCCTGTATACCACCAACCTTAGCCGCAGCCAAAATGATAACATCCGGCTTGGCTTGTGACAGCCAATCATCCACCGCACGTTGATCCAATAAATCAACGACTTCACGCCCGGCGGTCAGGACCTCGCAGCCTACATTGGACAAGCGGCGAACCAAGGCACTCCCCACCATCCCTCGATGCCCAGCAATCCAAATACGTTTATCGGCGAGCGAATAGGTCATGCTTCAACATCTTTCATAGTTTTCTGTACCAGGATACGAGAAAGAAAACGCCTAAGCACTCGGCGAGCTGGGGCTTCAAACAATTTAACAGAGAGATAAGACACCACCAGAACCACGCCTAAGCCAAGCACGGCCCATATAATTGCAGCATCACCTGATAGACCAAGGATGCGATTACCCAAAAAATTCAGATAAACGGTGCGTACCAAAGGGTGTAACATGTAACAAGAGTATGTGAGTTGCCCAAGAGGCGCTATGCGCCGCACACCGACACTTAACCGGCCAATCGCACTGTTTCGAAGGTCGATAATAAAGATGGCAGCCGTTCCAACATACGCCAATAAAACAACCAAGCCTTGATCCATAGGAGAAAGCATTGCAGCGGTCACACCCAGCAGGATCGGCCAAAATAGCGTACTGGGCACAGGAATACGCCTAAGCAGGTCCCGGTTGAGATACAATGTCATTCCCAACAAAAAGCCGGGAGCTGCACGTAATGCCCCTAACTCATAAGTCCTATGCCACCATCCTGCATCGAAAAGGTACAATCCGGTCAGAACAACAGCGAAGAGCAAAAATGCTCGCAAACCAGAACTTCCAACTATGAAGACAAACGCAGGGAAAAAGAGGTACATCACAAACTCAGCACCGATAGACCAGCTGACAAAGTTAAATTGCAGCGGACTGCATCCATCTATCGCATGGGCCAACAACATAACTTGAGGCAAGCAGGCGTAATTGTATTTTTCTGGAGCATCCAAATCCACGCCCGAGAAAAGCGCAGCTAAGCCCACCGCTACATAAAATAAAGTTGTGGCCCAGTGCAACGGAACCAACCGAGCAACTCGAGCAATGGCAAACTTACGAAATCCCCATCGTTGACTAATACGAGTGCCGTAGACATAGGTAATAATCGCACCAGATATAACGAAAAAGACATCAACAAAAAGTTGTAGTCCGTCGAACCGCAACCAGGTAACTGAATCTAGTCCTAGCCATCCGAGAAAATGAAGAACGACAATCGCCATAGCAGCCACAAACCGCATCACATCTAAATGAAGGTATTCATTGCTATCAGGCGCCAGCCCCGCCCACCCAAAAACATTCGATGAAGGCGTAGAACTGCCCCCTACTGGTTCAGAAGGTTTTCTTGCAGAACTCATCCGTGACGGTCCTTACGGTCGCTTTCTTGCTTCACAACCAGCAAGTCACTTGCCACCATTTCTGCAACCATTTCTGGAAGCGTCGTTGTATAGGTCCAACCCAATTTTTCACGCGCCTTAGTTGGG
>NVQL02000025.1 GCA_002400495.2 Alphaproteobacteria bacterium | reverse complement strand
CCGAAATCCTATTCTACGTCGCCTCCCGCGGCCATCATGCCGATATAGGCGGCAAAGCCCCAGGCAGCATGACCCCAGATGCCACAAGTCTCGACGAAGAAGGCATTCTCATCAACAATTTTCTCCTAGTCGATCAAGGCCTATTCCAAGAGCAAAAAACCTACGACCTCTTAGCCTCAGGCGATTACCCTGCCCGCAACATCAAATACAACATTGCCGATTTAAAAGCCCAAATCGCCGCCAACGAAAAAGGCATCAGCGAGCTAAAACGCATGGTCACCCATTTCGGTTTTGACGTCGTCAAAGCCTATATGCAACACGTCCAAGACAATGCCGAAGAAAATGTAAGACGCGTCATCGCCACCCTCGAAGACTGCGCATTCACCTACGAAATGGATCAAGGCACCCAAATCTCAGTCAGCATAAAAATCAACAAAAAAACCCGCTCAGCCATTGTCGATTTCCACGGCACATCGCCACAACAAAATAACAATTTCAACGCCCCAGAACCCGTCACCCGCGCCGCCGTGTTATACGTGTTCCGCTGCTTGGTAGATGACGACATCCCAATGAATGCAGGCTGCCTAGCCCCCATAAAAATCATCATCCCCAAAGATTGCATGCTCAACCCCGTCTATCCCGCAGCTGTGGTCGCAGGCAATGTCGAAACCTCCCAAGCCGTCACCGACACTTTGTTTGGCGCGTTAGGCGCACTCGCCGCCGCCCAAGGCACCATGAATAATCTTACCTTTGGCAATGAAGAATATCAATATTACGAAACCATATGCGGCGGCTCAGGCGCTGGCAAAACCCACCCCGGCACCAGCGCCATCCACAGCCACATGACCAATAGCCGCCTCACCGACCCAGAAATCCTAGAGTTTCGCTACCCCGTCATGCTCGAAAGCTACGAAATTATGCGCGGCTCAGGCGGCATCGGCAAACATAATGGCGGCGATGGCACCTTACGCAAAATCAAATTCCTACAAAAAATGCAAGTCGCCTTACTCACCGGCCATCGCCGCATCCCACCGTTTGGGCTAGAAGGCGGCGGCAATGGCCAAGTGGGGCAAAACAGCATCATCCGCAAATCAGGCACAATAGAGCCGCTCAAACATTGCGATCAGACCAATGCCGATATATCTGAAATATTGATCATAAAAACGCCATCTGGTGGTGGCTTTGGCAAAAAATCATGATATAGTCCCCAAAATTAGGGAACTTTATGATTGATAAATCTACAATAGATGACGCATATGCGCTGATTAAACCATATATCCGCAAAACACCCGTTATGGATGTTAGTGCTGCCGACATTCTAGGCAACCGCAACCAAAATAACCGCATCAATTTTAAGCTCGAGCTGTTCCAACATGCAGGCTGCTTTAAACCACGCGGCGCTTTTTATTCTCTATTGTCTCAGGCCACATTACCCAAAGCCGTTGCCGCCGCATCAGGCGGCAATCACGGCGCCGCCGTTGCCTATGCCGCCCAAAAACTGAACGTAAAAGCCAATATATTCGTACCCAAAGCCGCCCCCAAAGCCAAGGTTGACCGCATCAAAGATTTCGGCGCCAAAGTGTTATTAGATGGCGATAATTACGCCGCCGCCTTAGCCAATTGTGAGCAACATATCGCAGACACAGGCGCATTCTCCATCCATGCCTATGATGACATTTCAACCATAACAGGCCAAGCCACAGTGGCACTAGAATGGCTAGAACAAGTTAAAGATTTAGACACCGTCCTCATCGCAGTTGGCGGCGGCGGCCTCATATCAGGCATGGCAGCCTATATCAAACAAGTCACCGATATTAAAATAGTCGCCATCGAGCCCGCCAACAGCGCCAGCATGTATCACGCCATGGCCAATAACACACCTGTCACCGTCACCCCCACCAGCATCGCGTCCGATAGCTTAGGCGCGAGCTTATGTGGTACAAACTGTTTTGCCATCGCCAAACAATATGTCGATGAATTTATTTGCATTGAGGATGAAGATATATTACAAGCTCAAACTTCATTATGGAATAATTATCGCATATTGGCCGAATTAGGTGGCAGCGCCGCTTTCGCCGCTTTGGCATCTGGTAAATATGAAACGTCAGAAAACGAAAAAATTGGCGTGCTCATCTGTGGCGGCAATACACAATTTCTAAGTTAAAAGAGTAAAATATGGAAAATTCATCTAAAAATGTCATCATCACAGGTGCCAATCGCGGCATCGGCTTCGAGCTCACCAAACAATTTGCCGCCGCAGGCTATCATGTCTTAGCAGCTACCCGCAAACCCTTGCAAGCTGTAGCGCTCAACGAACTTGCCGATAAAGATGAAAATAACATCACCATTTATAAGCTCGATGTAACCAGTAAATTATCAGTCGATAATTTTGGCAAAACCCTTGCCGAGACACCCATCGAAATCCTAATTAACAATGCAGGCATTTTAGACACTTATGAAAGCAGCATTGATGATATTAATTTAGTCGATTTTGCCGAAGTTCTTGTCACCAACACGATCAGCCCCATCCGTGTGATGCGCGCCGCCATGCGAGGCTTACGCTTAGGCAATACCAAAAAAATAGTCAACCTATCCAGCTTTATGGGCAGTTTTGAAGGCCAAAGCAATGGCGCCCATGCCTATCGCACTTCAAAAACCGCACTCAACCGCGCCATGCAAATTTTTGGCCGCGAATTGGCCGAAGAAGGCTTCATCATCATGAACCTCCACCCAGGTTGGGTAAAAACCGATATGGGCACCGAAGCAGCTGATATTGATGTTGTCACCTCAGTCAACGGCCTGCTCAAAACAATTGAGAGCACAAAGCTTGAAGACACCAATCAAATCATCGGTTATGACGGCACAACAATGTCATATTAATCGCCCCATATCACTAGTAAAATCTTGGTCTTTATTGGGTTTGATTTGCATATTTTCAGCAAAGTTTTTGAATTCTTGTACAAAAATTTTGTTTTGTTTTTTAAATATACTGGGCAGCAATAGCATAAAAACCTTCAAAATTAGGCTGTCAGCAATAACCTCAGTCTCCATAACCCATTTGGTTTCATGTTGCGAACAAGCCGAAAATATATGATTCACCTTCTGCACCATGCCCTGCATTTCACAATAGACCCGATAGTTCTGCGGTAAATTATCCTCTACCACCTGAATATTCACTTCAATGATGCGGCCGTTTATTTTACAAAAGTGCACACTTCGGCTGGCATCAAAATTATGCCTTTGCATGTGAACAAATGTAGATTGCCAATATTGATTATTATCTTGATTGGCAAATAACTTAGTCACTTCTTGCAATGAATTTGCAATTCTAATTTCTGTTCGAAATTTCATCCTGCATTCTTCCAACCCCCAAAAGAGAAATTACAATCTATAAACGCTTTAACCATACCAAAACAATCACCATACCAATTGCTGGCAATGTGCTAATCGCGACCAATAAATCATCTGTAGCAAAATATTCCACAAAAAACCCAATCAGTCCACCCCCAACTAAAGTCGCAAACCTAAGCATATTGGAGTAATGCGCCATAATTATAGCCGGGCTATCGGGCATAGTATCTTGTATCAAAACCATACCAATCCCAACCGCTAGTGCCACCATAACACCACCAAAAACCTGCATAGCGTATAATTGGTATACCTCTAAAGTGACGCTCATGCCAAAATAAGTTATCACTGACATGGCAAAAATTAGCACTAAAAGATAAGTGTGGTTTAGAAGATTCAATAATTTTGCACTGAAAATCAGCACAGGGATTTCAATAAATGCCGCAATGGCAAAAGCCCGCCCCGCTTCTTTCTCTCCCCCACCAATAGAAATAATGTGAAAACTAATCAACACCATGGCCGATGCCATCGCCGTATTAAGCAACCAAAATGCCAATAATAAAATCTTGGCCCGTTTAGGTAATTTACGCTTTTGTTCGTTTTCCGATAAATCGGTCGTCACTGGCATATCAAGCGGTGGTAAAATATATATAAACAGCAAAGTGAGCAAGCTAAAACCTAACATCACCAAGAATAACGTTTCAAACCCAAATTCGCTGACCACAGCCCCACCAATAGCCGGGCCAATGCACCAACCAAGGCTAAACATAGCACGGTTAAACATCACCGCGTCATTGGCATTTACCCCAAACAACCGCGATTGCACTTTGGCGTAAGATACAATCAATGACCACCCACTACCGGCCAACGCCACAATGCTAATATTTAACGCCCAAACCAACCAGAAATTACGGGTAAAATAAAACACCAAAATCCACACAACACCCGCCAACGCGGTAAGATATAATGCCCGCTTCTGCTCTATTTTCCCACGGTCAAAATAACGCGCCAATGGCGGCGCTATTAACATAGATGCCAACACACCCGAAACCAAATAAATAGAAATATACGAAGGCGCTTGTCCCAAATAATCAGTGATATAAAACGCCAACATGGTCCAGAAACCCGCAAACCCAAGCGAGCCAAACAAAGTAACCGCCGAAACCAGCCAGAAATTTAGATTTTTAAAATGTATCGCCATTCTCCCCCCAGATTATAGAACCAAAATATAGTAAATATGAACGTGAATATATTCAAAAATATTGATAGTTATTCAAAACTTGTTTATGCATATACTAAGATCTTATGGGCAGGCATTATGTATCAAGCGGTAAACAATTTTTACAACAAGCCAACCGATGGCAACATAAAAACCCAGCATTTTTTCGCCATTTATTTTGCACCTTTCACCGTTTTTTTTCTAGCACTTGATTCGCAATATATGGTCGATCATTATTTCGATGCCCGCCCCTTGGTCAACATTCTCATCATCACTAGTTTTTTCATTCTACTAAACGCCGTCAATAGCCGTCTGCGTAAATTAATGATCGTCTTTGTACCACTCGGCTTGTTTGGCGAGATCATTTTTAGCTTGGTTCTCGGCCTGTATGAATACCGCTTAGCCCGCATTCCCGTCTATGTGCCATTTGGCCATGCCGCAGTCTATGCATGCGGCTATTTGCTCCACGCAAGGCTATGGGCGCAAAATAATGATGTCATAATGAAAAAAATATTCTTCGTCTCATTCAGCGGCCTATTCATCGGCGCGGGTTGGTTTTTCAACGACATTTTTTCACTCATTTTCGGCTTTTTATTTTTCTACCGCGGCCTCAGGCGTAAAAATTGGAACACATTATATTATTATGTCGCCTTCTATGTAATCACCTTAGAATTTGCAGGTACATATTTTGAAGTTTGGCAATGGCGAGAGCTCGCCTTAGGTTTCATCCCCACCGCCAACCCGCCTGTCGGCGCGGTGTTTTTCTACATTGGTGCCGATAGTGTATTATTGCGCATCATGCGTTTTGTTGATAAAAAACAAATACTCACGCCACTCAATGGCATAAGACCTGAAGAAAAATGGTAGCCATGATCAAAACCATCAATAAATATTATAACAAACCAACCGATGGCAATGCCAAAGGCCGCAGTTTCTTCTCTTTATTTTCAATCATTTTTATTTTTATATTTTTGGGACTAGACTCCCAACCCTTCGCCGACACCTATTTTGATGGCCGAAATCTAGTCACCATCATTGTAATTATCTACTTTTTCACCATGCTGCAAACCGCCGATAGCCGCTTACGCCGCTTAATGCTAATCATGGTGCCGCTGTCTTATATCGGCGAAGTTATTTTTTGCAATGTCTTAGATATGTATGATTATCGCGAAAACAGAATCCCGATTTATGTACCGTTCGGCCACGCCATACTCTACGGCTCAGGCTATATGTTCGCCTTCACCAAATGGGCAACCAAATATGATGCCATAATGAAAAAAATATTCCTGTTTTTTTTCGGGGCTTTATTCATCGGCGCTGGCTTAATATTTTTCGACATCCTATCACTCATACTAGGCATTTTATTCTTCCGCGCCCTACGCCGTAAAAAATGGCTAACGCTCTATTATTACGTCGCCATCTATGTACTAATTGTCGAATTCACTGGCACTTATTTCAGCGTTTGGGCATGGGATGCCTATACATTAGGTTTCATCCCCACCGTCAACCCACCCGTTGGCGCGGTATTTCTATACATTGGCGGCGATGCTGTGCTGCTACGCGTCATGCGCTTCATGCAAAAGAAAAACATCCTACAACCCGTAGATTACAGCCGCCCAACCGAGACATGGTAATTTGCTTGCTAGCAAATTATATGGTTAACAGAGTCTTAATGCTAGCAAGCGAGGCCGCTAGCTAGCAAAAAAACCTATCGATTATAATTTAAAATTGGCGCCAACCACCGCTCACATTCATCCAAGCTCATGCCCTTACGCTTAGCATAGTCAGATACCTGATCTTTCTCAATTTTACCGATACCAAAATAATGACTATCAGGATGGCTAAAATACATACCAGACACACTAGATGGCGGCCACATAGCGCAACTGTCAGTCAGCTCCACACCAATCCGCTTGGTCGTATCCAGCAGCTTAAACAAGGTACGTTTTTCAGTATGGTCAGGCTGCGCAGGATAACCAGGCGCAGGCCGAATCCCCTGATACTGTTCTTTGACCAACTCTTCAATGCCAAAATTCTCTTCATGCCCATAACCCCACAGCTCACGCCGCACTTTGGCATGCATCAGCTCAGCAAAAGCTTCCGCCAACCGATCACATAAGCTTTGGAACAGGATGGCACTATAGTCATCACCCGCAGCCTTAAACTCAGCCACTTTGTCTTGCTCACCAAGCCCCGTGGTCACAGTAAAACCACCAATATAATCGGCCACACCACTATCTCTCGGCGCAATAAAATCCGCCAAACAATCATTATAACGGCCAGGCTGTTTTTTCATCTGCTGCCGCAAACCGTGGAAGGTATCAAGCACCGTCTCGCGACCGTCATCAGTATAAAGCGTAATGTCATCACCAGAAAAATCAGACACAACATTAGCAGGCCAAAAACCCACAACACCGCTAGCCTTCGTCCAACGTCCCGCAATAATTTTATCCAGCATGGACGTCGCGTCTTTATACAAAGTCTTAGCCGCTTCCCCAAATTTTTCACTCTCAAAAATACGCGGGTAAGCCCCTTTTAATTCCCAACTGCTAAAGAACGGCGTCCAATCGATATATTTAGCAATCTCCGCCAAATCAAAATTCTTATAATCTTTCACACCCAAGAATGACGGCTTTTTAATTTCATAGCCATCCCATTCAATCGGCATCGCGTTGGCCCGCGCCTGCGCAATACTCGGCCGATCTTTATCATTCCGCGCCCGCGCATGCTTCTCAGCCATGTCAATATATTCAGCCAATGTCTCAGCCTGATATTCAGCACTACCATCGCCCATCAACTTAGTCGCCACAGCCACCGCACGGCTAGCATCCGTCACATAAATCGTCTGCCCCGCTTTATAATTCGGGTTAATTTTCACCGCCGTATGCACTTTAGATGTCGTCGCCCCGCCAATCATCAATGGCATCGTAAACCCTTCGCGCTCCATCTCAGCCGCCATATGGCACATCTCGTCAAGGCTCGGCGTAATCAAGCCAGACAGCCCAATCATGTCAACATTCTCTTCTTTGGCTTTTTTGATAATGTCCGCAGCAGGCACCATAACGCCCATGTCAATCACTTCAAAATTATTACACTGCAACACCACACCCACAATATTTTTACCAATATCATGCACATCGCCTTTTACCGTTGCCATTAAAATTTTACCATTATTCGTACTGGTATCACCCGTCAGCAATTTTTCTTCTTCAATAAACGGCATTAAATGCGCCACCGCAGCCTTCATCACACGGGCAGATTTCACCACTTGCGGCAAAAACATTTGGCCAGAACCAAACAGATCACCCACAATATTCATCCCGTCCATTAAAGCGCCTTCAATCACATGCAATGGCCGCTCAGCCACAAGCCGCGCCTCTTCAGTATCCTCAATAATAAATGCGGTGATGCCGTTAACCAAACTATGCGCCAACCGATCAGCCACATTCTTCTCACGCCAAGTTAAATCAACCTCACGTTTCACACCTTTTTGCCCAACATATTCCTGCGCCAGTTCAAGCAAATTGTCCGATGATGTCTCACCATTCTCAGGCGTACGATTAAACAACACATCCTCAATCGCCAACAATAATTTCTTCGGAATGTCATCATAAATGGTCAGCTGCCCAGCATTCACAATGCCCATATTCATCCCCTGCTTAATCGCATGGAATAAAAACGCACTATGCATGGCTTCACGCACCAAATTATTGCCCCTAAAACTAAACGACAAGTTAGATAAACCGCCCGAAATATGACAATGCGGCAATGTTTCACGAATGGTTTTCGCCGCTTCAATAAACGCCTTACCATATTCATTATGCTCTTCAAGCCCCGTTGCCACCGCAAAAATATTCGGGTCAAAAATAATATCTTGAGGCTTAAAACCAACTTCATCCACCAAAATACGGTAAGATTTTGTACAAATCTCCACTTTACGTTCATAGGTATCGGCTTGGCCATCTTCATCAAACGCCATCACCACCGTCGCCGCGCCATAACGCTTAATCAGCTTAGCAACATGAATAAACTTCTCTTTACCCTCTTTCATGCTGATCGAGTTAACAACCGCCTTACCCTGCACACATTTAAGCCCTGCCTCAATCACGCTCCATTTCGAGCTATCAATCATAATCGGCACTTTGGCAATGTCAGGCTCAGCCGCAATCAGGTTTAAAAACCGCACCATCGCCGCTTCGCCATCCAACATGCCTTCATCCATGTTAATGTCGATAATTTGCGCGCCATTTTCAACTTGCTGCCGCGCTACGGTCAACGCCGCTTCATAATCATCATTCAAAATCATTTTTTTGAAAACCGCACTGCCCGTCACATTGGTACGCTCACCGATATTGACAAAATTCACATTGTCAGTAAATACAAATGGCTCAAGCCCAGATAGCCGCATCAAAGGTGGAATTTCAGGCGCAACCCGTGGCTTATGCGGCGCAACAGCATCCGCAATCGCCTTAATATGTGCAGGCGTCGTACCACAACACCCACCCACAATATTCACCAAGCCAGAAGCCGCAAATTCCTCAAGCAGCCCAGCCATATATTCAGGGCTCTCGTCATATTCACCAAATTCATTGGGCAAACCAGCATTCGGGTAAGCACAAACCAAACCTGGCGCCACATTACCTATAGATTGAATATGCGCCCGCATTTCCTGCGCGCCCAACGCACAGTTAAGCCCAACCGAAAATGGCTCAACATGGTCAACACTATAATAAAAAGCTTCAGGCGTTTGGCCAGAAAGCGTACGGCCAGAAAGATCAGTAATCGTACCACTAATCATAATCGGCAACCGATAACCAATCTCTTCAAACACTTCTTCAATCGCAAACAAAGCCGCTTTGGCGTTCAGCGTGTCAAATATAGTCTCAACCAAAATAAGGTCACAACCACCCTTCATCAACGCCCGCACCGCCTCGCCATAAGCAATGCGCAAATCATCAAATGACACGGCGCGATAACCAGGGTCATTCACATCTGGCGACATAGAAGCAGTCCTGTTGGTCGGCCCCAAAGTCCCCGCCACAAAACACTGTTTACCCGTCGCAGCCAAATGCTCAGCCACCGCTTGCTGCGCCACAATCGCGCTTTGCAAATTTATCTCATAAGCATAATCTTGCATCTTATAATCAGTTTGCGCAATGGTAGTGGAGGAAAAAGTATTGGTCTCCAAAATATCCGCGCCCGCCTGCAAATATTGCAAATGCAAATCTTTAATTGCCTCAGGTTGGGTCACCGACAAAATATCATTATTGCCTTTAATGTCCATCGGCCAATCAGCAAATTTTTCTCCGCGAAATTGTTCCTCGCTAAATTTCAAATCCTGAATCAACGAACCCATAGCCCCATCCAGAATCAAAATCCGCTTAGCGGCTGTCTCGTGTAGCAATTTTGTACGCTCTAATGCCAATTTTTTGGTCATGATAATCCCTACCCAATATTCTTCAATTGATGACAAATAGTATAAGTCAATTCAGCTCTATTCATAGTGTAGATATGGTAATCCCGCACGCCATACGCATATAAATCACGCACTTGCTCCACCACCACAGAGGCCGCCACCATACGCCGCGTTTCTTCATCATCGTCCAAACCATCAAACCGCCGATGCAACCATCTTGGCACCGATGTACCGCACATTTTAGCAAATTTCACCGTGCCTTTAAAATTTATAACTGGCGCAATCCCAGGAATAATCGGCACGTCAATGCCCGCTTTTTCACACTCATCCAAAAACCGATAAAACTGCTCATTGTCAAAAAACATTTGGGTAATGGCCTGTGTCGCCCCCGCATCAATTTTGGCCTTCAAATTATCCAAATCAGCCCGCAAACTCCCACTCTCTGGGTGCTGTTCAGGATATGCCGCCACACTAATTTCAAAATCACCAATCTGCTTAATGCCTTTTACCAAAGCCTCAGCATTGGCATAACCATCAGGGCGCGGAATATATTTCTCACCAATGCCAGCCTTCGGGTCACCGCGTAATGCCACAATGTGGCGCACGCCTTCATCCCAATAATTCTGAACAATCTCATCAATTTCATCGCGTGAGGCATCTACACAGGTTAAATGTGCGGCAGGCACCATGCTAGTGGTGTGCGCCAATTGCGTCACAATTTTATGAGTACGTTCACGGGTCGAGCCACCTGCTCCATAAGTCACCGAAACAAAACGCGGTTTCAGCACTTCTAATCTTCTGACACTTTTCCATAAAATCTCTTCCATTTTTTCCGTCGCAGGCGGAAAAAACTCGAAGGATACATTCAATTGTTTATTCATAATACTATCTTTATTTTTTGGATTCTTGAAATTCAAATTCTACATTTAATCGATAAATCAACAGCAGACCGATCGTTCGGCGCTCACTGGCTCATATATAAATCTTCAAAGCTCAAACACGCTCGAACAACCATAATGAGACGGTTAATTTTATATTTGCCTCACTCGGCATTCGCTCATCAGGCGGGAAGCTTTGCGTTTCAATCATTTTCATGCCCGCAATTTCGGCCCATTCAGCCATCTGCTCGTTCGAAAACCCAAGCCGCCTGTGCGAATGGCTAAGCCGTAACTCTTCATTATCATGGCTAGCAAAATCCACAATTAGCAATTTAGCTTTTGGCGACATCACCCGCGCAGCTTCTTTTAAAACCGAAAGAGATTCATCTAAATAATGCAAAACTTGGTGAATAATCACCGTGTTAAAATGCCCACTTTCCATCGGCAAATTAAAAATATCACCTTGGCGCACTTGGCTATTGGTCAGGCCAGCTTTCTCCAGCTTGGCCCGCGCATAAGATAACATTTCATGGCTTAAATCCACACCCACACTTAAATTTGCACGGCCAGATAGCAGCTCCAGCATACGCCCAGTGCCTGTGCCCAAATCAAGCAAATTACCCAATTTACCATCCAACATTTCAGCAATCGCCGCTTCAACTTTGTCTTCAGATATCTGTAATTTGCGCAAACTATCCCAATTTTCCGCAATCGAGGCAAAATATTTAGCCGCCTCTTCACTGCGCGATTGCTTCACCGCATTCAACCGCGTTAAATCACGTTGTAACAATTTGTCATCTTCATCAACCGTACCAATCACCGAGGCCACAAATGAATGATTACGAGCCTTTTCAGACAATCGAAAATACACCCAGCTACCTTCACGGTGGCGGTTAATCAAACTAGAATCCAGCAGCAATTTCAAATGCCGCGAAACCCGCGGTTGACTCTGCCCCAAAATATTGGTCAAGTCTTTTACATTTAACTCACCACGCGCCAATAAAAGGATGATGCGTAAACGCGTCTCCTCGGCAATCGCTCTTAATTCAGCTAAAATCTGTTCCATAAAATACCATCAAAATCACATATAAAGATATATTTATATCTAATATTGAAAAAAGTAAAGAAATATCTATCAAAATTTTATATTTGTACAATTTCACACAATAATATAATCATAAACCATCATTTTAAATAGGATGCATAATGGATATTGAACAGATCAGAGCCGACACCCCCGCCCTCGCCGAAATAGTTTACATGAACGCCGCAGGTGCCGCCATCAGCCCCGAACCCATCTATAACGCCATGGTGTTTATGCTCGATGAGGAAGCCCGCATCGGCGGCTACCACACCCATTATAAATATGAGCAGGAATTAGAGGTCGATCTCTATGCCTCCGTCGCCAAACTCATCAACGCCAAACCCAGCGAGATAGCCATTGTCGAAAACGCCACAATAGCGTGGCAAAAAATATTTTACTCCTTGGCATTAACTTGGCAAAAGGGCGACATCATATTATCCTCCACCCTAGAATATGGTGCCAACCTAGTGGCTTTCATGCATGTAAAAAAACTTTACGGCGTCGAAACAATTGTCATTCCCGATAATGAACATGGCGAAGTTGATTCAGATGCCCTAGACGCCCAAATCGAAGATTTAAAATCAGCAGGCAAAAAACCCGTTCTCATCGCCATCTCCCACATGCCGTCAAATAACGGCCTCGTCCAACCCGCCGAAGCCATTGGCAAAATCGCCAACAAACATAAAATCATCTATCTACTCGATGCCTGCCAGTCAATCGGTCAATACCCTGTCAACGTCAAAAAAATCGGCTGCGATTACCTCACCACCACCAGCCGCAAATTCTTGCGCGGCCCCCGTGGCAACGGTTTTCTTTATGCCTCCAGCCAGCAATTAGAAACCATAGAACCCAACACTCTAGACTTTTTTGGTGCCGAGTTAGATGGCGCAAACAACTATAATCTACGCAAAGACGCAAGGCGCTTCGAAGATTGGGAAAACGCCTACGCCCTACGCGCAGGCCTGCACGCCGCATGCGATTATGCCCTAGATTTAGGCATGCATAAAATATGGAAACGCAGCCAAATCGTCTCCATCAAACTCCGCAAAGCCATTGCCGAAATACCCAATATGCACATTGCCGATTTAGGCACAATAAAATCATCCATCATCACCTGCTATCACGAAACAAAATCCTCCAAACAAATCAGAGCCTTTTTAGAAGAAGAAAAAATCCACCTCACCTTAGCGGGCGATCACAGCGCCCCGTGGGATGGCGAAAAACGCAAGCTACCCGAAAAATTACGCTTCTCACCGCACTATTATAATAATGAAAATGATATGGATAAACTGATCGAAATCCTCAAAATCGCCATACAATAATGAGTTTTATCTTCGACCACATAGCCATCGCCGCCGATAGTCTCGAGCAAGGCGTTGAGTTCATCAATCAAAAATTCGGCGTCAAAATCCCATTCGGTGGCGCGCACGACCAAATGGGCACCCATAACCACCTGATGCAAATTGGCGATGGCATATTCTTAGAACTCATCGCCATCAACCCCACAGCACAACCCCCAAAAGCCCCGCAACAAAGATGGTTCGATCTAGACAGTCCAAACCTACAAAATCAACTAAAACAATCTCCAAAGCTCGTCACATGGGTCGCCCGCACCGCCAACCTCAAGGCTGAAATACAAAGCCTCAACCAAGACATTGGCAAAATTCACCACGTCACACGCGGCAATCTAACCTGGCAAATCACCATACCCAAAAATGGCAAACTCACCGAAAACGGCCTATTTCCCACCCTCATAGGATGGCAAAACAACCAAACCCCTGCCCCCAACATGGCCAATTTAGGCATAAAGCTCACCAGCTTCACCCTCACCCATCCAGAACCAAAGCACCTCAAAGCCTTGCTTAAAAACCACCAACCCTCAAAACAATTCGAGCTCATCATCAATAAAGGCGAACACAATCTAGCCACCACATTCACCAATACCCAAGGCACAATCATCAAACTATAAAGGCGACCCAAATAAGCAGGTCGCCTTCATTCATTCTTAAATTTCTAAGTTAGATTAATATTTAACATCCATATCAGCAGCAATTTCAACACCATTTTCAGTAAAATCCATAGCCATACGCAATTTCATCTTACTATCAGATAGAGCTTTAAATTGCTCAATAGCAGGGTCATCATTACCTTCCATAGCTTTCGATAAAACCCTAAACAATTTGCCAAAATGCATATAAATTTCAAAAAACCCGTTAGCATCAATCGCTTCATCTTTTAGCGCAGCCGAACCTTTAGCAGCCTCACCGCCTTTATAAACATTTAAATGCTTGCCAGAAATGGCCGCAAGCGTTTGCCCACCAAGCATATTCACTTGCGGCAATACATCATTTAACACAACTGGTGTTCCATCAGCTGGTATATTCACCCCACGCAATATAGGCAACATCATGCTACCCGTTTGCAATTGTGAAACGGGGTTTTCAGACGCAAGGCTAATCAAAACATCCAATGCGTTAATTTGCGGCGTCTCCATAGAAGGCATAGTAATATCAGCTTCATATACAGTTGCCGATAAACCCATAACACCTTGTGCCATACCCGCAAACAAACCCAAAGATGCAGGGTTAGCGACCATCAAATCTTGTTGCATCTCAGCCAAGGGCGCACATTCATATTTAACACTGGTTGCAGCGCTCCACAATGCAGTCAATGCACCGGTCATTTTATTGGCGTTTAAACCAAATGCCAAGCTAATCACTTGGTCAGCAGCCCCGCCTATATGAGCAGGAATAAATCCGCGCAAATCTATCAAAGCATCATTTGTAGCCTTATTAGTGCTCTCAATAATGGTCAATGAATCTGCACTATATTCAGTATCAGTAATTAAAAATTTCGATGTTCCCATAACCGTGCGCGGCCAAGCTTTGGCAATGTCAGCAAATTCAGCACGGCAAGCTGGCGTTTGAATTTCCGCCAGTTCTTTCCAATCATTTTCAGTCACAAAAGCAATCGGCTCAGTCGAGGTAAATTTATCAACCAAAATGCGGTGGTCGACATACCCCAATTGCGCGCCATCAAAACCATATTTATCAGTTATATCTTGCAAAATTGAGGTCTGATTAAGCGACTTGGCAGGTTTCGCACTGCTCAATGCAACTTTCAAATGCTCATTCTTACCATTGCGGTTAGCCACAGTTATAGTCACCCACCCATCATGCGAAGCCACAACCAGTTCAAACAAATTATTTGTGTTTTCACGCAGCAAATAAGACCGATATTTAACACCGCCCATTTCATGCTCAACACCCACCAACCCAGAATCTTTTTCAGCCGCCATTATGGTCGCGATAAACGCATCACCATCTTCCACTTCAAGCTTAAGCACGGGGTGAAAATCCACCATATACATTAACATACGTGTTTCATCACCAAGGCCGTAAGCCTTCATAAACTGCTCAGGCTCAGCAACATTGGCAAAATAGCCTTTTATCAAAGCGTTAAGAAATTTATCCGTTGGCTTACCAGCGCTAAACAACTCATCCATACCTTGCGGGTTGCCCGCGGCGAATAAACCCTTATTGGCTTCCAAATATTTCTGCATCGGAAACGGCTCTAAGCTGCCACTAAAAAACGCCGTATTGGCAGGTACATAATCCAGAGCCGCAAAATTCGGCACATCAACTGCCAATGATGCAGAGCTAATGACTACAGAAGCACCAAGCGCAACAAATAATGTCTTTAGTAAATGACTTTTCATAATTTCTCCGTTGAAATATATCAATTCATATACATTCCATATTTAAACAATGCAATATTCCGATCACGATACATAGACTAATTGTTCCAATTGTGGCGATGCAACCATACACTTAAAAATAACGCCCCTGAAAAACCCTATCTAAACATGGAAACGCTTAAATTTAAGCCGCGTAGGTCTTTCGGCTGCAGCACCCAGACGGCGCTTCTTATCAGCTTCATAATCACTAAAGTTACCTTCAAACCACTCAACATGGCTGTTACCTTCAAATGCCAAAATATGCGTGGCAACACGGTCTAAAAACCATCTATCATGGGTGATAACCACCGCACAGCCCGCAAAATTCATCAAGGCATCTTCGAGCGCCCGCAAAGTTTCAACATCCAAATCATTGGTCGGTTCGTCAAGCAGCAATACATTGGCACCTGTTTTCAGCATTTTCGCCAAATGCACACGGTTCCGTTCACCGCCCGATAATATGCCAACTTTCTTCTGCTGGTCACTACTTTTAAAGTTAAATGCAGAGCAATAAGCACGGCTCGAACGCTCTATCTTACCCAATTGAATAATGTCATTGCCTTCAGAAATTTCTTCCCAAACCGTTTTGTCACCATCAAGCGAATCGCGGTTTTGGTCAATATAACCAAGCTGCACAGTTTCACCAATCCGAATGCTACCCTCATCTGGTTGTTCTTGTTCCATAATCATTTTAAATAAGGTCGATTTACCCGCGCCGTTAGCACCAATAATCCCGACAATTCCGCCCGGTGGCAGTCTAAAGTCCAAACCTTCAATCAACAATTTCTCACCAAACGCCTTGCTCAAACCTTCAGCTTCAATCACCACACCACCCAAACGCTCAGATGCAGGAATGACAATCTGTGCCGTGCGCAATGCTTCACTATCTTCTTGCGCCACCAAATTATCAAACGCCGATATCCGCGCTTTAGATTTCGCTTGGCGGGCTTTGGGGCTAGAACGCACCCAATCAAGCTCACGCTCAATGGTTTTCTTGCGGTTTTCATCAACCCGTTTCTCTTGCGCCAACCGCTTGGCTTTTTCTTCCAACCAATTGGTATAATTGCCTTCGTAAGGAATGCCTTCACCGCGATCCAGCTCCAAAATCCACGCCGTAATGTTATCCAAGAAATACCGATCATGCGTCACGCAAACAATCGTACCCGTATAATTGACCAAATAATTCTGCAACCAGCTAATGGTTTCCGCATCCAAATGGTTGGTCGGTTCATCCAACAACAACAGGTCAGGCTTGGCCAACAATAAAGCACAAATCGCCACACGGCGTTTTTCACCGCCCGATAATGTGCCCACAGTCGCGTCCGAAGGCGGGCAACGCAAAGCTTCCATCGCCACTTCCACTTGGTGGTCAAGGCTCCACGCGTCCACCGCATCAATCTTCTCTTGCAGCACGCTCATTTCTTCCATTAATTCTTCGGTATAATCATCAGCCACCTTGGCCGCCACCGCATTAAAATCATCAAGCAATTTTTTGGTTTCAGCCACGCCTTGCATCACATTTTCAAGCACCGTTTGGCTTTCATCAAGCTGCGGCTCTTGTGCTAAATAACCAACTTTCACGCCTTCGGCTGCATACGCATCACCAGCAATTTCAGTGTCCAACCCAGCCATAATCTTCAACAAGGTAGATTTACCGCTGCCATTCTCACCCACAACACCAATATGCGCACCGGGCAAAAACGACAACCGAATGTCCTTAAACAATTGCTTGCCACCGGGGAAAGTTTTCGAAAGTCTGTCCATTGTATAAATATATTGATAAGCGGCCATGCGCACCTCGTTTGTAAATAAGTTAAGCATTTGTAATGTATTCATCAAATGACTGCAAGCGTCAGTTGGCTTTTTTCCGAACATGAGTCACCAAGAATATCCCCAGCACTATCGGTATCAAACCAATATAATCCCCAGTGGGAATAGACTCATCAAATACCAACCAGCCATAAAACAAACCAAGCGGCGGCATGATAAAATGCAGGCTCGAAGCTTCAGCCGTGCCCTTTTGCTCAATCAGGTTAAACCAAATCACAAAACTCAGGCCGATAATCACCACCAGATAAAACATACTCATCACAAATTGCGGTTCAAACCAAACGGTTGGCGTGGTTTCAAATATAAACGCAGGAATATAAAGCGCCACCGCCCCCGCCATATTCTGCACAAATAAGCTAAACCAAAAATCCACCTTGCCATTCAACCGAGTGAACAAAAATGTCGCCGCACTAAAGCTCACCAACGCAAAACACAACAAACCAATTACATAAAGCGGCACACCATCGACACTCACACGGCTTTGCAAAATATAAGCAACACCCACAAACCCCAGCAACACGCCAAACAGCTTTTTATAGCTAAACGCCGCCGATACAAAAATAAATTGTGCCAATGTCACCAACACAGGGTTGGCGCTAATAATCGTCGCCACCAAACCAGATGGCGTAGCAGGCAAGCTAAGCGAATACCAACAAAACCCCAAATACCCAGCATTGTTAAGCAGCCCCAAAATCACCAGACGCCCCAATTGCTTGGCGCTAATTTTTACCAATCGCCCAAACACAATACAAAGCACCAAAAAGAATAATGAGGTCAGTAAAAACCGCGTGGCCAAAAACCAAAATGGCGGCCAAAATTGCAAGCCATATTTCGCCGCGGCAAAAGCCGATGCCCAAGTGATACAAAATATCAGTATCATCAAGCTAGATTTTAGGTCAAATTTCTTAAACATTATGTAGATTTGATTCTGTGGAACTCACCAGTTTCTTCATTCCCGATCAAAATTATTCCCCTGTCCAAATCAAACCACGAGCCAACCATTTCCAGCTCACCACTATCCAACGCATCTTGCACAAATTTAAAGCTGCGTAAATTCTTCAAGCTCAGCAAAACATTCTGCTGCTCAAGCCGTTTTAGCTGGTCACGTTCAGATAGGTCATGATGGCATTCATGAATGTCATCACTAATTTCCTTAATCATGCTCATCCATTGGCGGGTAAAACCTTTGCCCGTTTCAGCATCAAGCTCCGCAAAAGCATCATTATTTTCATAAGCGGCTTTAATGCCGCCACAATAACTATGCCCCATCACAATAATCAGCTTCACTTTAAGCTCAGTCACCGCATATTCAATCGCCGCACTGGTGCCATGATAACCACCATCCAACTCATAAGGCGGCACCAAATTACCAACATTGCGCAAGGTAAACATATCACCCGCTTTGGCCGAAAATATCTGGGTGCTATTCACCCGGCTGTCACAGCAAGAAATCATCATAATTTCAGGGCTTTGGCCTTTATCGACCAGCTCTTTAAACAATTTCTCATGCTTAGGGTAAATTTTCTGACGAAAATTCGCATAGCCGTCTAATAGATTGGAAAATTTGACTTTGCGCATATCAGCCTCATCGAAATAAACTAATTCTAATCTAACCCAAGCCGTTATATTTTCAAGCTATTTTTCTTTAATCAAGGCCAACAATCCACCGCCCAACATTAAAAACCCGCCCGACACACGGTTAACAATCTTTTCAGATTTCAACAATAGGTTTTTAGCAATATTGACCATCACCGTCCACGTACTATCAAGCACCAACGCAATCACAAAAAATGTAACCGACATAAGAGCCAATTGCGCAGTTATATCGCCCTCAGGGTTTAAAAACTGCGGAAAAAACGCCCCAAAAAACACCAAAGCCTTCGGGTTACTAATCGTGACAATAAACCCCCGTATAAATATCTTGCGCGGGTTTGGCGCTTCGGCCTTCATACCACTCAAATCAGAGCTAGGCGCCGTCCACGTTTTATAGCCAATATATATAAGATAAGCCACACCCGCCCACTTAATATAAGTCAATGTATGGCCAAGATTCTCCAATACAGCACTCAGCCCAATAGTCACCAACGTCAGCAAAATTCCCATCGCCAACATGCTCCCCGCCACTGTCACCATACCAATGCGCACCCCATGCTTAAGCGAGTTTGCAATCACCACCGCCACTGTCGGCCCAGGTATAATAATCAATATGGCGCAAGCCAATGCAAAGGTTAAATATGTCGTTAATTCCATAAAAATCTCCCAATTTCAAATAAGTAAACGCAGGCCGCCAAGCCAATGTCAAATAAATTAAATTGATACCCAGCTAACGGATATTGATAAATGCGAAAAAACCACCCCGCTTATCAATTCGGGATGGCACATTCGCTGAGATAATTATGAGAGAGCGGAAAAATTAATATTCTAAATGGCTGTAATTGGGGCGTCTATAAGCAATCGATCGAAAAAATCGGCTCATCACCACACTCATCACACCATAACCAACAGCAAAAAAGCCAGTGACTGCCATTAACATCGGCATGATGTCACTAGGATTATCATGGCTCAATTGCCAGTCACCAGCTCCAAACAAAATGGCACATACGGCTACCACCCCCACTATAAAAGCCCCGACGATAAACACACTGGCATAGCTAGTTTGTAATAGTGGACTGATAGGTTGTTCTTTACGTTGTGTCATTAGTTTTTCCATTGTTTCATGTTTCTGAAATAAATATTCATTTCCATGATTTGGAATATGCTATATGAATGAGGCAGCTATTTGCCGAAATTAGGGTCAAATCATGAATTGATTATGACCAAATTGTGGCATATGTACCAAAATACAAGGGCAGAAGCATAAAAAGGTAAAAGCATAAATGTGCCGTCTACTAGCCTATCAAGGCGAAACCAATTATATTTCAGATCATATATTCGAGCCTGAACATTCACTCATCGAGCAAAGCCACCACGCCACCAAAGGCAAAATGTCAGTCAATGCCGATGGCTATGGCCTCGCATGGCAAAGTGAAAAAGCCGACCCCGTGGTTTTCAAAGACACCATGCCCGCGTGGGGCTGCGATAATCTGCACGACATCGCATATCATACCAAATCACCCACTTTCATCGCCCATGTCAGAGCCTCAACCTCTGCCCCCGTTTCGCGCCTAAATTGCCACCCGTTCAAACAAGATGGCTGGGTATTCGCCCATAATGGCCAAATTAACCAGTATCAACAAATCCAACGCAAAATCGAAAACACTTTGTCAGACAACATGTTTAGCGTCAAAAAAGGTCAAACCGACAGCGAAATGATTTTCCTCGGCCTGCTAGATTATGGATTCGATACCGATCCAATTGCCGCGACGCAAAATTACATAAAATTCATCGAGACTTTGGCCGCAGAAAAAAACATCAAAAAACCAATGGTGCTCACCGCAGCTATGTTCAAAGACGATCGCTTGGTCATGATTAAATACGCATCCAAAGGCCGCCCCGCGCCCAGCCTGTTCAAGCGCCAATGCCCCAACGGCATTTGTTTCGCCTCCGAACCATATGCCAAAGATGGCACATGGAGCAAAGTGCCCGACAACAGCATCACCATCGCCACCAAAGGCGGCAATGTCAAAAACACCCCACTCAAAATTTAGATTTTTTCAATCTCACCATGCTCATGCCCGCAATGATTATGATCTTGCAACACCTCAATAATGCGGCAATCCCCCACCTCACCATGCTGGCAAGAATCAATCATCCGCGTCAATTCACCCTTTAAACTTTGCAACCGCTTCAACCGACTTTCCACCCGCGCCAAATGCGCCGAGGCAATCGCATCAACCTGCTTACAATCATGCCCCTCAAGCGCCGATAGTTGCAGCAATTCCCGAATGTCATCCAACGAAAACCCCATCTCCCGCCCATGCCGAATAAACTTCAACCGCCCAAGCGCCGCCTCATAATACCGCCGCTGCCCACCAAGAGTGCGCACAGGCTCATCAAGCAAACCCTTCTGCTCATAATATCTAATGGTCTGCACTTTACAATGCGCCAATTTGGCCAACTGCCCAATCGTATATTCTTCTATAATCATGCATTAAATTAAGGCCATTTGCGAACCATTTGCAAGTCAAAAATAAAATTAAAAATAACTCTTGAAGCTATAGTCGCTAGAGCATTTATAGTGATCTCAAATACAGAATCACTCAACCAAACGGCAAAAAAATATGAGCGCAAAATGTGGACATGACGTAACCTTCGATGGCGCAACCCCCGCCTATAAACGCGCCATCTGGATGGTCATAGCCCTAAATGCAGGCATGTTCACAGTCGAAATCCTAGGCGGCCAACTCGCCAACTCTCTCTCATTATTCGCCGATGCCATGGATTTCCTAGCCGACGCCGCCACCTACGGCATCTCACTATTAGTCATCGGCATGCCACTCGCCATCCGCGCCAAAACCGCCCTAGCCAAAGGCCTAAGCCTAACCCTCATGGGCGTGTTTGTCCTATCTGCCACCATCTACAACCTATTCATCCTAGATGTCCCCGAATACAGCACCATGGGCATCATCGGCCTCATGGCCCTAACCGCAAACCTGCTCAGCGTCCTCATCCTCTATAGGTTCAAAGATGGCGACAGCAATATCCGCAGCGTCTGGCTCTGCTCCCGCAACGACGCCATCGGCAACATCTTAGTCATGCTAGCCGCAGGCGCAGTCTACTACACCCAATCCGCCCTACCCGATCTCATCGTCGCAGGCCTCATGAGCAGCCTCTTCCTCTCCAGCTCCTACAAAATCATAACCCAAGCCCTACAAGAATTACGCACAGGCAAACCCGTAAACAGCTCCTGCTCAACCGATCACAAACAACCCGAAACTGGTCATACCCACTAAATATTTCAACAACCAATTTCGGGTCGAACCACATATTTTTATAATCTAACTTCCTTTCATCAAACAAAATGAAAAGGATTTGATTATGAATATGCTAAAAAACAAAGTCGCAATAATAACCGGCGCCAGCGCAGGCATCGGCCGCGCCACCGCCCTACTCTTCGCCCAACATGGCGCCAAACTAATCGTCACCGCCCGCCGCCAAAACCTGCTAGATAGCCTAGTGGCCGAAATCACCCAAGCAGGCGGCGAAGCCATAGCCTTAGCAGGCGATGTGGCAGATGAAACCCACCACCAAGCCCTAACCAACCTAGCCATCGATCATTTCGGCGGCCTAGATATAGCCTTCAACAATGCAGGCACAATAGGCGCAGGCGGCCCAACCCCAGATGTAACATTAGAAGGCTGGAACAACACCATCACAACCAACCTAACCAGCGCATTCCTAGCCGCAAAATACCAAATCCCCGCCATCAACAAATCAGGCGGCTCCCTCATATTCACCTCATCATTTGTCGGCTATTGCAACGGCATGCCCCAAATGGCCGCTTATTCAGCCAGCAAAGCAGGCATCGTAGGCTTAGTAAAATCTCTAGCAGTAGAATATGGCGCCCAAAACATCCGGGTCAACGCCCTACTCCCAGGCGGCACCGATACAGATATGGCCAAAGCCTTCGGCGATGATGAACAAACCCGCGAATTCGTCCGCAATCTACACGCCCTAAAACGCATCGCTCAACCAGAAGAGATTGCCCAAGCAGCCCTTTTCCTAGCCTCCGATGCCGCAAGCTTCGTCACTGGCACCACCACAATGGTAGATGGCGGCAACAGCATCAATAAAGTTTAAGAAAAACAAACATGAAGCTGCTCACATTGTCCCAAATATGTTAGTTTATTCCCAATGTGAGCAGCTCATCACATCAATATGCTAGGAGCCATTTTCCATGACGCAACCAGCCAAAATCTACCATCATGCCTATTTTACCAACCAACAAATAGCCGATCTAATCCAAAGCCAAGCCATCACCATAGGCGGCAATAAAAACCTAAAAATATACGGCACCCTAAAATGCAAATCTGGCAAACGCATGAAACGCAAAAACCGCGTATTCTTTAAATCCGAACAAGATGCAATCGCCTGCGGCTACCGCCCCTGCGGCAATTGCATGCGCCAAGCCTATTTAAACAACAATTCTGCAAAAACCGACTAGCCCTTAAACGCCGTCACTTCAATTTCAATCTTCATATCATCAGATACCAAGTCAGAAATTATCATCATCGCCGCAGGCCGAATGTCGCCAAAATACGGCCCAAAAATCTCAAAACATTCTTCAACATATTCCTGCTTGGTCGCCACATAATTCACCCGCACCACATCAGCCAGCGTCGCGTCAGCCTTTGCCAAAGTCTCATTAATCGTCTTAAAACAATTATGTATCTGCTCCGCCAAACTTTCAGGCATAATCATAGTCTCATAATTAAACCCTGTCGTGCCCGATACAAACACCCAGTCACCCTGCACCACCGCACGGCTATAACCCGCCTTCTTTTCCATCGGCGAGCCCGTGCTAATTAGTTCCTTCGTCATATTCATTCCCCCGTAGGTTTCTTTTCACTCCAGTGACGGCGGCAAACAGACACATATGAATCCTCGCCCCCAATCACCACCTGATCACCTTCAACAATTGGCACGCCATCAGCATCCAACCGCAACACCATAGATGCCTTACGCCCACACCAACAAATCGTCTTAATTTCACGCAAATTATCAGCAATCGCCAACAAAACCGCCGACCCGGGGAATAATTTCCCCTGAAAATCCGTCCGCAACCCATAACACATCACAGGAATCCGCAATTCATCAGCCACTTTTGCCAACTGCCACACCTGAGCTTCACTCAAAAACTGCGCCTCATCAACCAATATACAATCAATCGCCGCCTCAGCCTGCCCCGCCTTCGTATCAGCATAAAGGTCAGTCTCAGCATCATAAGTTTTAGCTTTGCTCTCCAAACCAATGCGCGAGGCTATATTGCCC
This sequence comes from Alphaproteobacteria bacterium, assembly GCA_002400495.2. Classification (GTDB taxonomy): domain Bacteria; phylum Pseudomonadota; class Alphaproteobacteria; order Rhizobiales; family OSC116; genus OCS116. The sequence continues at coordinate 13,389 of NVQL02000025.1, read as the reverse complement.
ACACCCGCACGGTCATCAAACGCAGCGGTATAAAGCTCAACCTTCATCCCGCGCTCAATATAATTATACGCCGCTTGCAACAAGCTGGTCGATTTCCCCGCATTCATTGCACTAAAACTAAAATATAATTTTGCCACAGACACCCCGTAAATTTTTCTCTCAATGCTTACACCGAGTCGGTTATCTGTGGCTACAACCTTTCTAAGCTTTGGCACCCCTTGTGAATATCTTACCATCAATATTGACCATCATTGCCCAAAAATTCTACCATTGGCTGCTCGCGCAAGGCAAAATATTCAATAGCTAACATCAATAAAATACGCCATACTCATTCCCGTTATATAAAGGAAGAATAAATGGATTCATCGCTCTGGTTTATATTTTGCGTGGCTTATATCGGCATCACCTTTTCACCAGGGCCAAATGTGCTCATCGTTTTGGGTCATGCCGCAAAATACGGTTTCCGCAGTATTTTCATCATTCTCGGCGTCGGTTTAGGCGTTTCGACTTAACCATCAGCGCACTATCAACCCTTAAAAATTTCAATCAATTTCTCAAACAACTCACGCTTATGCGTGGTTTTGCGCCACACCAGAGCAATACGCCGCACAGGCGCCGCCCCACTAAATCTTATATATTTCAAACCATCATTCGCTTGCATCGCAAGCTTAGGCATTAACGTAATACCCGCCCCAATGCCAACCATTTGGCGCAAAGTCTCAAGGCTGGTGGCTCTAAATTCCTGCGTTTCTCGCGCCCCATGCAAATTGCAAACGTCCAATGCATTCTGCCGCATACAATGCCCCTCTTCAAGCAATAGCAAGCTCTTATCCTGCAACTCATCAACCGCAATTTCATCCCGCCCCGCCCATTCATGGTTAGCCGATACCGCCACATAAAATTCATCATCAAATAAATGCAGATAATCCAAATTCTCCGCCTCAACAGGCAAAGCCATAAACGCACAATCAATCTCACCCTTTTGCAATTTATCAACCAATATATCGGTTTTATCTTCAACCAATAATAACTTAATGTCAGGCAATTCTTGCATAATCTTAGGCACAATCAACGGCAGATAATAAGGCGCCAAAGTCGGAAAAGCCCCCAACTTCAACTCACCTCCAAATATATCACTCGCCCCCGCTGCAAATTGCTTTAAATCCGCCGCTTGCTGCAAGATCATCCGCGCCCGCATGGTTATTTTCACCCCCATCGGCGTGATAAGCACCCGCTTATTATTGCGCTCAAACAAGTCAACGCCCAGCTCTTGCTCAAGTTTCTTAAGCTGAATGCTCAACGCAGGCTGGCTCACATTGCAATGCGCCGCTGCCTTGCCAAAATGCCTAAATTGCGCCACCGCCACTAAATATTCTAATTCACGTAAGTTCATAACGATAAATATAATATATCATAATGATAAAATCAATATATTTTATTTATCATAATAAACAACCTATCATCTAATCAACAAATAACAGGAGAAAAAAATGCCCCATAACAATCAAGACATCGTGGTTCAACAACTCAACAACATATTGGCCAACACCTATAGCCTCTATTTCAAAACCCACAGCTATCACTGGAATGTCGAAGGTATGCATTTCCACACCCTGCACACCATGTTCGAACAGCATTACACCGAAATGTGGGCAGCGATAGACGAAATTGCCGAGCGCATCCGCGCCCTCGGCGCCTATGCCCCGCTCAATCACGCAAAAATGGTCAAAACCAGCCAAATTGAGCAAGATGATACCGTGCCAAACGCCAAAGATATGATTGCCAACTTGGTCACAGGCCACCAAACACTCATCAACAGCCTAAATCAAGCCCTCACCGTCGCGCAACAAAACCATGATGAAGTCACTTCAGATGTCTGCCTTGCCCGCCTTCAAATTCACGAAAAAACTTTGTGGATGCTCAACAGCCTCAACAAATAATAGCTAACAAAAAACAGGAGAAAAAAATGTTAGGATTAGGTCAAAAATTCCCAGAATATAATGTAACAGCAGTGGCAGCATTGCCGCTAGATGACATCAACATCGACAATGTCTTCATCGACATTAGCGACAAAACATATGCAGGTAAATGGCAAGTCATCTTCTTTTACCCCAAAGATTTCACCTTCGTCTGCCCCACAGAAATCGCCGCTTTCGGTGATCTAAATGAAGATTTCGCCCTCCGCGACACCCAAGTGCTAACTGGCAGTGTCGATAGTGAACACGTCCACTGGGCATGGCGCAAACACCAAGCCGAACTGCGCGATCTACCATTCCCCATGCTGGCCGATGTCAAACGCGAACTAACCTCAGCTCTAGGCATTCTAGGCGATGACGGCGTCGCACAACGCGCCACATACATAGTCGACCCCAACGGCATCATCCGCTTCATCATGGTCAACGATGGCAATGTAGGCCGCAATCCCGATGAAGTGCTGCGCGTATTAGACGCCCTGCAAACCGACGAGCTATGCGCCTGTAATTGGAATAAAGGCGACGATGTCATAAACCCAGCCACCGCATAAACTTTAAAAAATGGAGAAAGACAATGGCACGACTAATCAGATTATTCACCTCCCTCCCCGATAGGTAAATAACCCATCGCGAATACCTGCTGCATATCGAACAATCACAATATCATATGCCGCAATATCTCGAGCTTCCGCGCCATATATCTTTCTCCAATATTTAAAGGGTTTTCAAATGACCAAATACACCTGCAAGGCCTGCGGCGTCCAACAATCAAGCAGCCACTCCGTCCCCACCATATGCCCAATCTGCGAAGATGACCGCCAAAACGTACCCGAAACAGGCCAAGAATGGCTCATCTTAGCCGAGCATTACAACAAACACGAAACAAAATGGACAAAAATCGAACCCAATCTACACTCCCTACCCACCAGTTTCAAATGCGGCATCGGCCAAGATGCCTATCTAATTCAAACCCAAAACGGCAACTATTTATGGGATTGCGTCCCCCTAATCAGCGATCAGTGGGTCGATAAAATCCAAGCCATGGGCGGCCTTAAAGCCATCGTCATCTCACATCCGCATTTCTATTCAAATGCCGCCTGTTGGAGCGCCACTTTCGGCAACATCCCCATCTATATCCACCATGCCGATAAGCACTGGGTGCAAGATATGTCCGATAACATCCTATTCTGGCAAGGCGACACGCTCAATTTAGAAGATGACCTAACCATCATCAATTGCGGCGGCCATTTCGATGGCTCATGCGTCTTACATTGGCGCGGCGCAACCGATGGCAAAGGCATCCTTTTCGGCGCAGACACAGTCTACTCCGTCAACAACCAAGCCACCTTCATGCACAGCTTCCCCAATGTCATCCCCCTCCCCGCCCACAAAGTCAAAACCATCGACCAACGGCTAGAAAACTTCAATTTCGAACGCCTATACGGCCCATTCGGCGGCCATATCCTAGCCAACGCCCAAACAATCGTCCAACACTGCATCAACAGATATATCAATGCTTTAAATAGGTGAGAACAAGACCCACTATAGCAGAAAAACACACCACACCCTAGCTCAGGCGTAATTTTTAGATTGACTAATTCATATTATCACATAGTATTTAACGCATATTTACATTAAAAGAAATTATATTCATGATAACACCATGCCAATACTAAATATAAAATTGAAATTACTGAGTATTATTACGATTGCATTAACATCATTATTTGGTAATTATACTGCCTACGCCAATCAAAATAACATTAAGTATGATCCTGTAATTTATAACGAAAAAGCAATCCCCGTAACTGGAAAAAGGCTAACTAAAAGCGGCAGTGCCCGTTTAGCCACCATCACCAAAGAAAAAATATCATTAAGCCACCGAAGTGTTTATTTACCTGCTGGTCAAATTATTACACTCACAAAGCTATGTGAGCCAGATAGAAATAATGTAATCTGGTGTTTTGCAGTTACACAAAATGGCCTAGGGATTTACGTTCATGTACATACAAATATTCATTCAAAAAAGAATGATCACTATTTCAAATTCAATTCTCAAAAAGGCCTTTTCGCAATTGTTCAACAAGCAGGAAAATTAACTACAAAATCTGGCGCCATTATATTAGACTACACCACATCTGAAATATATAAAGTTGTGGGTGAACGTGGGGTAAACGATTTCACAATGATTGTTGACCCCAGCACGAAAAAAACCAATTTCACGGAACCAACAGAAGTTCATGTCGATTCCTCTCACGAAAGCCACTTCACCGTAATTAACGGCGCAGATATCATGAAACCCGAAGCTTTTAATTTGATAAGACCGGTATTCGACGGAGAATTAGTAGATGACCTTATTTCTGCTGTTAGCAATTGGAATATTTCAGAAATAACAATAGAAAATTTAAAAAAACAATTAGCAAACAATAATCTCGTAGAAACAAAAAAATGTAATCAAACAATAGATATAAAAAAAACAATCGATGGTAACGGTGGCATTGATTCAAGTAAATTTTTCGCAATATTCAAGCTAAAGCTAGGCGTCACTGCATCATATTCAAATGATACCCACTACCCCGCCAAACTAAAATTCACTGCCCATCGCTATACCCAAAAAGCACCCAGTGGGAAAATTCTACGATTTTTTGAAGCGTGGGAAAACAAATACTACAATGAAAATTGCATAGACATCAACAGCTCAGAAATCATCGCTAGAGATGATGACATTCATGGAAAAGGTGACGGTAGATTAACACTCAAATCCGCAACTAGCATTGGTCTTTGGGTCAGTGAAACCGATAAGCATCCTGTATATTCTTGCAAAAAAGAATATTTCATCCTCCTTGATCATCTCACTCAAGGTGATGGCAGCTTATCATTCGCTGCTGCCGAGCTTATTATTGCGAATTTAGCAAGATTTCAAGGCGCTGGAGATGCAATTAACTGTATTAAGCGACCTAAGAAAAAATCAGACGTTTAACTCAAACTTTGGGGAAGCACATGAAAATTTTTAAACTAAACTCAATTATTATTCCGCTACTATTTTTTGCTCTAAGTGGATGTTCAACTCTAAGATTCGTTGCAGAATTTGATAGCAACATAGAAAGCACTCTAAATCAATATCACGTATCAGTTGGTGAATTCATTGAAATTATGAATACAAAGAAGACTAAAATTTCTGGCAACTATGCAAACGGATCAGTACAAGAATATTATGCATCGTCCAATGCAATTCTAGCAAATCTAGTTGTACAAGCAGAAGCCGCCGATCCAAGTGGAAATTGTTTTGCGTCTAAAACAATAAATGCTTCAATGTCAATACTCGCAAACACTGCCATTCAACCCATTACCTTGTTGGAAGAGAAATTCAATTTCGATTCAGGCTTATCAAAATTATTAGACCCAAAAGATACTCAAAAATTTGATTTAAGCCTCGGCAGCTGCACCACCATTACCATTAAAGTAGTGGCGGCTAATAACTTAATTATACAAAAATTTCATAAGGAAGAAATTTTTCTGACAAAAGCTTCTGCAGATATATTCAAAGCCATAATACAGGATGGTATACGTATCGCTCTAAAAGCAGAATTATCCAAAAAAGGTCTATAACCAAACCAACAGAAGGGAAATAAAATGGAAAACATCGAAGAATTAATCAAAAGACTCATCGCCACCGCAACAAGTATTGCTGGCGACAAATGGTCAGAGATCAAAATATCTGTTACCCACGAGTTAAAGGTTCTAGCAAGTCGAATAAAAGATATTGCTGCAGCTGTTGCAAGTAAAGAAATGTCAAAAAACGGTGCAAAGTTACTTTTTCAATTAGCAAAAAACAATCTAATCTCAACTATAGCTATGACAAATGTCTTAGTAGTATCGGCGGTACAGAAATTAGTAAATGCGGTATTGAAAGACATTAAAGACTTTGTAAATTTAGCATTAGGATTTTCTCTTATATAATCCGAAATTTGTTTTATCAAACAGAATAAATTCTAATTTTCATTGACTCTCATCAACACATCAAGTATTCATGATATATGGATACATCAAACACCACCACCGCCTTCGCCGCCCTCAGCCAACAAACACGGCTAGATATTTTCCGCCTACTCATCAAATCAGGCGCCGATGGAAAACTCTCAGGCGAAATTGGCAAAATCCTAAACGTCAAACAAAACACCATGTCGGCCAATCTAAGCATTTTACTCAATGCCAATCTGGTCAAAAACCAACGCCAAGGCCGCGCCATCCGCTATTACGCCAATTTCGAAGCCCTACGCGGCCTGCTTTCATTCTTAATGGAAGATTGCTGCGGCGGCACCCCCGAAATCTGCACCCCCATCATCGAGGCCATCGCCTGCGATTGCTAACCATATGTTGAACCGATCATGCAAAATTATACTTTCAAACAAAAACTAGCCGCCGAATTCATCGGCACAGCATTTCTCCTCGCCACCATAATCGGCTCAGGCATCATGGCCGAACGCTTGGCACAAGGCAATATGGCGATAGCCCTACTCGGCAACACCATCCCCACAGGCGCCATCCTCATCATTCTCATCAATATGCTAGCCCCCATATCAGGCGCTCATTTCAACCCCGTCGTCACCTTCATTTTCACCCTAAAACGCCAACTCACCATCCCCCAAGGCGCAGCCTACATAATTTGCCAAATCACCGCCGCCATCCTAGGCGTCTGGGCAGCCCATCTAATGTTCAACGAGCCACTCATCCAAGCCTCACAAAAAATCCGCACAGGCAATGGCCAATGGTTTTCCGAAGCCATCGCCACCTTCGGCCTCGTCATCACAATATTACTCACCCTAAAAGCCAATAAAAACATGATCGCCACCGCCGTTGGCCTCTACATCACCGCCGCCTATTGGTTCACCTCATCAACATCTTTCGCCAACCCAGCCGTCACCATCGCCCGCTCCATGTCCAACAGCTTCGCAGGCATCCGCCCCATAGATGTCGCAGCCTTCATCACCGTCCAATTCATCGGCGGCTACTTGGCATATCTCTATTGCCAATGGCAACTAAAACCCAACACAAAAGCCAAAGCAAAACCCAACTAAAAAATACTCAAATCCATCTCAAGCCCAGTCCCCAACCATATCCCATGGTCACGATGGTCAACCAAAGCATCATCCGTCACAGGGTGTGAAAACACAATCAACCCATCACGGTTAAGCACCAACCACGGCAACAAAAGCGCAAATTGCGCAGCCGATGCACTCAATTGGCAAGACCATCTCGGGTGCGGCCCCACATTCCTCTCATGCATATGCCCCATCGGCACACCAAACTTCTCAGCCGCCCGCTCACACAACCCCCGCGCTTTCTCAACACTCCCAGCATCAAAATACACATGCGCATGATACCCACTAATCACATCAATTTCCATTTCATCTCTCACTTTTTTTAAGTTATATTCAAGTCTAAACCCAAGGAAAAATCATGCAACTCAAATTAATGTCAACAGCCGATTGCCAAGCCATCCTAGACTTCGAAACAAAAAACAAAACCTATTTCGAACAATCCGCCCCACCCCGCCCAAAAGCCTATTTCAACCACAACGATCTCCACAAAATCATCCAAGGCTTAGTAAAAGAACAAACAGCAGGCCAATGCTTGTTTTATTTAGCCTACCAAAACAACAAAATCATCGCCCGCATCAACCTAATCAACATAAAACACCAATCAGCCGAACTAGGCTACAGAGTAGCAAAAAACCAAACAGGCCAAGGCCTAGCCACAAAATTAACCGCCAACCTCATAAACCTAGCCAAAACCCACAACCTAAAAACCCTAACCGCCCACACCACAACCACAAACATCGCCTCCATCCGCGTATTAGAAAAAAACAACTTCAAACACACAAAAACAACCAAAAACGCCACAATCCTAAACGGCCAATCACTAGACTTCACACACTATACACGCGATATATAATAATCTGTTCCATAGAATCTGACGATTTACAGCGGTGTATCGCGGCCCATGCCAGCCCTTTTTGGGTGCTTTTCTTGTTTGAGAGAAATGCGAGCGCGAAGAATTGGCTTTTGCTCCAAAAAGACAAGGAAACAAAAGAGCATGTTCGGGGCGCCCCCGCCTATTCTGCCATCTCTTGAAGAAACGTATGGGAGACACATCAAACACAAAAAACAGCGTCATACATATTCTTTGGGTAAGTAAGGAAGAGGCCAAACAGACGGCGACCAATGATTTTGAGGACGATACAAACCAGAAGGCACAGCATCGAATGGTAACATTTCCAAGCCATCAGGGCTAAGTTTTTCAATCGCTCTAGTAACTTTATCTCTTCCTATGACTTCACCGACTACAATATGATAATTAGGCGTAGGATTATCAGCTAGCAAGCGCACTGTAGAAACAATCATAATCCTTTCAGGAGTTCCAAACCCACCAGTATTTAGGCTATAGCCTATTCCTTTTTTAGGATCTGAATTTCCATCATCACTCCCAACAATAAATGAAAGGTTTTTCTTCTTCCCTAGTATATAAGGCAAACATAGAGGTTTAAATTCACCAATATCTAATAATGTGAGGGCTTGTCCATAGCCTATTTTCGCTATTAGACGTGCAAAGCTATCTGGAACATGTTTAAGTTGCGCAGTCAATTTACCCGGATATTTTTCCTCAAATGCTTTTGTTTTAGCTGTATTTGAAATGGTTTTTAGTTGCCATTGCTTTGACAAATCAATCGTTTCAGGCAAGCCCTGTAACAATCCTGCTTTTTGCATAAAATAAAACACAAAGATTGCAGGATATTCATCATAGGGTATCTCGCGGGTTATGGATCGGTCATCGGGATCATGCAAGAGAATGCTAGATTTCCTGTTTTTCTTACGCCGTGAAGGTGCATTTGCGGCAATTCTTGCGTCACCCCAAAGATTACGAGCGACCTCTAGCTCAAACTTTGAAGTGATCTTATTACATTCAAGACAACTAGCTTGAGTAAGTATATGAGAACCACCGATGAAAAATGGAACTATATGCTCATCCGTTAATTTAATCCCGCTTCTACGACAGTAGATACATACGCCTTTAGAGGCTATTTTAGTCGAGCCATGTGACATTGAATTCTATCTTTCTCACTAACGACGAAAGCCTGATTTGATTAATAAAACACTAAACTCAGATATTCCATTAAGAACCGTTGCAATTCGCCCCTCTAATTCTTCTTTAATATCCATCTCAGTAATAATCACATTATAATTTTTAATCTTTAAATACCACGTCCTTTGCTCATGGACTACGATAAATTTCGTGTTTGCTTTGCAGCCAAGTATAACATGGCTTTTGAATTGACCCTTAAACGACAATTAAGAATATGCTAAATAGCTCCATAAATGAAATAAGTTGCTTAAATTGGTATCAAGCAAAACGCCGCGCTACAACAAGATAAAAACGCCGTAACACCAAACGGCCAATCACTCAACTTCACACATTATGCGCGTAATATTTAAAGAAAATGGTGGAAGACACAGGGACAGAATTACATCATGTTTTCCAGAACTTAGCCGAATGGGAAAGCATTTTAAATGACCATTTTAAGGACGATAAAATCAATCCGCTGATTGACGAACCAGACACCCCTACCCCATAAAAATTTCTAATAATTACAAACAAATGCTCTCCGGATTTTCACCCGCGAGAGCATTTTTTTTATTCAAAATTGAAAACCTATATTCAATAGCTCTCAAATTTCAGAACTTCTCATATGTCACAAAAATCAAAGCCCTTTTCAATACGCCTCACACCAGAAGAACGCGCAAAATTAGAACAACAAGCAGGCAATCGCTCATTAGGCGAATATATTCGAGAATGCCTATTAGGCAAACAACCTGCAAAAAGCCGTGCCGTTCGCTCTCAATTCCCCACAAAAGACAAGCAGGCATTAGCCACAGTTTTAGCATTGTTAGGAAAATCAGCATTCAGCACCAGCCTATCAAAACTTGCCCACGCGGTACAAATCGGGGCGTTATCCGTTAGCGAAGAAACCGAAGCCCTCATTCACAATGCCTGCATAGAAATTTCAGAAATTAAAACCCACATTATGAAGGCGTTAGGCATTCAAGAAAAATAACACATGATATTAAAAGGCAATGAACGAGGAAACGCCAAAGAACTGGCCGTTCATCTACAAAACACGGCAGACAATGACCACGTAACCGTTCATGAAATCAGAGGCTTCATATCAAATGATGTAACAGGTGCTTTTAAAGAAGCCTACGCCATATCTAAAGGCACAAAATGCCTCAACCATCTTTTCTCACTCAGTCTTAACCCACCACAATCTGAATATGTAGAAATTGAAATATTTGAACAAGCAATTGACCGCATTGAAAAAGAACTTGGCCTACTAAATCATCCCAGAGTGATAGTTTTCCACGAAAAACATGGCAGACGACATGCACATTGCGTCTGGAGTCGAATTGACGCAGACACAATGACCGCGCAAAATATTCCACACTATAAAAATAAGCTCCAAGCCATCAGTCGCGAATTATATCGTGAACATAATTGGAAAATGCCCCAAGGCCTTATACGCGGCCTTAAAAGCAATCCCAGAAATTTCTCCCTAGCCGAATGGCAACAATGCAAACGAATGAACAAAAACGCCCGCGACTTAAAAGGCATGATGCAAGATTGTTGGGCAGCAAGTGACAATTTAAAATCATTTCAAACAGCTCTATCCGAGCGCGGATTAATCTTAGCAAAAGGTGATAGGCGCGGTCATGTCGCCGTTACACATGAAGGCGAAGTCATATCTATAGCTCGGTACACAAACATCAAGGCCAAAGAAGTACGAAGTCGTTTGGGCAATCCAGAAAATTTACCAACTGTTGACGAAGCCAAATCTCAAATCATCAACGACATGACAAATACATTCAAACGACACGCCAAAGAAGCCAAAACACAACGCGCCAAAGACAATGAAATGCTAAAGCAATATCGCAAGAAATTGGTCGAAAAACAGAAGCAAGAACGCGTAAAACTAAAAATCGCCCAGAACACACGTTGGAACGAGGAAACATTAATTCGCGCCCAACGTCTAAATTCTGGTATTCGAGGCATCTGGCAACGCCTCACGGGCCAATACAAGCAAATATCCCTCACTAATCAACATGAAGCATTTGATGCTTTAAAAAGAGATCGCAAACAATCTGAAATCTTAATCAGTAAACATCTGAATGACAGGCGCAAATTACAATTTCAAACAAATTCTATCAGAAATCAAAATCAAGAAATTCTTTATGGCATTATTAATGATCAAAAATATTACCGAATGAAGGTAGGACAAATAGATATAAAGGTAATTTCGAATGAATTTTAATGCCAACTTTTAACATGAATATGTAAATAATGTTGACTTTTACTTTAAAATATTCAGTATTAATTTCATATATACATTCCGATTCATCAGTATAACAATATTATTAAACACTGAAAAGCGGTTGCGATTTCGAGTAATCTCTTCATGCCTCCTGTGGTGGACGTTCTGTAGATTTCAGCGAGAGACGCACATTTAGTCCTGATGGTGGCTAGCTTTCGGTTTGACGAGAAATAGTTAGCCTTTACTAATTAGGAGAATTTATGAAAAATTTGAAAACCTTCGCTGGAGTCGCTGTTGTGCTAGTTGGGACAGTGGGGGCGATGATATGGTTCATGCAAGGCTCACCTTGTTCCGACGATATTAGAGGGTTTGAACAAACTGTTTCTGGTGAAATTAACTACCTGCAAAAGGAGGCAATGTCGATTAGTTCGAACGTTTCGGTTTCAAAAAAAAGGAAATTTGATGACGTTTTAAAGCTGACGCCTGCGAGTTACGGTGCGTTGAGGCTATGCATTAACGAGTGTAAATTCCTCGAAAGATGCATGAGATTCAAATTTTTTGAAGGACCAGCAACAGGATGCCCGATTGAATATAAAAATTATCTATCTAGAGTTACTGAAGTGCTTAATTTGCTAGAAAGACTAGAAATTGCTCATCAATCAACAGATAATTTGGTTAAAGTTTCAAGCCAGATTAATAGCCTTAACGATAGGTATGACATAGCCGTAAAATCCAACGGTGCGACTGGTACTGGCGCAATGATAATTCTAGTCCAAATCAAAACTCAAAAAGACGTGTTTGAACAAAAGCTTAATCAGTGGATGTCTTTGCTCGACCCAGACAATCAATCATGAGCAGGATAAGATGACAAACCATAAAAATATTTTAAAATTCACTCAACTTTGGTTCGTAAGCGCTGTTATCATAGTTTTATCAGGTAGCATTGTCAGTGCTGAAACACCGACCAACCCTTGTGTGCAGCAAAGCACTAACAAAGACATGAAAAATATTATAGACGAGTTGTTTGTCGAGCGGATAAAACGTTTGGTAAGCGCGAAAGTATTGCCAAAAAATTTCATAGAACGCGTTGAAGGCGTGCCATATTTTATTTGCTCCGACAGAAACTTTGAAGCTGCGGTTTTGCCGAATGGCGTTGTTAAATTTGATGATTCTTTAATAAATGCAATTTCGAGCCAAAGCGGTGCATTACTTCTTGGGCAATATTTGCATTTGGATTTTTCTGATGTGCCGATCACCGCACTTTATGAAGAGTTACTTACTTTTGCCTTGATGCAGAACTTGTATCCTAATATGAAAACTGAAACAGTTGGCACTTTAATTTCCAAGATTTCAAATGGAAGAGGGAAAATTAAAAAATATATAACGCACGTGAAATTTAATGAACGCTTTGGAACATTATTCCTACATGGATTGGGTTTTATGGTATTACATGAACAATGCCACGTAGCGCTTCAGCATAACAAAACCGCCCAAAGGGACAAGGTTAACCAAGAATATCAAGCCGATTTATGCGCTATCGAGATTGTTAGTAAGCATGAAGAGGTAACTGGCGGAAGCCCCGGTGCGGCATTTTTGGGAGCCATGACTATGGTGAGTACTCAAATGGTATTTGATCAACTATTCACAGGACTTCTGGGAGAAAAGAAATTTTTAGAAAATCGTCTGCACCCCTCACCAGCGGATCGACTGGAAAAACTATCTATTGTTGTCAAGTCTGAGCTGATGCGGCGTAAAATTTCTGATCCACGATTTTATGACACTATAGATGGCATGTATGTTTTAATGAAAAACCTAAAGGAACGTTTTGAAAACTTACACAAATATCATCATTTTCTAAAATAATAATCTGCAGCACTCCCAAAACAACTTGATTCAGATAATGAAAATTGAAGCAACTTGGACTATATAAATCTAATTTCAAAACCAAGTCACTGAGGTAGTCCCCAATAATGAGACAGTGACTTAAGCTACAATTTTTGCTTGACTGGTTTTAACCAGACGAGGAAATCTAAAATGTCTAAACGTAAGAAC